>JAJRSE010000070.1 GCA_024278955.1 Planctomycetota bacterium | reverse complement strand
GTCCGAGCAGAGGTTTCTCGCCAAAGCACCGTTCCGCGGCCCCGTGTCGCTGCCACCCAAAAACATCAACACACATAATGCACTTGGCCTCACGGAATCGTAATAACCTACCTAAAGGATTCGTCTAAAGACGAGGGTTTTAGACCCATCGTTAGGACAGTACAAGTTTCAGTCGTCCCTCCAGGACTCGTGGTGATCTCCTTGCGTACCCAGCGATAAATCGCTGGGCTATTACCAAAAGTCCCTCCAGGACACACGATCCCAAATTCAAAGCCCATAATAAGAGCCACTAAAATTCCTGAAGAACCGATTTTTTGCACAACCAACGTGAGTCACAAACACTCGAATCCCATATACTACCCCGTATGACTTGGCATATTGGAATCGACGAAGCGGGATACGGGCCGAACCTTGGGCCGTTGGTTGTCGGCGCGACGGCGTGGCAGGTGGGAGGTGAGGGAAATAAGGCGGTTGACCTTTATGATCAGCTTGGCAGCTTGGTTACCTTGAAACCTACCGAAGAACGCCTTGCGATCGCCGATTCAAAACTTCTCTACAAACCGCGGGGAGGCTTGCAGTGGCTGGAGCAAGCTGTGCTGACTGGGTTGGCAGCCGCCCAAGGCAACGCCCCTACCAGCTGGCAACAACTTTGGGATGCTACGCTTGCCGACTCCGCGGGCCATCGCCACGATCTGCCTTGGTACGCCGGCTACGATTGTGAGTTGCCGATTGATGCGGATGCCGGCGAGGTATTTGCTGTCCAAAACAAGTTTCAAGTCGCTTGCGACGAAGCCGACCTAAAACTTGTCGATCTACGTGCCCGTGCTGTCTTTCCGCGCGAGTTCAACGACCTCACCACCCGCTACGTCACCAAAGGCGCCGCGCTTTCGCACATTTCGATCGGACTCGTCAAAGACGTAGTCGATACCCTCACCTCCAAGCTCCAGCCCCTAACTCCTTTTTTCATCTCCTTCGACAAACATGGCGGTCGCAACCGCTACGCCGAGTTGCTGCAACATCATTTCCCTGACCAAGAGATTGAAACTCTGCTTGAGAGTCGACCGGCCAGTCGCTACCGGTGGGGTCCGGCGGAAGCGCGCGTCGAGGTCTGCTTTCGCACCAAGGGCGAAGCCGAGCTGCCAACCGCGTTGGCGTCGATGACGGCCAAATACCACCGCGAGCTGGCCATGCGAGCGTTTAATGCTTATTGGGCGGCGCAAATCCCTGGCCTCAAGGCAACTGCCGGCTATCCGCAAGATGCCAAGCGTTTTAAGGCCGAGATTGACGTAGTGCAGAAAAAATTGAAAATCGCCGACTGCAATCTGTGGAGAAATCGGTAAAGTAGAACCACAAAGTTCACGAATAATTGAAATGCCAGAATAAACTGCTACGATTTTTCCTTTGTGTTCTTCGTGCCTTGTGGTTCACTTTTTCGAGAGGACGATTCGCTATGTTCATCTACATTGCACGCCACGCTTGGGCGTATGACTTCGGCGATCCGCGCTGGCCCGACGATTCGCTACGGCCATTAGAAAATGAAGCCACGTTGCGTTACATAGAAGTCGTCAAAACGCTTGCTGAGCGCGGCTTCGCGCCGCAGGTCATCGCAACGAGTCCTTACGTTCGCTGCGAACAGACGGCCGAGATCATTGCTCGTTATACCGAGCACGACCCCGAGATCATTTCGACCGAGGCTCTCGCGCCGGGCAGCGACTTCGACGCGATCTGCTATTGGTCTCGCCAAACGGGCGGCGATCAGATTTGCTGGGTTGGCCACGCGCCGGATGTCGGCAACATGACCGCCGCGCTGGTCGGCGACCAACACGCCCACATACGGTTTGCCAAAGGGACGGTTGCCGCGGTGCGATTCGAGGGCGAAATCGAATACGGAGCCGGCGAACTCTACTGGCTTGCTACGGCGAAGTCGTTGGGATTGTGATACAATCCAAGCCTACGAACTGCCCGAGCAAGGAAGCCTCAACCCATGTCGAAACACGGAAAATACGATTGCCTTATTATCGGCGGCGGCCACAACGGACTTGTTTGCGCCGCTTATCTTGCCAAGGCGGGACGCAAGGTCTGTGTGCTTGAACGCCGACATGTGCTGGGCGGCTGTGCGGTGACCGAAGAGCTATGGCCCGGTTACAAAATTTCGACTGCCGCCTATGTGATTAGCCTGTTTCAAACGCAAATTTTGCGCGAACTTCGACTGAAAGAATACGGGCTAAAAATTCTGCCCCGCTCGCCATCGTCTTTCACACCGATGCCCGACGGACGCAGCCTTACTATGGGTCCCGACGAAGCGCTGAACCAACGCGAAATCGGCAAATTCAGCATGCGCGACGCGGCGGCCTATCCTCGCTACGAGGCGCTGCTAGGCCGAGTGGCCGCGACCCTCGAACCGGCACTTAGCGAATCGGCCCCCGATATTTTGCCTTTGCCCAAAGCGTGGCGAAAAATCGGCCTTGCGAAAAAACTACGCGACGGCAAAAAGCTTTTCGATATGTACAGTGCGGTCAAAGGCCTGGGGGCTGATCTCCCTGAGGCCGTCGAGCTGCTGACCGGTGCCGCAAGGCCGATCCTTGAGCGTTGGTTTGAAACCGACGTGCTGATGGCAACGCTCGCAACCGATGCGATTATCGGCGCGTTCACTTCGATCAGCTCGCCGGGAAGCGCCTATGTGCTTTTACACCACGTGATGGGCGAAGCCGGAGGCGCTCGCGGAGTTTGGGGCTACGTGCAAGGCGGCATGGGCGGGTTGGCCGATGCTCTCGAAGGGGCTTGCAAAGAATTGGGCGTCGAAATTCGCCGCGAGGCGCCTGTGCATTCCATTCATACGGGCAAGTCGGGCATCGTCGGCGTCGGACTTGAAGATGGCACGCAGCTTGACGCAAAAGTCGTGGCTTCGAGTGTCGATGCGCACCTTACGTTCGAGAAGCTCCTCTCCCCGGATGTTCTGCCTGAGGAATTTCGCGAGGCCGTCTCGCGGATCGACTACTCGTCTGCTTCGGCAAAAGTCAATCTGGCACTCAGCGAACCGCCCAAGTTTACTTGCATCCCCAATAGCGGCGTGGGGCCTCACCATCATGGGACGATGCACATCGGCCCTTCGCTCGACTATCTCGACCGAGCCTACGACGATGCCAAGTACGGCAGACCGAGCGACGAGCCTATTTTAGAAATCACGATGCCGACGAGCGTCGACTCAACAATCGCCCCGCCGGGCAAACACATCCTTTCGATGTTCGTCCAGTACGCTCCTTACCAACTGGCCGAAGGCAATTGGGACGATCGAAAAGAAGCCTTCGGCGACCGTTGTGTCGAGATGCTCGCCCGCTATGCCCCCAACGTGCCTGCCGCGATCGAACACCGCCAAGTGCTTAGCCCGCTCGACTTGGAGCGAACCTTTGGCATCACCGGCGGCAACATCATGCAAGGGGCCATGTCGCCCCACCAGCTCTACTGTTTCCGCCCCGTTGCAGGTTGGGCCGACCACCGCTCGCCTGTGCCGGGACTCTATCTCTGCGGAGCCGCCAGCCACCCCGGCGGTGGCGTAATGGGCGCCTGTGGCCGCAACGCCGCAACCGAAATCCTACGGGATAGACTCTAGATGTTTGATGTGGGATGTTAGAATGTTGGTGTGATCGAAGTATCGCCCTTCTTGCATCAACCATCAAATATCCCAGATCAAACATCGCTCGCCATGCCATCCGAAGAAGAACTCTA
This sequence comes from Planctomycetota bacterium, assembly GCA_024278955.1. GTDB lineage: Bacteria > Planctomycetota > Planctomycetia > Pirellulales > Lacipirellulaceae > Bythopirellula. The sequence goes on along the minus strand of JAJRSE010000070.1, from coordinate 39,444 downwards.
TCAAGAACACGTTCTCGATCACTACGAGGACCCGTTTCATCGGGGCACGCTCGAAAGCGCCACTCATGCGCATGAAGACAAGAACCCGCTTTGCGGCGACGTGGTACGAATCGAGCTGAAGCTTAACGACGAGGGCAAGATCGAAAATCTTTACTTCACGGGCGATGGCTGCGTTATCAGCCAAGCGTCGGCTTCGATGTTGTTAGAGGAACTCTACGGCAAGACGGTCGACGACCTGAAAGACTTTTCGGCCGCCGACATGCTTACCCTTTACGGACCACGGCTTACGCCGAACCGGCAAAAATGTTGCTTGCTCTCCTGGAAGGTTTTGCAGTCTGCCGTTCACTCGCCGCTAGCGGAAGGCGGCGAATCATGAGTGCTGCTAAAACGGTCGACCAATCGGCACTGCTGCCCGAGTCGCTTCGCGATGATTTCCCGATCCTCAGCCGCGATATTCTCGAAGGCCACCCGTTGGTTTTTCTCGACAACGCGGCCAGCACCCAGCGTCCTCGTCAAGTTATTGACGCCATTAGCAACGTCTACGAGCACGACTACGCCAACGTCCACCGTGGGATTCATACGCTGAGCGAGCGCAGCACCGAACTCTACGAACTGGCCCGCGAGAAAGTTAGAGCCTTTGTCGGTGCCAAACATGCTCGCGAAGTGATTTTTACGCCAGGTACCACCGCTTCGATCAATCTCGTGGCGCGTAGTTGGGGCGGAGCCAATCTTCAGCCGGGCGACGAGATACTCACGACCGTCATGGAGCATCATTCCAACTTGGTTCCTTGGCAACAAATCGCTGCGGAAACCGGCGCCGTGTTGCGGCACGTTCCGATCACCGAAGATGGCCGGCTCGATATGGCGGCCTTCGACCAATTGCTCTCGGAGCGAACCAAGCTGGTCGCAGTCTGCTCGATTTCTAACACGCTCGGTACGATCAATCCGATTGATGAAATCACCTCCAAAGCACATGCAGCCGGGGCGTTGGTTCTTGTCGATGCAGCGCAGAGCGTCCCCCACATGCCAGTCGACGTGCTCAAATCGGATGTCGATTTCTTGGCCTTCAGCGGACATAAGATGCTTGGTCCCTCAGGCGTGGGGATTTTGTACGGCAAAGAGTCGCTGCTCGATGCCATGCCCCCCTTCTTAGGCGGGGGAAGTATGATCAACGAGGTGCGCCTTGATAGTTTCACCCCTGCCGAACTGCCGGCAAAATTCGAAGCAGGCACACCGCCGATTGCCCCGGCCATCGGCATGTCGGCTGCGATCGACTATCTCAACCACATCGGCCTTGAGGCCATTCATCGTCACGAGCAAGTTTTGACTCAACTCGCTTACGACGCGCTCAGCCAAATCGAGGGGCTCCGAATCCTTGGCCCCGCGCCGAAGCATCGGGCAGGACTGGTGAGCTTTGCCTTCGAGCGAATCCATGCCCATGAGTTTGCGCAAGTGCTTAACGACCAATTTGGCGTTGCCGTGCGTGCCGGGCATCATTGCACTCAGCCGTTACACGCATTGCTGGGAATCTCGGCCAGCACACGGGCAAGTTTTTACTTTTACAATCAACCTGAGAACGTCGATTGCCTTTTAGAAGGGATTTCTGCGGTGCAGTCGATGTTTGCCCCTCAGGGACGACGGCGACGTCGCAAGCACAATTCTTAGTCGTTGGCGTACACCCCGAAGGCCCAGAGATTGCAATCCCTGGGCTTGCTCGCTCGCAGTTCCTTGGATCGACTGTTCTGGTATAGTGGGTATTTATACCTCTTTTCCACTACCCTCGAAATCTTGGCTTTTATCATGTCCCGGCTACGATTCCCGTTTCCGAAATCTGGCAGTTCTCGCGGTCGTTTTCCGTTTCCCGCACGGCGTCGACGAGCCCAACCGCAAAGAAGAAGGCAACGTCCGATGTTTGGCCGGCCTAGCGGCCCCGGCGGCCGGATGGGCAGCGGTATCAAAGCGAGGCTCATGATTACTCTCGCAATCGCTGCCTTTGCGCTAATCCAATACTACGCTAAGCCAGGAGATATCAATCAGGTCACCGGCGAAAGCGAGCGAGTCGCCATGACCGAAGAAGTTCAAGAGATCAAGCTCGGGCTACAAGCCGCTCCCGAAGTGGCGGGACAACATGGCGGCCCTTCTCGCAACAGAGCCAATCAAGAACAAGTCCACCGAGTTGGCCGCAGCCTACTCAACCACCTGCAAGACCACCTTGAGGCCAAGGGATTTACCAATCCCTATTTCGACTCCTTTCAATTCACGCTGCTAGCAGACAGCAAGACGGTCAACGCATTTGCCTTACCAGGGGGGCAAGTTTTTATTACCCAAGCAATGTTTAATCGCTTAGAAACCGAAGGGCAGTTAGCAGGAGTCTTGGGGCACGAAATCGGCCATGTGCTGGCCCGTCACGGCAATAAGCGTATGGCAAAGCAAGGTCTCTTCCAAGGGCTGGCCGGGGCAGTCGGTACACTAGGCGGCACCAATCAGAGTGGGCAGATGGCTCAAATGATTACCTCGGTGCTCTCGATGAAGTATGGTCGCGACGATGAACTCGAATCCGACGACTGGGGAGTTCGCCTCTGCGGCATGTCGGGCTACGACCCGCGAGCAATGATTGGCGTCATGAATATTCTCGCCGAAGCCTCGGGAGGAAAAAGCCAGCCTGAGTTTTTTAGTACCCACCCGAGCCCCCCCAACCGCATCGAAAAAATCAATGCCGTTATCGCCAGAGAGTATCCGCAAGGGGTCCCCCCTGGCTTGCGACCCTAGAGCGGCTTTCGCCAGCTAACGCCCCTTCATCCACTCCCGCAGGGCAAGCATCCCTCCAGCAATGAGCCCAATCACCAGGCCAGCCCCAAGGGTCGGTAGCGGTGGCCATGGGCTCATTGGCTCGCTCTGCAGCAACGTGCAAAAAGCGATAAATGCTCCTAACAAAGCTCCGAGTCCAGGCCCCGCCCATCCGGGAAATCCTGCTCGTGGCCGCTTATTGTCTGTCATAGCAGCGCCTTTGCTATCGATGGCAATCGCCCTGCCCGCGTTTGCCATTGTTTGTCAGTAGCTGGGAGCTACCATTACTTTGAGAGCCTTTTATGTTTTACCGACGCGAGTTCGATCATGTTACCGCTGTTCTTGTTATTCACTCTCGTTCCCTTGGCCGAGCTATGGCTACTGTTCCAGCTTAGCGGCATGTTCGGTTTTTGGACAACTATTTTCGTTGTGATTGCGACAGGCGCTTTGGGAGCCTCTCTTGCTCGCTGGCAAGGCTGGCGAGCACTCCATCGCGTTCAGACCGAAATGCAGCAGGGAATGCTCCCTGCCCAGGCTCTAGGAGACGGCGTGTTAATCCTCGTGGCCGGAGTGCTCCTCATCACTCCCGGGATACTAACCGACGTACTGGGGCTTTCGCTCTTGATTCCGCCTCTCCGGGCCGGCATCCGCAAAGGCCTCCAACTCTGGATGGCCAAACATATTCAAGTACAAACCAGCACCACCTGGCAAGAACCTCAAGCAGGCCACCAACCCGGGGGAGATACGATTGTCGAAGCACGAGTTCTCGACACGAGCGTCGAGGATTCGGAACAAGACTGTTAGCTTTATTGTGGCTAACTTTATTGCGGCAATCGCGCTGTCTCGACTTCAGGGAAGTCGCTCAACAAACCCTCGGCCATAAACGCGACCAAGTCTTGCTTGTCTTGGTCGCTGAGTTCAAGCTTCTTGATGTTCTTGCTAAGATGCTCGTTCGGATGGCCGCCCTTGACGTACCAATCGACAACCTCCATCAGCGTTTCCTGCGACCCGTCGTGCATGTAAGGAGCCGAAAGCGAGATGTTGCGGACGGTCGGTGTTTTGAAAGCACCTCGATCGTTCTCGTCTTCGGTTTCGCTAAAGCGTCCCACATCGGGAGTCTCAGCCATCATGCCGACACCCAGATTGTGGTATTTTTCGTCCGTAAAGTTCGCACCGACGTGGCAGGCGGTGCAGCCCGTCTTGTCGCTGAAAAACAGTGCTCCGCCGCGAGCCACGCTTTCGCTAACCGGACTCGCTTCGCTAGAGGCTTTGAGCTCCATGTACTGTAGGTATAGCTCTTCCTCCTCACTCTTTAGTTCCTCAAGATCCTCGATATCGTCGGCAAAGGCCTTCTCGAAAGTCGTGAGCTGCGAATAGTAATCCCAAGGCGCAGGGCCGGTCACAAGGACTCGCTCGAAGCTTGCAATTGCACGTCCTACATTATCGATCGTCACACCGTCCTCAAAAACGGCCTCGAACTGGGATTGATAACCTTCGATGCCTTGGAGTGTTTCAACACACGCTTCGTGCGTGTTACCCATTTCGATTGGATTTGCGATCGGACCGACGGCCTGAGCTTCTAACGATTCGGCACGGCCATCCCAAAACTGGGGCCCACTCAAGATGCGGTTATAAGCCACTGGCGAATTGCGTCCGCCCATTTGTCCCTCGATGCCGATACCAAATTGGGTTTCCCTCGCAAAACCATTCTCGGGAGCATGGCAACTGGCACAGCTAATCGTATTGTCTGCCGACAGGCGGGTATCAAAATACAGCTGACGACCCAATTCGATCTTCGCTCGCGTCAGAGGATTTGCTTCGAGGCCTTGAATTCCACCAGCACCTGCTGCAAGTCCCAGTGGCAACTCGGGTTTGATCACCGCGTGGTTGGCGGGGTCAGCCAACCATGCTTCGATTTGCTCCGAAGTCAGCTCGCCTTCGCCGGGAATTCCTGCCGTCAATTCAGAACTACCCAGCACTACGGACTTGGCAACGGGAGCCACAACCGCCTCGGTTTTCTCGGTCGTACTTGTTTCTGGCTCAGTAGGTGCCTCCTCAACTTCCTCGGTTTCTTCCGGAGCAGGTTCAGTCGCTTCAGGTTCAGCCGTTTCTTCCAACATCACGGCTTCTTCCGACGTCACCGTTTCTTCCGTAGGCTCTTCTTCAGTCGAAGCTTCGTTCTCGGACTCGGGCTCGGGCTCGACCGACTCAGCAACAAAAGGGGGAGCCTCGTCGTGGATCACCGCGTCCTGGTCTTTCTTGCCTCCTAGAAAGCTGTTCAGTAGCAGCGCAACCGCTACCAAAACCACAACGATCGCAATGAATCTTCCCATAGCCGATACTCCCACTTTAAGTCTTTACCGAAAAACAAACCGTAACCGAAAGCCGCGTCTGCAAAAACCAGGCGAGACATCAGGCATTGGCTTTTTCAAAATACTCGCGGCTATCCGCCGGACTCGGTTTGATGGTTGGGTCGCCTTGCTTCCAATTCGCAGGGCAAACCTCGCCGTTCTCTTCAAAGAACTGCAACGCATCGACTAGCCGCAAAGCTTCGTCGACGCTACGGCCCAACGGCAAATCGTTGACCAGCTGATGCCGGACCACGCCCTCTTTGTCGATCAGAAACAAACCACGCAACGAGATCCCACCGTCCAGCAAGACGCCATAATCTTCGGCGATCTTCTTGTTAAGATCTGCCAACATAGGGAACTGAATATCGCCTAACCCGCCTTCATTGCGAGACGTGTTGCGCCACGCCAAGTGAGTAAAGTGGCTATCGACCGAGCAGCTTAACAGCTGGACGTTTCGCTTTTTGAATTCTGATACCGCTTCAGAAAATGCGATGATCTCGGTTGGACAAACAAACGTGAAATCCAACGGGTAAAAGAACAACATCACATGCTGCCCTCGATAATCCTCTAGCGAAACTTCTTTGAACGACCCGTCTGGCATCACGGCCTGAGCCTTAAACTCTGGAGCCGGCTGTTGTACTAAGCATCCCATTTAATTCTTCCTTCTAATGCGTTGTGAATAACGTGAGTGTCTCTTTTGGGTTTCCCAGGCGTTCTATCGCAGTGCGTTGAGCGCCTCGATCGCAGCATCGTAGTTTGGTTCGCTGGTGACTTCTGGCACGTACTCGACATAAGTGACTTTGCCCTCGGCATCGAGAACAAAAATCGCTCGCGTGAGGATCTTCAATTCTTCGATCAAGGTGCCCCAGTTATTTCCAAAAGTACGGTCTTGATAATCGCTTGCCGATTGCAGGTTGGTGATATTCTCGGCTCCGCAAAATCGATTCATCGCAAACGGCAGGTCGAGGCTCACGGTCACGGCATTGACCGAATCGCCGAGCGACCCGAGTGATTCGTTGAACTTCTTTGTCTGGATCGCACAGACCCCGGTATCGAGCGAAGGTACAACACTAAGAATGGTCGGCTTGCCCTTCAAGTCGGCCAGAGTCAACTCTTGCATTCCGTCTTGAAAAAAGTGGAGCTTGAAATCGGGAGCCGCTTGGCCAGCGCTAACTGCCTCGCCGGCGAGCGTCATTGGATTGCCTTTGAATGTGATCGCTCCTGAACGCGACATGGGAGTACCTTTCTGAATCGTTGGGAAGGAGGCTCCGCTTTCGCAGGGGAGCCCATATGTGGGGTCTACCGAACAGTTCAGTATCGGGTTTTAGATAGCCCTTGCAAGGCCCTGGTGGGTTCAAAAAGTCTGCCGCTACGAGATGGCTGCCTTGTAGCAGTAATCGAACAAGAGTTCCCATTCGAGTTGCTGAATCTGCCGGCAAGAGGCCTCCTCGGCACTCCCCGAGCCTACCACCGACTGACAATCGTCAATAAATCGGAATGGGTCCCACCCACGCTCGCCGACCAGCTGCTGCTGGGCTTCGCCAAGCTTGCGAACCTCGCCGGCCAACTGGTCGAACAGGGGATGGTCGCCCACTTTGCGAAACCAATACTTGGCATTCGAGAAGTCGCCCTCTCGACGATGCATGATGCCGTGCCAGAAGCTGCCCGACGCGGTAGAAATGCCTTGGCTTATCGTATGCGATTCCTCAAGAAAGTCGTGAAGAAGCCAAATTCCCGAAAGGCAGCAACGGGCCATCTGGCCGTCGGTCTGCGATTGACCAAAGGCCTCGGGAATCGAAATTGATTCCAACCCCTCGCGACACCCCATCTCGGGCGAGCCTCCAGCAAGTGAACGAAGTCGATCGACTTGCAAGAAACCAGCGAAAGTCGGCCCGTACCGATTCGGATCAAAAGTTGACAAAGCATTAGCCTCTTTTGTTCGAGGTCGGTTTGCTCGACATCTCCGAGTTGGTCACATCCTTCGCTAATCTCGAGTACTTGGTCGCCTGGTCGGTCTTGCCTTGTGCCCCGTACATTTCTGCCAGGTTTCCGTAAGGCACTTCCAATGTCTCCTCGCCCAGCAAACCGCTCTGAACAGCATGCTCGATCAAGTCGACGCCCGATTGTGTCGCATCGATTGCATCTTCACGGCGATTGGTATGCCAGTAAGAAACTCCCATGCTCACCAAGGCGTCGCCATGCTGCTGAGGCACTGCGATAATCGTCACAGGCACAGGGTTTAGAAGGTATTCAATCCCTCGATCGTACCACTCGCAAGCCGTGACGTGGTCGTTATGGTGTACCGCGTAAACCGCTCCGATCTGGAAATACAACCGCCCCATCAAGTACGCCGTATCAGGCAGCTCATCCCGTTGGGAAGCAAGGCCTTCGAGCCTCGTCACGGCTAGCTTGCCTAGGCGTTCGGCGCTCTCGGGTTCACTACGCATGTGTTGAACTTGCGCCCCATGGAAATAGGCGATGCCTAATTGCCAATCGAACTGGGCGAGAGTTTCTTGGTCGTTGCTGGAAGCGTTCAATAGCCGAACCGTTTCCTCAGCTTCCTCGATCCACAGCAGGGGATCGATCGGCGTATCGAGACTCGCAGCAGCTGCCAATGCACTTACAGCAACCTGGAGACGCAAAGGTAAATTGGAAGCCTCCGTGGCTATCATTTCTTCCGATAACGCCGAGGCACGTTCGATCCATTGAGGAACGATTTGGTCTTTCCGAGACCACTGCCCCTTCGCAATTTCTACTGCCATTGCTAAGTGGGCTTCGACAAGCAACTCGTTCGCTTCTTGACTCACTTGCGAATTCTGATCAATCGCCAAACGATCTGCAATGTCGATGCTCTTGGTAAGCAAGAGAACCGCTCGTTGTGCTACCGCATCGGACCCAACGGTCGCCAGTTGGCTCATCTCATACAAGGCCTTGGCTCGAACTAGCGAATTACTCTCTGCCGATTCCAGGACCTTACGGGCCTCGTTGACTGCTAAATCGTAGCGAGCAAGCTGCCGCAAGCACTTGGCATGAAGGAGCCGAAACGAGTCGTTCTCTGGCTCGATCTCGATCGCTTCGGCTGCGTAACGCTCGGCCGTCACGGCCTTTCCGGCTGTCAAGTGAAGCTCCGACAACAACCCGCGAGCATGGGCCGAAGTACGGTCCAAAGTCAGCGCCCGCTGCAAGTCTTCGCGACAAGCCCGCAGATTACTCTTCGCGTTGCTCTCTGCACGCAACAAATAGCTAGCCGCTTTGATGGGCTGAAGAACAATCTCGCCGATCTGTCCCTCGCCGGAGTAGCGCAAGACCACGCCCCGCTCTGGAAACACTATCGCAAGAGGATCCCCAGCATCGTCCGCAAGCAAAGCCGGAGGAATCGATTTTAGATTTAACTTGTTCGTTAAGCTTTCGGTCGACAGTGGCGATTCCAGCGAAACAACAATCGCGTCAACCACCTCGCCCGAAAATTTCACACGCACCGAGCGAAGCTTGTCAAACCGATACTGGAGCGTCTCGGCCATCGTGTCCTCGCTTCGAGGGTCGCCCCACTCGCGCAAAACCTCGTGCCGGCGAGAAAGGCCTGGCAAAACTCCGTGAAAGCTCAGGACTTCTTCCTTCACCGAAGCCGCCTCGCCCGACCCTTCCCCATTGGTCTGCAAGGCCTTGGGGTTGGAAGCTAATTTTCGCGATCCGGCCAAATCGGGAACAAGACGGTCCTGTTCCACCTCGGCAAGATCGGGCACATGCTCCGAAGTAACTGCGATCGGCTCAAGCGTGCTGCCACCCCGAGCCTCGCGATCGGCGGAGGCCGAAAAAGACGATTTACTCGAAGCCACGAGAATCGATTGCTCTTTGCGCGATTGCCTTGCACAGTCGTCCGTAACCGTATCAGCACCTCGTGCTATATGCGTAGTCGTGCCGCTACTTAGCGACCAGAGAACTCCAAGCACCGCAGCCAGCGCCAATCGCCGCGCGCAGCATTCCTGAAGCCTCCCTTGGTTCCCCCCTCGCATAGAATTCTCCTTCTCAACGTCGGGCTTAAACCGGATATTCCAACGCCGCAATTGCCCAATCGCGGTCGTGTCCAATCGTGGAATCAAAGACGGAACCTCAAGTTCCGCCATCGTCCGTTATCGACCGCATCGGTTATCCAGGTTGCACCAAAAGCGCCGCCTGCGAAAGAAAAACCGCTTTCTCGCCGCCGATGATTGCAGTGGTGGCAATGCAGGCAGCTGATTTTATCTGCCTGAGAACAGAAGTCTCTGAAGGGCCGCTTGCCCCTCGACGAGCGAACCTTCCTCTACCCAGGCAAGCGCCTTTTGTAGCAGCGCAACTTGCTGCTCAGTAAAAAGAACTGCCGAGCCCGGCGCAGGAGGGCTCGGGACAAGACGATCAGACAGCTTCGCAATAAGCTGGGCGACTCCCTGTCTGTCCATAGCACAAGTCGCCACCGCCTCGCTGCCAAACGAAACGGCCCCTGATACCAAATCGATTTTATTAGCTACGATCATCGTTCGCGACCAATCCAAATCAAGATTCACTTCCAACGCTTGTCGCTTGGCAAAGTCGATCAACGGCTGCGCGCTGCTTGCTTCCAGCTGAGAAACATCCACCACCCAAAGCACAAAATCGGCGTCTTGCAGTTGGCGGCGTGCTTGGTCAATGCCTGCTTGTTCTAACTCGCCCGCCGCCTCGTGGAGGCCTGCCGTATCGCTTAACCTCAATGGCCAGCCCTCAACGGCGGTGGTGGCACTCACCACATCTCGAGTGGTGCCTGGCTGGTCGAACACAATGGCCCTCTGGTATCCCACCATCGCATTGATCAAGCTACTCTTCCCGACATTCGGAAAGCCTGCAAGGACGATATCCCAAGGCTTGGTAAGATGTCGACCTAGCTCAGCGTCGGCAAGCAGCACTCGAATACGTTCAGCGGCAGCCTGCTCAGAATCGCTATCGATTTGTTCCACGACTTCAAGAAGCTCGCGTCGCAACGCGCCATGATACTGGTCGAGCAAGACACCCGCGGTCCGCAAAGTCGTGGCTTCGGCCAACGCAATCTGAGCCTCGGCCGCTAGTGGACAAGTCGAACGGTCAGCAACCCAAGTTGGCCAATCGATCTCTTCCAAACCGTCACCCGTCAAATGCTTCAAAATGAGAGAAATCGATGGCGCACCTCCGTGGCAATGAATCTCGATCACTTCGGCGCTGCGCCGACAAACAACCAGGTCCTCGCCATCGCCATCCCAACGCCCGTAGACAATTCGCTGCAAGGGCTGCTGCCACAACCTCCTCTTGTTGGCAGCTTGAAACCAACGATCTACCGTAGCCACTGCGTCGGGCCCCTCAGCAACAATCACCGCGACCGCGCTACGACCCGAAGCGGTAAGCACAGCAACTCGGTTGGTAGGGCTCATGCTTGCGCTCAGTGCATTTCTTTGGCAGCAGCATGAATGCCTGCCAAAACCATGTTGGGAACATGCTGGACCCTGGCACCGACAGCCGAAATTTTTTCAGCAAGCTTCGGCCCATCGCCGCCGGTCAGCAGCAGTTGGGGCGGGCCCTCGCTCGCTTGGGTCATTCGTTCTACCAATTCTCGGACGGCTCCCACCAGACCCCAAATCAGCCCCGACGAAATGGCCGCCTCGGTCGACTTGCCTATCCCGTCAGCCGGAGCCTCGATTAACTCGGCGCCAATTAACGGGAGCGCCGAGGTTCCCGATCGCAGCGCCGCGGCCGACATCGCAATCCCCGGGAAAATAGCACCTCCCTCGAAAGCCCCATCTGCCGCAATTAAATTTACCGTACAGGCAGTACCCAAACTAACGACAATCGCCGGACGATCTCTTTCCCGTAACCGATTCGCTGCGACCGCACTAAGAAGTCGATCGATTCCTACCCGCTCCGGCTCCTCGACCCTTACCTCAAGCGGAAGATCGGCAACGCACAATACTTGCGGGTGAACCACCCCGCGTCGCGTCAAGATCTCACGGACCCATACTGCTGCATCGACATGAACCGATGCCACCATGCAACTTCCCCCCTGAATGGGCAACCGATCGAGCCATTCGTCCACTTGCGCCGCAAAGCGGTCGCGTGACACGCCAGCATGCGCACAAGCGAGCATCGCTTCGGGCTGAACAAGCAGAGAAGAGGCGATCGGAAGCCCGCCCAATTTCGATTCCGAAGTGCAAGCTGTCTCGGGAGGATACCAGCCAAACTTAACTTGGCAGTTCCCAACATCAATGGCCAAGAGATTCGACTCGACGAGGGCGCTCATGTCGCTTGCCGCTCTTCTGCGAGTAAGCTATACGTACGATGAATCAATTCCTTGAGCCCCTGCCCTGTTACCGAAGAAAACAACAACACCTCTCGCCCCGTTGCCTCGCAAAGCTCTTGTTGAACCTCCTCCGCTCCGGGTAGCTCGGCTTTGCTCACTGCAATCAACTCAGGTCGGGCAGCCAACTGCTCATCGTACTGTTTTAGTTCTTCATGAATCGCGAGGTAGTTTTCGACCGGATCCGTTCCATCCATGGGCATCGGCTCGACCAAGTGGATCAGCACACGAGTCCGTTCGACATGCCGAAGAAACTCGTGCCCCAAACCGGCTCCCTGGTGGGCACCTTCGATCAAACCGGGGATATCGGCAATGACCATCGATCGATCCATGTCGACCTGCACGATGCCCAAGTTAGGTATCTTGGTCGTGAATGGATAATCGGCAATCTCAGGGCGAGCCCTCGACACCCGACTCAGCAGCGTACTCTTCCCCGCGTTCGGCTTGCCAAGCAATCCCACGTCGGCGATTACTTTCAGCTCGAAGGTAAGACGCCGCCGCTCTCCGCTTCCTCCGGGAGTTGATTCACGAGGCGCCTGATTCGTGGCCGACTTGAATCGCGTGTTTCCCTTGCCGCCGCGGCCTCCTTGCGCAGCAATCACGCTCTCGCCCGGTGTGGCAAGGTCTCTCAAGACGAAATCCCCAGCCGTGTCGACCAGCACGGTACCCGGTGGCACGAGAATCGTCAGGTCTTTTGCATTGGCCCCGTGTCGCTTACTCCCGCTACCTGGAGTTCCCGACTTGGCGCGCCAATGTTTACGATGCACCAGCGCCGCAAGGCTATCGAGCCCCGGCTCGGCCAAGACCACGATGCTCCCGCCATTCCCACCGTCGCCACCATCAGGTCCCCCTCGGGGCACAAATTTTTCCCGGCGAAAGCTCATGCACCCATCGCCACCTTTGCCCGCTTCGATTTCAACAGTAACACGATCGACAAACATAATGAAAACAAGAGCCCGTTTGTGAATAAGACGTTTGTAAATAAAAAGAGGATGCCTCGCCGGGCATCCTCTGCTTGCTTCAATCAATTGTTCTGCCTAGAGATTTGACTAGCGAATTGCCCAAAGGCATCCGCCGCTAAGCCGCAGGCGTCACATTCACTCGGCGTCCCTTGCGGTCGAACATGATCTGACCATCAATCAACGCGAAGAGTGTATAATCTTTGCCCTGGCCAACTCCGGTACCCGGGTGGAACTTATTGCCAACCTGACGGATAATGATGTTACCAGCGATGACCTTCTCGCCACCAAATTTTTTCACTCCACGCCGTTGTGCGTTCGAATCGCGACCATTGCGGCTAGAGCCTTGTCCTTTTTTATGTGCCATTGCAGTAGAGAGGGGTCAGGGGATTAGGATATTGGATTGGTTAGGAACTCATCGCGAGCGGCGGCAAAGCTGGAAAACGGCTTCTGGCGCCACGCTGTCCAGAGCCCGACAATTCTACCGATAAATCCAGCGATAGGCAACGCCTTCGTCGGTCCCATAATATTCGGCATACCCGAGTGCGGAGCCAAAGCGAATTTCCCGCTCATTTTCAGCTAAATCGTCGCCTGGCCGCCAGAAATTCAGCTGCAACTGCTTCCGCTGAAACCTCCGACCCTTCCCAGGAGGATCGCCCAACTGGTACTCCTCTGGCGAATCCTGCCAGTCGTAGGCATTGGTCAGCCCGCCAACGAAAACCGAGAAAAAGTCGATTCTAGGATCAAGATCCTCCCAAGTCGCAACGCCCCACAAGCCCTCTACCGCGCGCCCGTTCTCCAATTGAAGCGGCCGCTCAGAAATCTGTGCGCTATTAAGAAGCTCTCCCCCGGGCAGCTCACGACGCCCGATTGCCTGTACCGCGGCAGGAATGATTCGATCCAAGTAGGATTTACGCACGGGTTGCCCAGTTCGATCGCGGTCTTGGCTCGTCAAAACAAACTGAGGGATGAACTGCAAAGACTCCCTCGATTTCTCAACCGCTGTAAACGTACGGTCAGCTTCTTGCTTAGGAGCCAAGCCGGCCCCCGTGTTTCGTACTCGATAAACCAAGTACCAAATAAGCTTCCGTTGCATCTTGCCCGAAGGCTGAGGGATATCGACAGCCATCATACGCAACGGCTTGAATGCAATCTCCAGACACCACACATCGCGGCGGAATCCTACCGCCTCCGACATTTCGTACAGAGTACGACTCTTGCTATCCGTGCCTGGCTCTCGCTCCAGCTCCACGTCGGCGCGCAGCTCTATGATATCGTGAACGCTAACCAGGTCTTCTCGATTCACCTCGGGCGAAATCGTCGTTAATACGCCGGGAGCAAACCGAGGGGCGACCGCTGAATCCGAGTCTTGCGCTACGGCAGAACTCGAAACTGCTATACCAAATGCAAACGCCCATGACAGACATGTGCATAGAAAATACGAAACAACACGCATTGAAAATCTCGGTAGGATCGGTGGGAGGTGCCAGAAAGGCCGGAAGCCTGTCCCTACAGTATAAATAGGGTAGCCGCGTTGGGCAAACTTTCTTGGGCAAGAGATGCTCTCGCACCAGGCAGTAGAATCCTCAAAATCGTACCGAAAGCCCTGGAGATTGCAATCTCCAGGCTTTGATGTCCTTACTCGATTTTTCACAATACACCCCGGCCCCGTGCACCAGCTGGGGGCATACAGCGCACGGGGCCTAAGTGGTGTTTCTGTGGTAAAATCGCTAATCAGACCGAGCTGTCGTCAGTTTCGGTAGGTTCTGAGCCGGCACCCCCGTCGAACTCAGGCCGCGGCCGATCGCGTCCTTCACGACCAGGACCTCCTTTTCGACCGTCGCGTCCCTTGCCCATTCGATCTTTTCCTCGGCCATGTCGCTCACGCATCGAGTGTGCTAGTTCCATAAATTCCTCACGACTAAGCTGGCCATCCTCGTTCTCGTCAAAGCGATCGAACAATTTTCCTGGATTAGGCGGACGCCGCCCATGACCTTCTGGACCTTTCCCACGACGTCCTTCTTTTCCACGAGGCGGTGGTCCTGGACGATCTCCCGGGTTCTGAAGCTCTGGACGTGAACCAAAGTCGCGACGCCCTTCTCGTGGAGGTCCTGGTCGCCCCTCGGGCGGACCGCCTCGACGACCACTCCCCTTGCCAGCTTGGCCTTTGCTGCGACGATGTCGCTCGCGATGCTCTTGCATCGACTTGGCCAATTCCATGAATTCCTCGCGGCTCAACTGATTATCGCCATCGGCGTCGAACTTCTCGAATAACCGCTCAGGACTCGGCGGACCTTTTCCTCCCTTACCTTCGCGACGACCCTTGGCTCCGTCCTTGCCCCGCCGACCCCGCATCTCCTCCCGTGCCGTGGCACGTTCGTCATCGCTCAGTTCGCCGTCACCATCGGCGTCGAACTCCTCCAACATCTTTTTCCGGAACTCTCCGCGTCCAGGCCGATCGCCCTTTTTCCCCTCGGCACCGTCGCCTGCAAAAGCCGAACCGACAAAAACTGCCGACAACATCAAAACGAACATGAATTGTAAATATCGCATGGCTGAGTGCCCCATGGAGTGGAATTTGGCCCTGGCAAGTTGCTTTCATTGCCCTTCACTAGTTAAAACCCCGCCCTGCAAGGAAAGTTCCGCGAGAACTGCCAAAACCACCCCCGAAGATTGGACCCATTTGCTATCGCCTGTTCTGAAAGTTGGCCTAAAATACGGCACCTGCCACGCCTTACCAATCCCCGCTAGCCCTCTTCTCGCTATGAACGACTACCCTCTCTATCTTGCTTGCATCCTAGCCCTAGGCATTGCCGCCCAATGGGTTGCTTGGCGGTTTCGACTACCCGCCATTGTTCTGCTTCTCATCTTCGGCGTCGTGCTAGGAAAACTCCCAGGCTCCGAACCGGGCCCCGACCAAGGCCTCTTCTTTGCGATTGTTTCGCTGGCCGTCGGAATTATTCTGTTTGAAGGAGGCCTCAGTCTCAATTTCCGAGAAATCAAGGAAACTCGCGGGGCCGTCTTCCGATTGGTCAGCCTCGGTCTGCTCATCACTTGGCTACTCACGGCCTGCTTTGCCTACGCCGTTGCCGGTTTCTCGGCCCAGATGGCAATCCTACTTGGCGCCCTGCTTACCGTCAGCGGACCTACCGTTATTTTGCCTCTGCTTCGACACGTTCAACCGGTCCGGCGCATTGGCTCGCTTGCCAAATGGGAAGGCATTGTCAACGACCCGATCGGTGCAGTGATCGCCGCCTTGGTCTTTGAAGTCGTCCTGCACCAAACTCAGGGCAACATCGCCAGTGATTCGCTCTTTTATTTCGGCACCACGTTGCTCTACGCCCTCGTGCTGAGCGGAGCAGGAGCCTTCGCGATGATACAGATGCTTCGCCGCTACTGGGTGCCCGACTACCTGCAAAACCCCGTGATTCTCGCCTGCGTGATCTTGCTGTTTGCCCTTTCCAATTACCTACAGGAAGAGTCGGGACTCGTGACGGTCACTCTTCTTGGAATCATACTGGCCAACCAACGCCAGGTTGCTATTCGCCACGTTGTCGAATTCAAAGAGAACTTACGAGTACTCTTAATCTCAACGCTTTTTATTGTGCTGTCTTCTCGCCTCACAATTGACATGCAAGCTTTAAGTACCCTCGGCTGGGGAAGCGTTGGTTTCGTATTGCTACTCATCTTGGTTGTGAGGCCCATCTCGGTCTTTGCCTCAACTTTTGGCAGCGGGCTAAGTTGGCAAGAGCGCACCTTACTCGCTTGGATCCACCCCCGAGGAATCGTTGCCGCAGCAGTAAGTTCCTTGTTTGCTCTGGCTCTCGTCGAGGCCGATCATCCCCTAGCAGCAGAGGCCGAACGCTTTATGCTGATCACCTTTTTCGTCATCGTTGCCACCGTCACGATATACGGATTGACGCTTGCCCCCCTTGCCCGGTGGCTAGGACTCTCGGGCGAGAATCCCCAGGGAATTCTTTTCGCCGGTGCCTCTCCCGCAGTTCGAGAGATCGCAGTCGCAATCCAGGAAGAGGGGTTCCCGGTTCTGATGGTCGACACCAACCCTCGAAACAATGCGGCAGCACGCATGGCTGGGCTGCCGATCGCCTACGCCAGCATCGGCAGCGAGTTTGTCCAAGAAGAAATCGACTTAGGAGGCATCGGGCGGCTACTAGCGATGACCCCAAACGACGAAGTCAACACCTTAGCCGCCATGGGGCTTGCCGAACGCTTCGGGCGCTCGGAAATCTACCAAGTCGCAGCGACCGAAAGCTCAAGCGAAAGAACCGAATCGGTTGGCGCATACCAACGTGGTCGCACGCTGTTCAGCAACTCGACAACAACAGGATACTTAGAAGACCGCTTCAGAGGCGGCGCCGTCATCAAGAAAACGATGCTTAGCGACGATTTTAATTTTGACGATTTTCTTGCCCGCTACGGAGAATCGGCCCTCGTGCTCTTCAGCATCGAGGAATCCGGAAACCTCCTGATCGCCACCGACGAGAAAGACATGATCCCGGTCGCCGGACAAAAGCTCATCGCGTTGGTCGACAAAACTGCCGACAGTACCAACGTCGACTAACTCAGGCTTCCTAAGCCGCGCAAGTCAAAGCAAAAATTGCTACTTCAAGCCCACAAACAACTCGGCGACTTGACACGCAAAACCTGGTACCACCGATTCGCCTGTCAGAGTATCCTGCTCGGTTAAAACCTGAATGTCGTTGACGGCACGATAGATGGTTACCGTTCGCCCACTCGGATTGATGACCCAAGCCAATTCAACGCCTGCTGCTAGCCAACGCCGAATTTTAGCATCGACCTCTTCGATTGTATCACTCGGCGAAGCGACTTCGACCACCAGTGCCGGTGCTTCGGGAAAGAAAGCTTTGGGTATCCCTATCTCGTCTAAGCGAGACTGGCGAACAAAAGCAACATCGGGAGCCAACACCGTATCGGGATTGTTGCCAATCTTGAATCCGGTCTCAGCGCAAAAAGCCCGCCCCAAACGATGCTCACGAATGTGGTAAGCCAGGAGCATACCAAGCTCCATGCCAATCGCTCCATGCTCACTCCCAGCAGGCGACATCACTCGTAACTCCCCCTGTATCAGCTCATACCGAAACTCACCCCGGGGCAAGCGTAGAAGTTCGTCAGCTGTCGTGATTTTCGCAGCAGTGCTCATACAACGATTATACCACGGCGAGGGCGGCGGCCTAAGCCATTGCGTAAAAGCTGGCAAATTTATCGATCGAAACCGGCTTTACCTTCGAGGCATTCCCTGCTTGGCCGAACGAGACCATGCGTGCGACACAGACCTCTTTCATCGCCTCACGTGCCGGCTTCAAATAATCACGTGGGTCGAACTTTTCGGGGGTCTCGCTTAGCACTTTGCGAATCGCACCGGTAATCGCCAACCGATTGTCGGTATCGACATTCACCTTGCGGACACCACTCTTGATGCCACGCTGAATTTCCTCGACAGGCACACCCCAAGTTTGTCGCAGGCTGCCGCCATACTTATTGATCACGTCCTGCAAATCCTGCGGCACGCTGCTGCTGCCATGCATTACGAGGTGGCAGTTCGGAAGCCGACGATGGATCTCCTCAATCCGGTCCATCGCCAACACTTCGCCCGTTGGCTTGCTTGTAAACTTGTAAGCACCATGGCTGGTACCAATTGCTACGGCCAAAGCATCCACACCCGTTTCAGAAACAAATCGCTCGGCCTCTTCCGGATCGGTCAACAGCTGTTCTTTCGTCAGTTGGCCCACGGCACCATGGCCGTCTTCTTGCTCTCCTTCGCCCGATTCGAGCGAACCAAGACAACCCAACTCGCCTTCGACCGAAACCCCCAAGGCGTGAGCTGCTTCCACAACTTCCTTCGTAACGCCTGCGTTGTAAGCATAGTCGGCCGGCGTCTTGCCGTCTTCTTCCAGCGAACCGTCCATCATGACGCTCGTAAAACCGTTCTCTATCGCGCTCTTGCAAGTTGCCGCGCTGTTACCATGATCTTGATGCATGACCATCGGAATCTCGGGGTACAACTCAGCGGCGGCAAGCATCAAATGCCGAAGGTAGTTGTCTTGCGAGTAGGAACGAGCGCCACGGCTAGCCTGAACTATGACCGGCGAATTGGTCTCTTTCGCCGCTTCCATGATCGCCTGGATCTGTTCCATGTTGTTCACATTAAAAGCCGCAAGGCCGTAATCGTTCTCGGCGGCATGATCAAGCAACAATCGCATCGGTACCAATGGCATGGCTCACTCCTTCGTGTCAAAAAACTCTTCAAATAAATTAAATCTACGCCCCGCCCAATCTGACGACTCGTAGTTGCAGTTTCTGGCTCTAGTCGAGGCGGCTAAAGCACCCCGACGGGACACATTGTACCATTTTTCGGGGGCGTAGAAGAGGGGGCCACCTGAGCGACTTTCAGCACTCATCGCACTGCTTGCCAGACGCGATTTTTTCGTTAAATGCTCATTGCTGACTGACGACAGCATCTGCCAGGATCTCGCTTCCTGGCACCTGCAACAGTCGCACCAGAAGCAACTTTTGCTCGGCACCCTCTCCACGATCGACCTCGTGAAAAGCGTGGCCTAGTGTGCCACGTGCCTTCGGCAGACAACTCACCACCAGCAATTCGCCGGGAGCTAACTCGACCGCCATCCTAAACTGATCGTAGATCTCACGCTCCCGAGACGGCGTGATGAGAAAAATCCCCTGATCGCTGCCCGAGTAACGATTGCGAAGTTCGCCGAAATACAACTCGGGCGTCAAATCGAGTGATACCCGTTGTCCAGGCACTGGTTCGGCTCGCAAAGAATACACCGCCTGAACTTGCTCGTATCCGCGCCCCTTCACGCCGCGATCGTCGCTAATCAATATATGTCGGTGCTCCTCAAGATCCGACGCTTGTACGGTCGCAGATTCGTGGCGATTTAGTTGCATCACACGTCGCACTACCTGGGGATCTGCATTCTCGCCAGTAATCACGCGTTCGGCCGACGCACTGGGCATTTCGCTTTGTAGATTCAAATGCTTCGCCAGCAAATCGGGCAACGCGCCGCCCAAGACTCCGACACGGAAACCATTGCGGACTAACTCGCGGCGAGATTCAACGCTCAAACGCTGCTCATCGACTTCCTGCCACAACTGTTCCAACAATCCGGAATCCGACGTCGGCACTCTCGCTTGAAAAATTTCTAGCGTAACACTATCGGGAGCCGTCTTCGCAGGTTGCAAAAACGACTGAGCTTCTGGCGTAAGCGTCTCCGAAAACATCAGACTGCACCCACTGGTCCAAGTAAGTAGCAGACTGATCGCCAGCCACCGCAAGCTTGCCACATTCCATTTTCGGAGCTGTTGGCGCATGGACCTATCGATTTCGTGAGCAAGCCTAAGTAAATTCCCGAGAAGGCCCCGAACCGTATGGGGAGTTGTCGTTCGCGTCAATGCAACCTAGCACTGCTAGCAATGATTCCGGCATCGTTTGCGGCTCGTATTCCATCGCTGCTTGGTTTTCGGGTGCCACTACTGGCTCGTCCAGCAGTGCGAAGCGGGTACCCGACGTCCACTGCTGGGCAAGCCAGCAGTGGCACCCAACTTGAATGTTGAGCGCGGTAGACTACTAGAGAGGAATAAGCCTTGGCGTAGGCCAATGCGTACCAACCACCTTGCCGTACTCCTCCGCAAGCTCGTCAAAGCTAGGAGCTAGAAAATCGTACAAGTGCTCAGGAGGGCCCAACGAAAGCCATCGCTGAGCCAGCTTATTCATCTTCGCATCGTAGTCGCGTTGCGAAGAACCATGCGCGTAATACCGGCCCTCAAATCGTCGCAAATCGCCATCAAACTCCTGGCTGATATGCCAAAGCTCGTGAAACACGGTCGAGAGCTTTTCTTCCAGCGAAGTATTCAGAAAACGAGGAACGTAGAAGCTCAGGATATAGAGAAATTCCTCGCCCGATTCATCCCAAACACGCTCTACTCCATACTTGCGACCGCGAAGCTTTTTCTGAGTAGCACCCGACTCAAACCGCAAAGGAGTCAACGATGCGTAAGTGCCATGCGACCCCGTGTGTCGCGTTCGACACATGCTAATGGCCACGCGCCGAAGATCAACGTGACTCAAATCAGGCGACCGCACGACAATGTCTTCACAAAGATGTCGCATCGCTCGGGTGAAATCAAAACCGCGGCCCAGGCTTTCCATAGCGCGAGTGCCTCAAGATATCAAAACCCGTTCAACAAAGCGGCAACGTGACCTACTCCGCGTCCTTTTTTGCCTCATCTGCATCGGTCGCCACATCCGATTCGACCACTTCACTCTCGGCCACTTCGCCTAAGGTATCGGAGGTGTCTTCTGCGTCGTCAAATGAAGGCTTCTCGCTCCGCTCAACCACTCGATCTCGAACACCCACAAACTCCAAAATTGCTCGAACTCCTGCGTCTCCAAGACGTGGCTTTGCCAAGCGGATAATACGCGTGTATCCGCCAGGACGATCTGCAAATCGCGGAGCAATCTCGTCGAACAAAATACGGACGGCCTGCTTGTCGCCCAACAACTGAACACAACGGCGACGTGCTGTTACCGCAGGAGCAATTGCTTGGTTCCACGCTCGCCAGTCGTCGCTCGAACGCCACGACTTCCAAGCCTCGGTACCACGCTCAGCCTGAGTACCGTGTTCTGCGGCTGCTTCTTGCGAAGCCAGCGAACGACGCGCAATCGTAACACACTTCTCAACCAGCGGACGGACCTCCTTGGCTTTGCTAACCGTAGTGATAATCCGGCCCTTGACCTTAGGCGTATTTTCATCCAACTCGGCATCTCGCTCGGTCAAAAGCAACGCACTTGCCAAACTGCGAAGCAACGCTCGCTGATGCTTCGGGCTACGACCGAGAACTCGGCCCTTTCTTCTGTGTCTCATGATAATTTTCGTTGTTGATTAGTTTTTCATGGCTATCACTGGGAAACCTCCCAGGACATGCTCTAGAACGATCTGTTCCGTGAGCCCTGAAATTAACTCTGCTTGTAAAATCCGTCTAGACGCCTGCGGTCGGACCGGGGACTCGCATCCCTAAGTGTAACCCCAACTCGCGAAGCTTCATCTGAACTTCAGCCAGAGTCGTTTCTCCAAAATTCCGTACCTCAAGAAGCTGGTCTTCCGTGCGGCAAACAAGGTCTCGCACTTGCAGGATATTCTCGGCCTCCAAGCAATTCCCCGCACGAACCGACAAATTCAGCTCGGCCATATTCATATTCAGCTTCGCTTCAAGGGCATTGTCGGCACCACCGACAGCACCACCTCGCGATGCCGAATGAACTTGCGGGCCAAGTTCGGTGTATTGCACAAACGGCGTAAGGTGCTTGCGAAGAATTTTCGCAGCTTCTACGATCGCCATTTCAGGACCTATCGAACCATCGGTTTGAACTTCGACACTCAACTTGTCGTAGTTCGTCTTTTGTCCAACACGCGTCTCGTCAATCGTATAACGAACTCGCGTCACGGGACTAAAAACCGCGTCAATCGGAATGATCCCCACTTCGTGATCTTGCATGCTCGAGCTGTGCTCGCCAGCAGCCACATAACCGCGGCCATTCTCAACGACCATCTCGATAACAAACGGCACGTCATCCGTTAGAGTCGCGATGACCAAGTCTTTATTGATCACCTCAACCGCTTCGTCCGTCTCGATATCGGCTGCCGTAACAACTCCAGCGGTATTGCGCTCAACTCGAAGCACCTTGGTCGAATCGCTGTAGTTCTTCACAACAAGCGATTTGATATTCAGCACAATATCTGTCACATCTTCCATCACGCCCGGAATGGTCGTGAACTCGTGCTGAGCATTGTGGACCTTGATCTGCGTAACCGCGCTGCCCTCAAGGCTAGAAAGCAGGATGCGACGAAGGCCATTGCCAATGGTCGATCCAAAACCTCGCTCAAAAGGCTCCGCTATGAATTTGCCATAGGTGTCCGAAAGTGTTTCGGTGTCACAAGTCACTTGACTTGGCAGTTCAAGTCCACGCCATCGAATATGCATAAGATAACCTCCGTTAAGAAAGCTGTCAGCCTTCAGCGATTCGCTGTCAGCCAGAGGAAATTAGTTGGGGGGGAGTTTGTAAATCGAAAATCTAGCTACAAGACGCAATCCATCCTCGTCAGCTAACTAGCGAGAACACAATTCAATAATCAACTGGGCTTGAATTGGAATCGAAACGTCTTCTGCCTGAGGCAATCGGCTAACCACGCCTTCGGGGATGTCCGATTCGGTAACCGACAAAAAGTCAGGAACGTCTCGTCCATTCTCTGCCAAAGCCGCCCGTACACGATCGAGGCTCTTCGCCCGATTCTTCACTCGTATCACATCACCAACATTCACCTGGTAGCTGGCCACGTCGCAACGCTTGCCGTTAATCGTCACATGACCGTGGTTAATCAACTGGCGTGCCGCACTACGGCTCTGCCCAAAACCCATGCGATGGATCACGTTATCCAAGCGACGCTCCAAAAGGGCCATCAAAACATCGCCCGTGTTGCCCTTGGTATGCTCTGCCTTCTGGAAATAACGGCGGAACTGACGCTCTAGCACACCGTAGTAATGCTTAACCTTTTGCTTCTCCCGCAAATGCAGCCCGTAGTCTGTCTGCTTCCCACGGCGATATTGATGCTGCCCAGGAGGCGCCTCGCGACGCTCAATGCCACACTTCGAGGTGTCGCAGCGTAACCCCTTAAGGAACAACTTCATGCCATCGCGACGGCATAAACGGCAAACTGGTCCGGTGTATCTGGCCATATTTTTCTACTTTTCAGACGCCTATGCGTGCTCAATTTTCTCAAACGATAGATAAAGGGCGAAGAATTCTTCGTCTTTCCAACTTTACACTCTTCGCTTCTTACGCGGGCGACAACCATTGTGCGGCAAGGGAGTCACGTCTTCGATCGACTTCACCTTAAGCCCTGCTGCCTCCAGTGCCGTAATCGCACTCTCGCGACCACTCCCTGGGCCCTTCACTCTGACTTCAATGTCCTTCACGCCAAACTTGCGGGCCTTCTCAGCAGCCTGCTGTGCAGCACACTGCCCTGCAAACGGCGTGCTCTTGCGGCTTCCCTTGAAGCCACTCGTGCCGGCGCTCGCCCAGCAAAGCGTATCACCCTTGGTGTCGGTGATCGTCACGGTCGTGTTGTTAAAAGTTGCAATAATATGGGCAACTCCGACCGTCACATTACGACGCGCGGTCTTTCTTTTAGTCTTCGTGCTTTTCGACGATTTAGCCACTTGTTTTTATACTCTCAAAATTAGTACGAACTGCTGAGATGAAATCAGTTGAGTAAAACCAACAACACTAACATAAGGCTGTTTAGCGTAGGTCTTTTACGCCCTTCTTGCCGGCGACCGTCTTCTTCGGACCTTTTCGAGTCCGGGCGTTGGTCTTTGTTCGTTGACCACGAACTGGCAACCCTCGCCGGTGACGCAAGCCTCGATAACAAGCGATATCCCTAAGCCGCGAAATGTTCTGGCTTGTCTGACGACGCAACTGCCCTTCAACGACATAATCTTTGTCGAGCAGAGCGGCCAATCGCGCCACTTCGTCCTCGCCTAATTCGCGAGCACGGACCTTAGGGTCAAGACCCGCCTTATGACAAAGCTCACGTGCGATCTTGGGACCTACTCCGTAGAGATAGGTCAACGAAATCACTATCGAACGATCGGTTGGTATGTCGACACCTAACAAACGGGGCATCTGATAAACTCCACTCTCGCTGGCTTATTGCTACTGGGCAATTGAGGATTAAAAAAACTCGTATTTTCTGCTGCTACTCGAATCAAACACATTGCTGACGCGATTGCAATCAACGCCGCCGCTTCAACCCTGCCGCTGCTTGTGGCGAGGGTTGCTGCAAACTATGTACACCACTCCACGGCGACGGACGACTTTGCATTTGTCGCAGATTCGCTTCACACTAGCTCGTACCTTCATCACTCTGCTCCCAAGGGAAACACCGACTATTTTGAAACATATGAATATAGCCCAATCGAGCACTAGATTTCAAGGGCTCTTGAGCAAAACACGTACCAATTTTTACAAGATCTAGCTCTGAGGACAGTTCCCAGGACCTAGACCGCCATCTTTGCCGCTTCCGCAGGGGTCGGGGCAACTGTCAATGCCACCGGACCATCTTCCGTAACCGCCAAAGTATGCTCGAAATGAGCACTGAAACGGCCATCTGCCGTTACCTGCGTCCATTGATCCTCCAGCATCTTGACTCGCTTTGTACCCATGTTCACCATCGGTTCCACAGCTATCACCAGCCCAGGCTCTATCCGAAAATCTCCGCTACCCCGCAAAGATCGACTTGGGAAGTTTGGTACCTGAGGATCCTCGTGCATTTCTCGGCCAATTCCATGCCCCACGAAGCACTCCACTGTCGAAAACCCGTGGTCTGCTACGTACTGGGCCATCATCTCAGCTATCGGACTCCAACGACTCTTATGGTTCATTTGCTCAATGGCCAAATTGAGCACTCCCTCTGTCACATCAAGTAGCTTCTGCACCTCGCTCGAAACACGACCTACCGGATGAGTAACCGCTGCGTCACCACACCAGCCATTCAAAAGGCAACCTGTATCAATACTAACGATGTCGCCTTCCTGTAGCGGGCGATCATCTGGAATCCCGTGGACAACCGCTTCATTAACCGACATGCAGGTCACCGCAGGAAACGCTGGCTTATTACGAACCGAGTTCGGGTAATCCAAAAACAAAGGGATCGCGCCCAACTTGGCAAAGTGCTCCTCGATCGCAAGATCAATCTGCGCCGTTGTCGCCCCCGGACAAATCATCTTGGCGGCAATTTGGTGCGCCTTCCAAACCGCCAGCCCCGACTGTCGCATCAAGCCGATCTCGCGTGTCGATTTCAGCTGCAACATAATTGGACGACTCTTTGTTTTTGTGTTCTTAATACCAAGGTTACCATCTACCTACTTCTCAGCCTGCTCCGAACTCGACGAATTCATCTCTGCAACAACGCCCTGAACTCTGCTAAACACCTCGTCTTGCGTCCCGCTCCCTTCGATCACCTGCAAAACTTGCCGGTTACCATAATAATCCAACAACGGGTGAGTCAGCTTGTCGTATTGCCGAAGTCGTTCCAAAACGGTCCCCTGGTCGTCATCCTCTCGACCCCGGGAAGAAAGCCGCTCTACGAGCAGCTCTTTGCTAACCCGCAATTCGAGAGCCCCCGAAAGCAGCTGCCCTCGCTTGGCAAGCCAATGATCAAGAGCCTCCGCCTGAGGCACCGTGCGAGGAAAGCCATCCAAAATACATCCCGACTCGCAATCCGGCTTTTCAAGGCGACTGAAAACAATTTCTTCGACAAGGTCGTCCGAAACAAGCTGCCCCGATTCCATTGCCTCTGTCGCCTTAATTCCTATCTCGGACTTCTGCCGACAGGCTCCGCGCAACATCTCGCCGGTCGATAGGTGAGGAACTCCGAGATACTCGGCCAACCGAACCGATTGCGTTCCTTTGCCTGCGCCGGGGGGACCAATGAATACGATCTGCATGGCTCTTTGATGCCTTGGCACGACAACAAAACCTTTCGGTCGTCGAAGCAAACGGCACAACCTTCGTATGAGGAAGGCTACTCCAATAATCCCGAATAGTTACGCATTACCAGATGACTATCAATTTTCTGCACCAAATCAAAAGCCACACTTACCGCGATCAACAAACCCGTGCCACCATAAAAACTGGCCACCATGAAGGAAACACCAAGCGAACTCGAAATCATCGTCGGGATGATTGCCACCATTGCCAGAAAACCTGCCCCCACATAGGTAATGCGAAACATCACCTTCTCTAAGTAGTCCGATGTCCGCTTGCCAGGGCGGTAGCCCGGGATAAACGAACCGTAACTCTTAAGATTGTCGGAAACATCTTTCGGATTGAATGTAATCGCAGTCCAAAAAAAGCAAAAGAAGTAAATCAAACCAACAAAAGACAGAACCCAGAAGAATGAATTGCGTTCAAACGCGGCCCCGGTCCAGCGGAAGAATGCCTCCGAAAAACCACCGGTCTCCCAATTCACATTACCGAGCTGAGTGAATATCAATGTCGGAAGCATCAGCAAGCTACTCGCGAAAATAATCGGCATGACCCCTGCCTGATTCACCTTCAACGGCAAATACTGGCGGGTCCCGCCGAAAACTTTACGTCCGCGAACATGCTTCGCGCTCTGCATCGGTATGCGCCGCTGCCCAAGCGTGATATAGACCACCCCTACCACCACGGCAACAAAGATGATCGCAAGGAGCAGGAGCTGCTCAATTCCCAGCTTTCCGCCTGGACCACCACCTAGCTCTAGCGAGGCTTGCTTTAGCAAGTCGAAGCCAGCTCCAGGCATCGCTGCCAAGATACCAGCCATAATCAGTAAGCTGATTCCGTTACCTATGCCAAACTCATCGATTTGCTCGCCTATCCACATCAGGAACACCGTGCCTGCTGTCATGGTGAGTACCGAAATAAGTTTCCAGCTAAACCCAAGCGTCCCTGTGTCTGGATCCAAGTAAGCCGCATCGACGAGGTCCATTTGGACGATATACGCATTGACGTAAATCCAGCTTTGGATCAGGCAAATAACAACGGTTGCGTAACGAGTATATTCGTTGATTTTCTTCCGGCCGGCTTCGCCTTCTTTTTGCAAGGCCTCAAGCGGCGGATAAACGCTACCAAGCAGCTGGAAAATAATCGAGGCGGAGATATAGGGCATGATGCCCAGGCCAAAAATCGTCACCTGCGTTAGCTGACTGGCACTAAACACCGCCACCGCTTGCAAGACATCTGCTATGCCGCCTGCTTGGCTGGCTGCTTTAATCTTATCCGGGTCGGCAATCGCCAACGGAATCTGGAAACCCAGGCGATAGACACCTAGCAAGCCAAGGGTCAGAAGAATCTTCTGCCTCAACTCAGGAATCTGCCAAACGACGCGTATCTTTTCCCACATGGCTTGAACCTAAAATCGTTGCAAATTGGTCATGGGAGCGAGTGAATACGTCCAGCCGATAGAGACAGTCAAGACGCCTTGGACGCTCTCATCTTCTTCTTAAGCTCACGTTTCTTTTCAGCAACCGTGGTCTTGCCTGGCAAAACAACTGCTTCGCCTCCCGACTTTTCTATTTTTTCGATCGCAGACTTGCTAAATCGATGTGCCGACACCTTAAGCTTTTTTGTCAACTCGCCGTCACCAAGCACTTTCAGCAGATCGAATCGGCCCTTGGCCAAATTCTTAGCTGCCAATGCCTCAAGTGTGACTTCTTCACCTTGTTCAAAAGCTTGGTCAATTTGACCAACATTCACAACCACAACTTCCAAGCCCCAACGATTGTTGAAGCCTCGTTTTGGCACGCGCCGAATCATCGGCATCGCACCACCCTGGAAAGTCGGATGCTGCGAAGAGCCTGCGCGAGAGCCTTGTCCATTGTGGCCTCGGCCAGACGTCTTGCCATGCCCCGACCCGGGGCCCCGGCCAATCCGCTTGCGTTTTTTGTTACGGCGAATGCCGCGATGCACGTCATTCAAAATCATGATAGCGTCACTCCACGCAAGCGTTCAACATCGATTTTCGGACGCAGCTCTTGAAGCGCTGCTATCGTCGCCTTGACCAAAGGCACTGGGTTATTCGAGCCGAAGCTCTTGGTCAAAATGTCATGAATCCCAGCAGCTTCGCAGACCGCTCGTACTGCCGCACCTGCGATCACACCGGTACCAGGCCTCGCTGGCACGAGCACCACTTGGGCGGCACCAAAACGGCCCTTCACCTGATGTGGTATCGTCGCCTCGTCAAGCGGGATCTGCACCATGTTTCGCATGCCCTCTTTAACGGCCTTCTCGACGCTCGGCGGCACTTCGTTGGCTTTGCCGTAGCCCCAGCCAACCTTGCCCTTGCCGTCACCAAGAACAACCATCGCAGCAAAGCTAAAACGACGACCGCCTTTTACGACTGCCGCGCATCGCTTGATCTTAACGACCTTTTCCATGTATTCGCCACTGCGAGATCCGTCTTTTTTCGATCCGCCTTGCCGCTTATTTCGTGAACCGGGTGCCACGCTGGTAACTCCTGTAAAAGGACTGGCCCTGTTGTTTGTATTTTACTTCTGTGATTTTGTTAACCGCTACTTCGCCTAGGACCTCTTAAAACTTAAGCCCTGCGGCTCGAGCCGCATCAGCCAAAGCAGCAACTCTACCGTGGTATTTACTGCCACCTCGATCGAAACAGACTTGGCTTACACCCGCCTCTATCGCTCGTTCGGCAATCGCTTTGCCTATCGCTTCGGCGGCTCCGGTGTTACCACCATACTTCAAACCTTTGGCAATCGCCTTATTGAAAGTCGACGCACTGACAATCGTCTTGCCAGACAAGTCATCAATCACTTGGGCAGTAATATTCCGATGGCTCCGGCTCACACAAAGACGTGGACGCTCGGGGGTTCCACGCAAGCGTTTGCGGACGCGAAATGTTCGTCGCTGACGCTGCTTACCGGTTGCCTTATGATGATCCATGATTCACTGTCTACGACTGCTTGTCTTATTGTTAGTTAACCACCCCAAAGGGCGACATTCAATTACTCACTTATATGAGCTTACTTGGCTGTCTTGCCAGCTTTGCGACGGACCTGCTCGCCTTCGTAACGAATGCCCTTGCCCTTATAAGGCTCTGGCTTCCGAACCGATCGAACCTCTGCCGCAAATTGACCAACCTTCTGCTTGTCGATTCCCTTGACCACTACATGCGTCTGGTCGGGGCAAGTCACATCCAGTCCTGCCGGGATCTTCTTGTGTATTTCGTTCGCAAAGCCTACACGCAACTGAAGCACATCTCCGTCGATAGCCCCTAAGTAACCCACACCATGGATTTCAAGTCGCTTTTCGTAACCTTCCGAGACGCCAACCACCATATTCTGAATCAGCGCTCGGGTTAGACCGTGCAAAGCGCGGCTTTCGCGGCCCTCATTCTTTCGAGTGACGACAAGTGACTTTGCGTCTTCATCAACTGCTACTTCTAGCTCCTCGCGGTGGCTCCAGACAAGCTTTCCCAGCTTGCCTTCGACGCTAATCTCTCGATCCGCGACGCTCACCTTCACGCCAGAAGGAACTGCAACAGGTTTTTTACCAATACGTGACATTATCAAGCCTTTAGCTTTTCGCTTTTAGCAACCAGCACAATTGCCAGCCGCAAACAGCTTCCTACCACAACTCACACAACACTTCGCCGCCAAGGTTCTTCTGCCGAGCTTCACGGTCGCTAAACACACCACGGCTCGTGCTGATGATTGTGATGCCCAACCCATTAAGAATTGGCTTCAAACCACTTGCACGACTATAAACTCGCCTACCTGGCTTGCTTACGCGTTTGATGTGTCGAATTACTCGTTCGCCATTCGGGCCATACTTAAGGTCGATGCAAAGCCGAGTTCCAGGCGAATCGCTCGCGTCTTCCTCACGCCAATCCCAAATGTATCCTTCTCGTTTCAATACTTCTGCCACTCCACGCTTTACCTTGGAGTGTGGCATCTCGACAAGAGCTCGCTCGATACGCACGGCATTGCGGATGCGCGTTAGCATGTCGGCGATCGGGTCGGTCATCATAATGTTACAGTTCCCTATACGGGTTTCGTATCTACTCGTTTTCAATGACGAAATCAAAGTTGTTTCGTCATTCGTGCTTCGTCATTTCTTTCGCCGCTACCAGCTGGCCTTCTTCACGCCCGGAATCAAACCCTTGTCAGCCAAATTACGGAAACAAATTCGACAAATACCAAACTTGCGGTACACAGCACGAGGCCTGCCACAAATGCGGCAGCGCGACTCTTGCCGAGACGAATACTTCGGCTTCTTAAGTGCTTTCGCAATTTTTGATTTACTCGCCACGTCGGTTTCTTTCCTTTCCTAACCTGACACAATTGGGTCTGCCCAGGTTTCACTCTGCCACCTAGGGAAAAAACCCCTAGATTTACTTCAAGGCGTTTGCTTTAAGGTTTGCTGTCTTCTTCCGTCTGAAACGGCATTCCGAAGCTACGCAATAATTCTCGCGCCTCATCGTCCGAATCAGTCGAGCTACATAGGGCAATGTTCATCCCCTGCACTCGGGTATACTTATCTGGGTTCAATTCAGGAAACACAAGCTGCTCGCTCAGTCCTAAACTGTAATTTCCATGGTGATCAAAAGCCGTGGGCTTCAGGCCGCGAAAGTCACGCACACGAGGAAGGACCAACGAAATCAGCCGATCCAAAAACTCGTACATTCTCTCGCCGCGAAGCGTCACCTTACAACCAATCGCATTGCCCTGCCGTAGCTTGAATGCAGCAACCGATTTTCGTGCCTTGCAAACCAGCGGCTTCTGGCCGGTTATCACAGCCATTGCCGATACCGCATCTTCGAGATGCTTCTTGTCGGTAATCGCACTGCCAACGCCCATGCTGACAACGATCTTCTCCAACCGCGGAAGCGAAAAAAGGTTTTTACGACCGATCTTCTCCACCAACTGCGGCAGGATTTCCTTTTCGTATTTCTCTTTGAGTCTAGGTTTCATGGTTCGGCTTTAGGCTTGAGTCTTCGGGCTCTCGGGCGGGTGCCAAAAGCCATTTCTATTTTGTCTCTATTTTTTCGAGTGAGCTACGCGAACCGGTGATATCTCGCCAGCATTCGCGTCACACTTCTTGCAAAATCGCTGCTTAGCACCCTCTTCGGTGTAACGTGTGCCTAGGCGTGCTTTGTCGCCACATGCTTCGCACACATACATCAAGTTCGATAGCTGAACTGGCATTTCCACACTCAGCCGGCCCCCTTGCGGGTGCTTCTGACTTCGTTTGACGTGCCGGTAAACGCGGGCAACGTTCTCTACCAAAGCCTTGCCTTTTACGCGATCGATCTGAATCACGCGACTCCGCGTGCCGCGATCTGCGCCTGCAATAACTTCGACGGTATCCCCTGTGCGAATCAACATTTGCTAAACTACCTCATTCGCGAGGCTAACGATTTTCATGAACTTTCGTTCACGCAATTCCCTAGCGACTGCGCCAAATATGCGTGTGCCTCGTGGATTGTTATCTTTATCGATCAACACAATCGCGTTGGAATCGAAGCGTACATAGCTTCCGTCATTGCGACGCGTCGGAGCTCGCACCCTTACAATCACGCCACGGACGACGGACTTCTTTTTTACTTCACTGCCAGGTATCACACTCTTCACACTGCAGACAATCACATCGCCTACCTGTGCAAAGCGGCGACGACTGCCACCCAACACCTTGATGCACATCACTTCCTTGGCGCCGGTGTTGTCCGCGACGGCAAGGCGGGTTTGCATCTGAATCATTGTGTTGCCTCAAACGTAATCTTGTAAGTCGGTTGGTTACTCGCACCCTGAATGCCGACCCTTATCGGCAACCACAGAATGCCTTTATTAACCTTCGGAGTTATTTTCTGACTGAGCTTGCTTTGCCGCGGCACGCATCGCCGTGATATCCACCTGCTCACTCTTTACAACGACTCGCATCAAGTCCCATCGCTTCATCTTTGACTTCGGAGGACATTCAATAATCTCCACCTTGTCGCCCATCTTCGATTCGTTGCTTTCGTCGTGAACGTGACAAACGGTGCGTCGTTTGATGAACTTCCCGTACT
The DNA here is from genome assembly GCA_024278955.1 of Planctomycetota bacterium. Lineage (GTDB taxonomy): Bacteria > Planctomycetota > Planctomycetia > Pirellulales > Lacipirellulaceae > Bythopirellula. The sequence continues at coordinate 7,328 of JAJRSE010000070.1, read as the reverse complement.
TCGGATGCTTGACCAGCCGGTCAATCTCTACCCGACGACTTTTGTCCATCTTGTCGCTTGTCACGATACCAATTAGTTGTTTCTTAGGCATGTTAGCTCTCGGTTGAAGGCTGCGCTGTTGCGGCAGCTTGCTGCGCCCCTGCCTGAAGCCTTTGTGTCTGTATTGTTTTTACCCTTGCGACTAGCCGGCGATAACGACGCAGCTCACTCGGAGCATCCAAGCGATCAGTCTGCGCTTGAATATGAAAGCGAAACAAATTTTCTTTCGCTTCCTTAAGCGTAAGCTCTAACTGCTCGTCGCTCATGTCACGTAGTTCACTGGCCTCGGCCATGTCAATAATTCCCACGGCGAACTGGTCGCCTTCTAGCTGTCTATATTTTGTACTGCCTAAGCTTGAACTAATTTAGTTCCGCTTAGCCATTCGCACACGTACCGGCATCTTATGCGCCAGCCGAGCAAAACAAACTTTTGCTTGCTCTTCCGACACACCTGTCAATTCGTACAAGATCGTACCTGGCCGAACAGTCGCTGCCCAATAGTCGGGCTCACCCTTACCTTTGCCCATACGGGTTTCCAAAGGAATCGAGGTGATCGATTTATGAGGAAATATGCGGATATAAAGCTTACCCTCGCCGCGGATGTATTGCTGTGCAGCAATACGCCCCGCTTCGATTGTAGCCGCACTGATCCAGCCACCCTCCATGGACTGCAAACCGAATTCGCCAAAGACGACTCGATTGCCCCGGGTTGCTTTACCTCTTATACGACCTCTTTGACTTTTTCGATGCTTGACCCTCTTGGGCATCAGCGCCATCGTCTTCGTCCTCAAACATACCCTTGTTGACCCAAACTTGGACACCAATATGGCCTTGAGCCGTCTTGGCCTCCACAAAACCGTAGTCGATATTCGCTCGCAATGTGCTGAGCGGAATCGAACCTGTTATCTGCTTCTCGCGACGAGCCATTTCGGCACCGCCTAGGCGACCGGCCAATTGGATCTTAATCCCCTTGGCACCCGCCTCCATCGTTTGCTCCATCGAACGCTTCATCGTCCTCCGGAAACCTGCTCGCTTAATGAGCTGTTCTGCAATATCTTCGGCAACAAGCTGAGCTTGAAGCTCAGGTCGCGAAACTTCTTCAATCTTGATGTTGATCCGACGACCTACCAAAGACTGCAATTCATCTTGAAGCTGTTCGACTTCCTGGCCCTTGCGACCAATGATCACGCCAGGCCGAGCTGCGAACAAAATCACCTTGACTTCATCTCGCGTTCGCTCGATCTCTACCTTAGGAATACCAGCGAACTTGTACTTCTTGTGGACATACTTGCGAATCTTCTGGTCTTCGATCAAAAGATCGGCAAACTCTCTCTTCGAGGCATACCAGCGGCTCTTCCAACCGAGCATGATGCCCGTGCGAAAACCAATTGGATTGACTTTTTGTCCCATAGGAGATGTTAGCCGTAAGTTGTGAGTTGTGAGTTGCGAGTAAAAACTCGTGACTCGTGACCCGTGACTCATGACTTCCTTATTCTATTGATATCTTGATGTGTGCGAATCGCTTCTTAATTACATGAGCCATACCACGGGCACGTGGTCGAACTCGCTTGAACATTGGTCCACCGTCAACACGGGCATCTACCACTCGCAAGCCACCTAAGTTCGGTGCCCGTAAGTCCTCGGCATTACCCAAAGCACTTTTTAACACTTTTTCGAGCATCCGTGCACCACGCTGAGGTTGGTAGTGCAAAATAGCCAATGCTTCGTCAACCTTCTTGCCACGAATCAAATCGGCCAGCGGGCGCACTTTCGTAGCGCTAATGCGGGCGTGTCGATGGGTTGCCGTATATGCCATTTTAGTTGTTAGTCGTTAGATGCTAGCTGCTAGAGGAAAACCTAACAACCGGCTGCCAACTACTCCTTTATTTTTTGCTCTTGCCGCCATGTCCGCGGAAGTTTCGCGTTGGCGAAAACTCCCCCAATTTATGGCCTACCATGTCTTCAGTGATGAAAACCTTTAAATGAGACTTGCCGTTATGCACCATAAAGGTATGGCCCACAAATTCTGGAACAATCGTGCATGCACGTGCCCAGGTGGTAATCGGTGCCTTGAGACCCGAGTCATTCTGCCTGTCGACCTTTATATAAAGCTTCGGATCGACGTAAGGGCCTTTTTTAAGTGATCGTCCCATTTCAGTTAGCCTTCAGTAACCGACCAGCTGTCGACTACCAAACACTCCTTATTGCTACTTGTTCAGTTTCAGTTGCCCGTAACGTCTCGACTTGCGCCGTCGGACAATTGCCTTGTTCGATGCTTTGCGTTTCTTGCGTGTCGCACCACCCTTGGCTGGCTTGCCCTCGGGGCTAACCGGATGACGGCCACCCTTAGTACGACCCTCGCCACCACCGTGCGGATGGTCAACCGGGTTCATCGCCGTGCCACGAACATGCGGGCGACGCCCCATCCAACGCTTACGGCCTGCTTTACCTATCACAATCGCGTTGTGGTCACCGTTGCTTGTCGACCCAACCGTCGCTCGACAAGCCGAAGGAATACGTCGAATTTCGCCGCTGGGCAGCGAAATCTGCGCCCACTCTGCTTCGCGAGCCATCAACGTAGCACTTGTACCTGCACTCCGGCAAAGCACTCCGCCACGACCTTCTCGCAACTCAATATTATGAATTGTTGTTCCCAACGGCATGTTGGCCAGCGGCAGACAATTACCTAGGTTGGCTGGCGCCTCAGCACCGCTCATCACTTGGTCGCCTTGCTTCAATCCGTCGGGAGCAACGATATATCGTTTCTCTCCATCCACGTAGTGCAACAACGCTATCCGAGCCGACCGATTGGGGTCGTACTGAATCGAATCCACCTTGGCTGCAATACCATCCTTATTGCGACGAAAATCAATCAATCGATAACGACGCTTGTGTCCACCGCCACGATGCCGCGAGGTGATCTTACCTTGATTATTACGACCACCCGTCTTAACGATCGCTCGCAGCAAGCTCTTCTCAGGCTTCGCGCCCGGAGTCAGCTCGGCGAAATCGCTAACCGTCGCGCCGCGGCGGCCAGGTGTAGTCGGTTTATATTTTCGAATACCCATTGGGGAAGTCGCTGGTCTTTAGTAGTTAGTTGTTAGTTCAGGAAAGTCGGGTCGATCGGAACAGGAACTTGAAATCCTCTATACACTGCCAACGCCAACAGCGAGACAAATATCGCAAACAAAACATTTCTCTTCTGTCCAAAAACCGACATGCCGAAACCTTAAAACAATTCGATGCGATGCTCGGCGTCGAGCGTCACGATAGCTTTTTTCCAATCCTTGGTATAACCAAAACGCATTTTCGTGCGTCTCGGCTTCCCCTTCCGATTTTGCGTGCGAACCTTGAGCACCTTCACCTCGAAAAGATCCTCAACCGCCACCTTCACATCCGACTTAGTCGCTAAGCGATTAACCTCGAATGCATAAGCGTTACAACGCGTAGAGCGATGCATACCCTTTTCGGTAACTAACGGCTTAAGAATCACCTGGTGAGACTCAAGCTTAATGCTCGTCTTTTGTGGTATATGTCTTGGCATAGCTCTTTCAAACCGACAGCGTTAGCTGGCGGCCTTCGCTCCATTCACCTTGGCCCCGTTGGATGGAGCGGCTCGTTCTTTTAGCTGATCGAGTGCTTCGGTGGTTATCAACAGCCGTCGCGAGGACAGCAAATTCAACGCATTTAGCTCGCTGGCCGGAGACACCGTAACGTTCTTAATATTCCGAGCACTCTTATATACATTCGGTTCATAGTCGGCAGTTGTGATCAACAGCGATTCGCTTGCACACCCCAAGTGCTGGAGCACACCGGCCATGTCGCGAGTCTTGGGTTCGGCAAACTCAAGCTTGTCGATCACCAGCAACTCGTCATCAATAATCTTTGATGCCAACGCCATCCGCATAGCCAATTGCAATGCCTTACGAGGCAAGGAGTAGGAATAGTCGCGATTGCGTTTGGCATGAATATGGCCACCGCCCCGCCGTATACCACTCCGCCGCGAACCAGCACGAGCATTACCCGTACCCTTCTGACGATACATCTTCTTAGTCGTACCCGAGACATGACTGCGAGTCTTGGTCTGATGCGAGCCCTGACGCTTGTTCGCCTGGTACATCACAACTGCGTCATGCAGCAACTGCTTGTTAATGCGCGGAGCGAAATCCGTTGGCTCAACCGTATAGGTGCCAACCTTCTTCCCCTTCGCATCATGTACTGTGAGTTTAGGCATAATTGTTTTTTTCAGCTGCTGACGCAGGGTGCAAAAAAATCGCAACCCGATACCTGCCAGCCCTACAGTTTATTAGTTTTCTTAACGACCACATATCCGCCATTAGGCCCAGGAATGGACCCGCGAATCAAAAGTAAATTTCGCTCAGCATCCACCCGTACAATTTTCTGATTCCGCACAGTGCATCGTGTATTTCCGTACTGCCCTGGCATCCGAATGCCCTTAAACAGCCGACCAGGCGAAGCACTACAGCCCGTACCACCCATATGACGATGACATTTCTTGACACCGTGAGTAGCTCGTTGACCGGAAAAATTATGCCGCTTCATCGCCCCAGAGAACCCACGGCCCTTGCTGGTGGCAACTACGTCAACCGCTTCAATCTCAGAGAATGCGTCGACTTTCACCTGCGAGCCCACCTTAAGCTCACCCGCGACGCCGCGGAACTCCCGCACAAAACGCTTGGGTTCGCAATCGGGCTTCTCAAGAGGGGCGATACCAGCCGCCGCTCGGCTTTTACTGCGCTTACTATCAAGCTTTGCTACTTGGCCTCGCTGACTGCGACTGGCCAACCGCCGGGGCTTATCGAGATAGCCCATTTGAACAGCATCATAACCATCGCGATCTGGGGTGCGAATTCGAAGCACGTCGCAAGGGCCAGCCTCGACAACCGTCACAGGCACAACCTTGCCAGACTCATCATAGACCTGCGTCATGCCGACCTTACGGCCCAATATCCCAACAATTGGGCTATTTTCGACGCTACCACTAGTGGCCATGGCTTCTATCCCCAGAGGGTTCAACAAAGGTTATCGGCTAACGCGGGAGACACTCGCCGCAGCGAGACTTACCCACGAAACTTCCGTTGCATATTAAAATTTATTACTACTGGTTTTATTACTACTTGGTTTACTCGCCTAAAACTAACTCGCAGTGGCTTTGATTTTAATATCAACGCCCGCAGGAAGACTCAGCTTATTCAAAGCTTCGATCGTCTTACCAGTCGCCTGAACAATGTCAATCAGACGCTTGTGGGTGCGAATCTCAAACTGATGACGCGCCTTCTTGTCGACATGTGGCCCTGACAGAACCGTGTATCGCTCGATCCGAGTAGGCAGAGGAATCGGGCCGTGAACCAAGGAATTTGTCCGCTTAGCCGTATCCACAATCTCAGCAGCACTCTGATCCAGCACAGTGTGATCGTATGCTTCCATTCGTATTCGAATAACTTCCTTCGAAGCAGCCACATACACTCCAAACTAAATAATGACAGCTACATGCCGCCAGCGGACCAAAGTATCAAAGATCTTAAATCAAGCCACCAGCACGTGGTGGCGAATCGCAGATTCTAGGCTGCACCGCGGTATGCGTCAATGCCCTGAACAATGAATTTGCAAAACATTTTCAAGGCGACCTCTCTAAGGCTAGCGGCCTTTCTTTATTGCCCTCTCATCGGGAACCTGCTCCGACAAAATGAGGCTTTTCTTCTCTAGCTACCTCGAATGCCTAAGAAACAGCTTGGGCTTCGTTTCTGCAAGAATCTCACGGATTGCGGTACGGTCCTTAGCCGTCAGGTGCGAGAACTCGGGCGAGACATCCTCTCCTGAGAGCACCTCGCCGAGACGATCGACCACGTGCCGGTGGACCGCCTCTGGCAACGCATCAAACGACTCCGAGTAGATAAGATAACTACAAGGGTACTTGAACAGCCGGGTTTCTAGGTCCAACTGGCGGAGCGAGCGGCCTTGGGTGTCGTGTGGGCCACGGGATTGAAACTGCTCGGCAAACGCTGAACTGCCCTCAATCTGCGAGGTCAAATTAAATTCACCCGAGAAAAGCAGGTATTTCAGCAGATCCTCTCCTGCTCGCTCAATCCTTCGCTTTGAGACGTCCGCCTGGAAATCGTTCGGGCGCTCAAGAATTTCGTTCCAGGTTGCGTCGTAGTGTGCGGCTTGGCGGGCTTCGTAGCACGCTTTAGTAATAAAATTGTGCATCTGCGTCTGGTGGTCGAGCACCATCAGGGCCACCAAGTCGCTATGGGGCGACAAATAGGGGCGTGTGCTGACAATTGAATCCAAATCGACCAAATTGGCTCCAACGTCGAGGTCAACTGCTTTGATTGATTTCTCCTTTGCGATCATGTTGCCCCGATGACGGAGCAAACCATGCTTGCCCGTGACATACCAACCTCCGTATCGCTGACGGAAGTCGGTCGTCTGGTCGCTGGTGGTCGATCCAAGGCTAAATACCGGGTTGCCGTCCTTACCTGGGTAAACCGAACGGACCAAATAGCCGGGCACGTCTTGAGTCCGATGGCCGTTGTGACAGGCAAGACATTGGCCTTGGTCTCGCTTGATTCGCGGCGAATCGGTGTCCTTTTGCTCCAAGGAATAAAAAACGGCTCCCAGCAGCGGGTCGACGGCTGAGATCTCGACGAGATCGCCGTACTGGACTACGCCGAGGTAAATGTCGTCGTTGTAGTAAAGGGCCCTTGGACGTTGGGGGGTGATCCGCGTGAACTGTAAACTTGTCTTTGAAAAAACGAGCGTCTGCGACGACTTAGGAACGTCGAGCAACTTCATCAACGAGGGGAGCCACCCATGCTTATCGTCCCAGTGAAGCTCCACTTTGCCAGAATCGAGGTCGTGCTGCAGCCGCGCGATCGCATCCGTGGGCTCGGTTGAGCTGTAGTTGATCGGAGGGCGGTCGATTTCTTGCTGGGCGAGGCATGGCATGGCCGCAATTGCCAACCAGGCGACCGTAGCAGGCAAGCCTCGCAAAAGCCTCTCATATTTGGGGGTAGGCCGGATTTCCATAACCCCTGCATTATCCCCGCCCGTAAATAGGATGTCAATGTCCGGATAGTATTCTGGCCTATTTGGCAGCATTTTTCTCGATTTCTACCGCCTTTAGTGCGTCCATCGAATAGCTCTAGCGCCCTCTACGCAGCGTGGGTAAACTAGGCTCACCCCAAGAGGAGGTGGGTTCTATGGAAGCGTATTCGAAAGAGTTTCGGCGTGATGTTCTGGCTGCTTGTGATTCGGGTGGTGGCACT
>JAJRSE010000069.1 GCA_024278955.1 Planctomycetota bacterium | reverse complement strand
TATCGAATTCGCTTGTTTTGTACCCATTTACGTTCTGACACTCAGATTGGAAATGACAAAAAACCACTGGAAATACAGTATTAACAGCCTGAAACCCTCGGGTCCGTTGAAATCTACCCACAGATTCTGGTGAGGAGGCAAAAATATAGCCACAGAGGTCTCGGAGAAAATACTGAAGTGAATAACCTTTTCTCGGTGTTCTCTGTGAGCTCTGTGGCTACACAATTAAAGGAACTGCTTTAGTAGAAAGCTAGGGCAAACAATGTGGAACGGTGTTTTGTTGAACCGGTGTTTTTAGCTCCATTTCGTTGTGCCTGTCGTGTCGTTGTGGTTCAACTTAGCGTTGTAGTATTAGACAGTCGGGGCCCTTTCTTCTTTTTCTTGGCGATCTTGGCGCCCTTGTGTGTTACCAAAAAAATCGACTTAGTAATCGTCCTACCCCGGCCAAGAATAACCTTCGCTTTGCCGTCTCAAGAATGCGATAATCTCCTCTGCGCAAGTTCCGGCCTACATCCCTACATTCCGATTTCCGTAATCCGACTTCCAAATTCAATTCGTAATTTTGTCCCAAACCGAGGCACCAAAAGTCCTAAATTCAAGCTATTTTGTCCCCGTTACCATGCAGAAAACCCTACGATTTTCGGACCCATCGCAAACCGCAAGGGACAAAATACCCGAATTAAGTCCCAAAACATGGGACCCCTACCCGTGGGACAAAACCCCAACCGAGGGGGTCGCGAAAGAAGGGAAAACCCAAAGAAACGCCGCGTCTCCGATGCGCATCAAGAAAAGAACTCCCGACGCAAGAAACCTCAGTAAGTCAAAATCTCTTGCATCGCCTGAGCCAATCGTTGCGGATGGACGAGCATGTGGGTGGTGCTTGTCGCTAAAAGGAGTAACGCAAATAAGACGAGGCCGAGCGATCGAGGATTGGGAGCGACATTAAGCGGCTTGAGTCGGTCGTAAAGTTGCGAAGTAAGAAGTTGCCAGCCAGCGAGGCTTTGTTTCGAACCACTGGAGATCAACGAGACATGACGCATCAAATCAAAACTTTCGAGATGCAACTGCACACCCTGCGTGGGCAGCGAGAGGCTATCGCCGGCCCAATGGGCTTGTGGGTCGATCGCTCGGGCGGCTTCGGCAAGGACGGGGCGAAGTTCCGCTTCGCTGATGTTGTAAACCACCAAGCGCGGGCGGGCTAACAAAACCGCCAGCCAGGTCGTGAGCCAGTAGAAGACCATCAAAAATGCCCAAACATATCGGCCATATTCCGTCGAAGCGTCCACGGGCCGGAACAATTCGATCGGCCCAACTAGCACCAAACCCGAAAGGGCTGCCGCCAGAGTAGCCAAGTCAGCACTGCCAGTCGTCAGAAAGGGACGCCGCCGCGCGTTGAGTAGTCCAATCAAAAAGAGATACGAAGCCAAAGGAACAAAAGCGATGGCCAAACGTAACGGATCAGGGAGCATTGTCGATGTTGGATGTAAAATTTTTGATTGCTGAGGTAAGACTCAGGGAAATTATACATTCTAACATCAACAATCAAACCTCCTACATTAAACATTCCCCATCACCGTTTGGTCGTCAACCATTCTTGCATGACCCAACCGACTTTCCCAAGCGAATCGGCGGAACAACGCCCGGGGGCGTCGGCCGTCGTGTGCCAGTAGCGATTGCCCGGGTCGGGGTACTCGAAGTCGATGATGTCGATGACCGGGATTTTAGCAATGTTATACAGAGGCAAGTGGTCGTCACGGATTGCGGTCGAATACCCGATACGAGGAATGAACTCCCGAACCCCAAGCCGTTTAGCCGTCCCCCAAATCTCCTTGACCAGTGGGCGAGTATCTTTCCAAGTGGTGCTGTACCGCTCTTGATAGACGCTCAGTTTTGCATCGCCGACCATGTCGAGCAAAACTCCGGCAACGTACCGATGGGCGGGGGGCTGGTCGCGATACCTGCGAGCAAACCATGTGCTGCCAAGAAAGTATTGATCGCGGCGTTCGTCGAAGACAAATTCTTCGGCGTCGAACAACACGAAGTCGAGACCGTAACGCGAAGGCAAATTGCGAACATGATTACCAAGCTCCATCAACACAGCAACCCCGCTAGCGCCGTCGTTGGCACCAAGAAAAACTCCGTTGCGAGCACGTCGCGGATCGGCTTCGCGATCGGGACGCGGCCGAGTGTCGTAATGAGCGCAGAGCATAATCCGCTCGGTGCTCTCAGGATGCCACTGAACAATGAGATTCGCCATCGGCACCGGCTGGCCCGTGAGCGGGTGTTTGCGAAATTGAAATTTTTGAAACCCAACCTGCCCGCCGAGATCAGAAAAATGCTTTTCCAAAAGTTTCTGCTGCTCCAGCATTCCTGGAGAACCGCTCATACGGTTTCCGAACGAACAAAGCTGCTTGAGGTATCCATAGGCACGCTGGCCGTTGAAACGCTCTTTGGTGCTAGTCGAGTCCTGGGTTTCAGAGAGGCCAGAGGGTTGGCCGAGGTCTTGAGCGGGTTGCACGCCAGGCTCGCGGCTTGGTTCAGAGGAAACGGGCTTGGCGCTGAGGCAAAGGGCCGCGAATGCAAGCATCAAGTACAGCCCCCCTCTACGCGGGGTGTTGGGGACGGCGAGCAAGAGATTGGAGTCAATTTTGTTCATACAAGTTATTGTAGGCCGATTGGGGCCAGACAGCGAGATAGGCCAGTCGCTTCGGGCTATGCGGCGGGAGCGGCACCAATTGCCAGAGGTTTAAAACAAGTGGGGCGAAACGCAAAATTGCCTAGCTTACCTTGCCGGTTTCCTAACGGTTTCCTAAACTTCGCCGCCCAGGTTTACTACTTGAGAGGCTCCCTTGTTCTAAGGACCCTTGATCTAAGGAATCGTTCGATGATAGCAGACCGTATGTTTCAAACGCCGGTATTTGTCTCTGCCGCGACCCAATTACATCGCGAGACAGTTGATCGCTGGCACCGTAGTGAGCTCGACAATCCTTACGAAGGCCTATTGGATACCGTATGTCAGCAGCATCAGTTCAACTTTTTACTCTGGCACGAAGAGGACATTGCCCGGAGCCCCGACGTGAGCGACGAGCGAATTGCCCAAGTGAAACGGGCCATTGATGGCTACAACCAGAACCGCAACGACTGGATCGAGCGAATTGACGAGGCGTTGATTGCAACTTTTGGCGAGTCGGGCGTTGCTCCCTCGGACGAAGCTCGCGTGAATACCGAAACGCCTGGGAGCGCTATCGATCGGCTTTCGATCATGTCACTGAGAATCTATCACCTTGAAGAACAATTAGACCGAACCGACGTCGACCAGCAGCATCTGGAGAAGGTGCGCGAGCGTTTGGCCCGTTGCAACATTCAACGACAAGATTTATCGCACTCGCTCGCCGAGTTGCTCGAAGATCTTCTTGCGGGACGCAAAATACTGAAAGTTTATCGGCAGATGAAGATGTACAACGACCCGACTCTCAACCCGTATCTGTACGGCGATAAACCACGCGAGGCCGCTTGAGTAACTTTCCCTCGTCCACCGAAAAGCCAGAAACGCCCGTGCGAACTGGGCCACGGATCGCAATCGCGCGTTTGAGCGCCATCGGCGATGCCATCATGTCGATGCCCCTTGCGTGCGCCGTGCGCGATCGCTACCCCAACGCATTTATTGTTTGGATAGCAGAACCCGCGGCAGGGGCGATTCTCAAAGGGCACCCGTGCATCGACGAGCTTGTGGTGCTCCCCAAGGGTTGGCTCAAGTCGCCTCGGACCGTGCTTGGGCTGAGAAAGCGATTGCGAGCGATGCAGATCGAGCATACTTTTGATCCTCAGAGCCTCAGTAAAAGTTCGATCGCCGCATGGTTAACCGGCGCGCCGCAGCGAATCGGTTTTCAGTCGCCTCGAGGGCGTGAGCTGAGCCAGTTTTTCAACAACCTCCGACACGTTCCCCGTTCTACGCATATCGTCGACATGCAGCTCGAAATGTTGCAGCATCTCGGCATCGAAAATCCAAAAGTTCGTTTCGACGTTCCCCGAGACATCGAAGCGGTGCGAAAAGTAGAAAAGAATCTCGACTTACTTCAAATCGGCGAGCCGTTTGTGGCCATCAATCCAGGAGCCGGTTGGAAATCAAAGCAATGGCCTGCAGATCGGTTTGGTCAGGTTGCTAAGCATTTGGGGGAGAAGTACGGACTTCGATCGCTGGTCGTTTGGGCTGGCAAAGAAGAAAAGAAATGGGCTGGCGAAATTGTCCGTGCCGCTGGAGACCATGCGGCCATCTCTTTTGCGACGAGTTTATCAGAGCTGGCAGCCGTGCTACGAAAAGCGAGCCTGTTTGTGAGCGCCGACACAGGGCCTGCCCACCTGGCTGCTGCTGTGGGTACGCCTGTCGTGGGGCTGTTTGGTCCGACCTTGCCTCAGATCACAGGCCCCTATGGCGATCATCACCTGGCCGTCCAGGCGTTTCACCAAACAGGTCCAGCAGCACGAAAGAGCTCGACTCCCAATACGGCAATGCTCGCCATCTGCGTTGAAGACGTTTGCCTAGCGTGTGGAAATCTTTTGGGCCAGCTCGACAAGGCGGACCTCGTTGCTTAGGCCACGAATCAATAGCCGTAGGGATATCTCGATTTTCACGATTGGGAGGCCTGGCTCAAAGCAGAGAGAGGGTAGCTGTCATCCGCATCCTATACTTGCAAGGACAAATTCCAGGCAGGTGGCCAGTTGACCGGTGCTATGAGGCCTTTCTTTGTCTCAAAATGCTTGAATAAAATAGGCGTAAAGTGCATAATGGAAGCTGAGAGTCTAGCATTTGCTCATCTTGGCTAGATTGGAACAGAGTCACTTACCGTAGCGAATCGGCATAGAAGTAACTGCCCATGTAGCCCGTCTCGGCGCAAGGGGGTGGGAGTGTCGGTTTCGTCTACCTTACGAGGCATTCACATGGTACTTGCAGTATCATCTATTGCAGCATCGTCCCCCGATTTGACTGTTAGTATGGTCCGGCGTTGTTTAGACAACCTTTCCCTATTGCTTCTTGCTAGCCTGATACTTTTTTCTTCGCCCGGTTTCTCTGCCAATGCCAGGGCGGCAGATACGAAGCACGATATCGGCTATACCCAGTTGGTAAATGCGCTCGGCAGCGCAACGCCTAACGGGGCCGGTGTGCCGATTTCGCTGGTGGAAGCTACCGAGGGATCTGGAAACTATATGCCAAACCCCGGCCATAGCGAGTTTATTGCAGATTCAGACCCGTTTTTTGAGGCGATCAATTTCATTGATGGAAGTCCTGGAGTGGCCAGCGGATGGTCGAGCCATGCCACGTCGGTCGTCGGTCGTCGTTTCTTCGGTAACTCGAGCAGTTTTTCGGCTGGAGCAAATGAGGTGACGGTCTATGAAGCCGACGATTGGATCAGTAATGTTCTTAGGGTAGCTAATGGATCGGACCCGCTGACACAAAATTTCCGTGTTCAGAATTTCAGTTGGATTGGTTCTTTGGGAAATAACAACCAAGATCGCAAGGCTCTTCGCAGATTCGACTTCATGATTGACCGAGACAACGTCACGGCTGTCGTGGGGCTTGGCAACAATAGCCTCGACCCGCAGCCAGCCTTGTTGGTTCATAGCTACAATGCGATTGCTGTAGGTCGCAGCAATGGAGTGCACAGTTCAGGTTCAACGCTTAGCGTCTACGGTCCTGGGCGTACTAAGCCCGACATTGTCGTGCCAATTACTACGACAAGTGCAGCCACGGCCTTCACGAGCTCTGCAGCGACCATGCTGCACGAGGTTGTGGCGGGCACCGATGCTGCGAATTCGGAAGTTATGAAGGCAATCCTCCTGGCGGGGGCAACCAAGGAGGAGTTTCCTGGTTGGAGTCGGACGACGACCCAGCCGCTGGACGCTCAGTTTGGGGCAGGCGAGCTGAATGTTTACAACAGCTATCTGATGACTCAGGGCGGGCAAACGGTTGGCAGCACAGACGCTACGGGAGTGTCGGTGAATACGGTCGATTCTTATGGCTGGGACTACCAAACGGTTTCCTCCGGTTCCGACCTGTTTTACAATTTCGAAATTCCTGCTGGCAGTACCGCGGCGGATCTTTCGATTATTTTGAATTGGAACGTCGAGGTGGAAGACACTGCCGCTGGGCCGGCTTTTTTGGGCATGGAGTCGCTGGCCAATCTTGACCTCACATTGTACGACTCGTCGGCAGGGTTTTTGGGCACGCAGATCGATTCGAGCGTTAGTACGATCGATAATGTGGAGCACCTCTATCTGACGGATCTCGGCCCGGGAACGTATACGTTACAGATTTCCACTGACACGGCTCGGGACTTTGGACTTGCCTGGCGAACCTCGACATTGTTTGACACGCCTTCGGCAGACTTTGACCAGGACGGCGATGTCGATGGATTTGATTTCTTGATATGGCAGGGTGGCAATGGCACTCTTGTCGGGGCGACATTCGCTGACGGCGATGCCGACGGCGACGGCGACGTTGACAACGACGACAGGCTAATCTTCAACTCGACGTTTGGAACAGCACCTGTGCTCTTGAGCGTTACCGCTGCTGTGCCAGAACCTGCTACGGTTGGCCTGGGCGTGCTAGCGGCCGGATTGCTTTCTCTGTTTCTTCGCAGGAAGCGTTGATTCGATTGGCCGAATCAGCGTTCGAAGTGTGGCGAGAATGCTGGAACCCCCAGGGACTGCAATCCCTAGTGCTTTTCCATAACTGAAATTTGGGATGCTGCCTGACAGAACAACTTACTGGCAAAAAACTTCTGTCAGACAGCATCTCAACTCTAAGAGTTGTCAAAGCACTAGTGCTTTGTCAGTATTGAATATTAGGGTCGTCATTTCGATTTCACTCGTATTTCAAAGGTCGAATCGAAATGACGACCCTGAAATCATGATTTGACAAAGCACTAGGCTTTCTGAGCGACTCAATAAGCGCCTTTGGTAAAGAGGACGGTCTTTACCGTCTTGGCTAGCAGGTAGAGATCTAACCATAGCGACCAGTGGAGGATGTAGTACATTCCCAGTTGGATTCGCTCGTCGAATGTTGTGTCGTTACGCCCACAGACTTGCCATAGCCCTGTCATGCCGGGTAGGACCGAGCAGAAGGCCTCGAAGTGAGCGCCGTATTTTTCGATTTCGTTTGGCACGATGGGACGTGGGCCAACGCTACTCATCTCGCCTAGCAAGACGTTCCAGAGTTGGGGCAATTCGTCGATGCTCCACTTACGCATAAACTTACCTAATGTGGTAACGCGAGGATCATTTTTAAGTTTATGGTCGCGTTCCCATTCTTCTCGCAATTCGGGGTGTTCGAGCAAGTAGTCGTGGATCATTTCTTCAGCGCCAGCGACCATTGTGCGAAATTTCCATGCGCGGAAGCGGGTATTGTCTTTCCCAACGCGTTCGTGTCCATAAAAAACCGGGCCACGAGATGTTAACTTGATAGCTGCTGCAAGAAACAGAAACAGCGGAGAGAGTAAGAGACCTGCGATCACGACAATCGCTAGATCCACTCCTCGTTTGATCATCTGGGGAATGGGCAGCATGAGATGCTGCTCGATCATGAAGCCTGGCAGCCCTTCGTCCATTTGATGCTGGTCCCAATGATCGGGTATGCCAGTTAAGTCCGAAACCACGTAGACTTGAGGGATATTCCCAAGATATTCTTCTACAACCGAGGTGACATCGCGATGCGAGCCAGTTGACTCGACAAATACAGCCCAGTAGGCATGACTTTGTTCGGCAAGGTCGCGAGCTTCGCTCCATGCTCCGGCATACCACGAGGTGTTATGATCTAATTCAAGAGCGTCGGGATTGGCCACGACGCCAATCGGACGGAGTCCTAGTCGTTGGTTCGCGGCAAGCCACTGGCAGACGCCAAAGACAGCAGAGTCGTCGCCGCAGACAAGCGTTGGGAATCCCCACCAGGAGGTCTTGGCAAGCCGCCGGCGCACCATGCTACGAACAATTGGGGCCAAGAAAATGCAGAGGGAATAAGCGACCAGTAGGAAGTAAAGCCGGTTCCAGAACAGCATCGAACTAAGCCGTAGCCCTGAAACCGTGACCAAGGCTACAATCGTGATCGAAAGGGACAACCGCCGAATTTCGTCGACGACTCCTAAGCAAGTACCGGGGTACAGCCCTCGCGCTGCGTTAAGAAGCAGAAGCCCAAAGGCCACAGGCGGTAGCCAAACCGAGGCATTGGAGGTGGCATCTTCGGGGTTAAGCCATTGGAGGCCTAGGATTGCAGCGGCATAGGTTGAGAAAAGTAGCACCGCTAGGTCGGCTAGCATCAAGGGCGCGGATGTTAGAACGAGTTGTTTTAGATAGGTAGACTTTCCGTCTTTACGGCTTCTAGGGAACTGCAACTTACCCATGATACTTCCGTGCTGTTTTGGGACCGATAGCTGGCTTCGCCGCGTGCCACGGAGTTCTACATAGGGAGACGAGGAAACGCCGATTGTAGCGACCTCTTCGCCGAAGTGTTGGTCAGCTATCGTCGATATCTGATCGGTCTTGGTTTGATTGTTCGTGCCACGGGCAGTGGCAGCAGATGCAATTGGCTCACTAGACAAAGTTTCACCGTTCATTCGATTGATTTATCGGTAATAAGCATCTGGAGGGTAGCTGGGGAAAACGAGAAATCCCCCGGAAAGACCCGCGTCTTCCGCAATGCTACCCGCCAAGGGGCGGGTACAAGTCGTTCCGTAGCTTGATATCCAGAATTGAAGCGAGAAAAGAAGGGAGCAAATGATGTGCCAAAATCGCCCCCGTAATCCATCGGTTGGTGCCCCCGCCAACAGGGTTAATACTATCCAGCGGGTGGAGAATCGTCAAGCAACTGGTATGCTAGTCGCTCCCCCCCAGATTGGGCTATTTAGCTTGGTGGAAGCTTCGATATTGGTTTCCGTGTTGCCTAGAGGCAGGCTTCGGTGTTGCCTAAAGGCAACGGCGTAGGTTGCTATTGGGCAACCTGGTGCCGTGATTGTTTGCGGCGGGAAGAGGAGGGGGATGAGATGTTGCTAGCCAGAGCGAAAAAGGCTTCTGGCCGGTGGAAGACGCAGCAATGGCACATCGATTGCTAGTGTGTCAGACGGACTCATGTCTTTGATTTGTGTAGGTATTCTCTTGCTTTAAGTGTCAGAAAGCGGTGAACCTCCGGGGCCAATTCTTTATTAAACTCAAATGTTTTGACTAGCCCCGCACCGCGAGAGCAATGGCAGCAAGCACAAATACTCCGGGAAACAAGCCCGGCATGAAGCAGTCTGAGCGCATTGCTATCAACATTGCCGTCACCTTCTTGCGAATGGTAACGACCGTTGGTATGGGGCTGTACGCGACACGTTTGTTGCTCCGGTCTTTAGGGGAAATCGACTACGGCCTATACGGGTTGCTAGGTGGTGGTGCCGCGATGCTTTTGATTATTCAGGCCACGTTGGTTTTGAGTGTGCAACGCCACTTGGCTTATCAAATTGGCAAGGGCGATAAGGAGGAGTTGAATGCTGTTTTTTCGACAAGCCTATTGCTTTTCTTTGCTGCTGCGATGGTGGTTGTGCTTTTTGGTGCTGCTCTGACTCCAATCCTTTTGAAATACTTAAACTATCCCGAGCAACGAGAAACGGCCGTGCTTGTTGTTTGGGTCACAACTCTTCTGATGATCGCAGTTGTGATGGTCAAGTCGCCATACAACGCAATTTTCATGGCTAGGCAGGCGATGGTGCAGGCAGCGTTTTTTCATTGTTTTTCTTCGCTCCTCCTGCTTCTCGTTGCGATTATCGTATCGCGTTACCAAGGAGATCGACTTATTTTGTTGGGCTTGCTCATGCTTCTCTTGAGGTGCTTTGAATTCGCGTTAATGCACTTTGCTTCTCGAAGGCGCTTCGAAGAGGCACATGTAAAAATCAGCGTTGTGCGTCGCGACTTATTCAAGGAGTTGCTGACGTTCGGGGGCTGGGGCCTTCTTGATGCGGCTGCGATGCGATTGAGGCAACTCGGTGGCAACTTGATTCTCAATCCGTTCTTCGGGCCCGTCGCGAATGCTTCGTATTCGCTAGGATTCCAAGTGCAAACGTACGAGCAGAGCCTTGCCTGGACATTCACACGTGCCACGAGCCCGGTGATAATTCAGCGATATGCAATGAAAGATTTCGACTATGTTCGCCGGATGATACTGTCGGTTAGCCGGATGAGTACCCTTTTCGTAGCGGCCATTTGCATTCCTGCCGCTTTGGAAATGCCGTATATTCTCGGTGTCTGGGTTGGAGTTGCTCCGGCTTATGCAACCGAATTTTGCACCTTTATGCTGCTGACGGTTCTTGCAGAGCAACTGACCGCTGGATACACTTCGGGGATTCAGGCGGTAGGCAAGGTTGCCGTGTATTATAGTTCAACTGCCGTGGCTACTTTTTTGCCAATTGCACTTGCATGTCTAGTCTATTTGGCCGGCTATGGCACTCCTCCAATGCTGGTTGCTTTCGTTGCCGCAGGAATCGTTAGCGTCGTGTTTTTTCGAGCATGGCATGTAGGAAAGGCGGTGGGCATTCCTTTTTTGCAATGGGTGCGAGAGGTGGCATTACGAGTAGGGATTGTTGTTGGAATTAGCGCTGTGCTGGGTCTGCTCGTACGAGAAACGTCTGGTCTGCAAGAGATCGCTCGATTGTCAGCCGTTTTCCTTAGCTATTGGGCGGCATTCATTCCGCTCACTTGGTACATTGGAATAGGGGACCAGGAGAGAAAGAAAATTAAGACTTGGCTAGGGAGAGCGCGTCAGATCGTATTGAAATCGTAAGCTGCGATTTTGAAAGAAGGTATTTCGTTTACTAGTTTTTCTCTAATCGCTTCCAGAGATGAATTCGTCCATTTGATATCATCAAAAAACACACTCAAGGCTTTTCACTCATGAAATCGTTTCGCCACTGGACGCCAAGGTATATTGTCAATCGCCTTGCAGAGATGCGTTACCGCAGCAAGAACCCGGGGCTTCCTTGGCTGACGGAACAGGCAAATTCGATTCTCGACACCTACTTAAAACCGACAGACCGCGGCTTAGAGTTTGGTTCTGGTCGAAGTACAGCATGGTTGGCAGAGCGAGTTGAGCATGTCACGAGTGTCGAACACAACGAAGAGTGGTTTGGCATTGTCGAGAAGATGTTTGATGAGCGGAAAATTGGAAATGTGGACTACCAGTTTTGTCCCAAAGTAGGGGGTGCCGAGGATCCTAGCGAGTCGAAGTATGTGACCATTTTGGATAAATTTGAGCCAGGCAGTCTGGATTTTGTGTTGGTGGATGGTATCTACCGAGATCATTGTGCGAGCCGCGCGCTGGACAAAATACGTCCGGGTGGAATGTTGATTCTCGATAATGCAGAACGGTACATACCTCGTGCCTCGTATTCTCCTGACTCGATGCTTCGAAGGGGAGAGCCGTTGGGGCAGTTGTGGGAAAAGGTGCAGACCGAATTCAAAGACTGGCGTCTTATCTGGACAAATAGCGGTGTTACTGACACAGCATTTTATTTCAAACCTTGCACCGCCCAGGTTGGATAAAGCGAATGTGTACTGCGAGGAGTCAAAATGAACCCCCCATTCGAGTAGCTTTGGTACAACCTTCGCTAGCGAAGTATCGTATTCCGGTGTTTCGCGAACTGGCGAGTCGTTCGGGGATTGATCTCAAAGTTTACTACGGCGAGCGAGCTAGCCTTGGCAATGTTGCGCCTGAGGGGTTTGAGGCCGAGTATGCCGTGCTAAGGGATCCGAAAATCCTCGGCCAGCAATTTTTGTTTCATGGAGCCCAGTGGAGTCATGCGACGCCGAAGTCTTGTGATGTTCTGGTTATCAATTGGACTCCAAGATACATCAACCAATGGGCTGCCTTACTCAGGGCCAAGTGGAATGGCATTCCTACGGTGCTATGGGGACATGGTTTTTCGAAAAAGGATCGCTGGTGGTGGCGTATGGCTCGGACAGCGGTGGCACGTCTGGGCACTTGCCTGTTGTTTTACGATGCGGACACGGCCGAATCGTTTCAAGCCGAAGGATGGGATCCGAAGCAACTTTTTGTTGCCGGTAATTCGATCGACCACCGTTCGATAGAGCAAGCCCGGGCGAGCTGGCTGGAGACGCCGGAGCGGTTGCAGGAGTTTCGTAAGGACAACCAGCTTGATCAGGGCCCGGTGATTCTCTACGTGTCCCGCTTGCTCCCCCAAAATCGGCTCGATTTGCTGCTGGCTGCGACCGCGAAGCTATCGGAGCAGATTCAAGGCCTTAGAACTGTTATTATCGGAAATGGTGACGAGGAACGCGGTCGACTAGAAGCATTAACGCAGGAATATGGGATCTCAGGCCAAACACGCTTTCTGAATGGCATCTATAATGAAGAGGACCTAGCGCCTTGGTTTCTGTCTGCCGATGTGTTTTGCTATCCAGAGAACATTGGGCTGAGCATTTTGCATGCCTACTGGTATGGCGTCCCCTTGGTGACGAGCGACAGGCGGCAGTGCCAAAACCCGGAAATTGTTGTGTTTCAGGACCAAGTGAACGGCTTGGCCTACGAACACGGTAACGTGGATTCGTTGGCGGGAGCTTTGCGTAAGTTGCTTGAAGATACTCGGCTAAAGAAATTGATGTCGAAAGCCGCAAGAGAGACCGTGGAAAGCAACTATACCGTGAAACGTATGGTTGATGGAATCGAAGCAGCCATACGGTATGCCTCAGGCCGGGGATAGCAAAATGGAAGGCTTGTCCGCTTTGTTTGCTTGACGTAGCGCAGGAAAGAATTGAAACAAATATTGATAACGTTGAAGGCGTTTACTTTACTGATCTATGTCGAAAGATGACGAACTACTGTTCTGGTTTAGCGTGGCCTTCACTTTGGTGATGGTAGCCACGGTCCTTTTTTCGTATCTCAGGAAGCGTCAAGATTTATTCACTGCTTGGCACATGTTTCTAGGTGGGTCTGCCCTTTGCGTAGGTTTTTCTGGGATCTACATGACGTCGAAGCCTCATCTTTTCAATTATTCGTCGAAGACCTACGAGCTTTATTATTTTGGGGTCGTGATTTTTTACGTGACGGTTTATGCCACGTATTACTTTGTCAAATTTCCGGCGTGGAGGGCGTATCGCCATTTTCGGACTTGCCCGCCTCTGTCGTCTAGCACGATGATGTTGATTTCGCTTGTTGCTCTTGCCGCTTCGGTGAGTCAGCTCGTCTTAGTTCAAATACCGGGTGTATCGCAAATTCTTGTTCGGTTTGGTCTTCTTGCGCCGACCTTTGCGGTGGTTTTTTCTTTTGCTGCTTGGTTTAAGAACAAGACGAATCCGGTGTATGTTTTGTTGCTCATCGCGGTATCGGGCGTTGCCTTTTACTCTGCGTTTTCTCTTGGCGGCGGTCGAAGGATTCTTTACGGAACCGCTTTTGCTTTTCCGCTTTGTTTTTACTGGTGGAAAGCTCGGTACTGGAAACCGACTCGTGTTCTTGCCCTTCTCGCTGTGCTGGCTGTTGCCACGCTCTTAGCTGACAGGGCTTACAATAACGTGCGCTGGTACGGAGTGCGAAATGTTAAAACTTTGAACAGAAAAGAGGGGGCACAGGCACGATGGGGCAAGTTTTTAGACAAATTGCAAAACCTGGACGATTTTGACTTTACACGCATTGGGCAACAGGGAACCGAGCATTCTTTCGTTGCAATTCGAATGTACGAGTTGAAGGAAATGGGGGCGTTTGATCAGTCTCCCCTGCATAGTCTGAAAGTTTTGCTGACGTTTCCTATTCCTAGGGCACTCTGGGAAGGCAAACCAAAAAATCTAGGGATTACGTTGCCCTTTGACAGTGGTGTGCTTGCGAAGGGAACACGCACGAACTGGGGAACCAGTATTGTTGGGCATGGGTATCATGAAGGGGTTTGGGTGTTGGTTATCTATGGCATCCTGTTGGGGTGGACGCTGCGTTATCTTGATGCACTTTTGGTGCAGCAACCTGGAAACCCTTTTTTCCTTGCGTTTATTGCGACCTCTTCTGGGCATATCATCGGCTGGTCTCGTGGTGATATTGCTTCCTTCACAGTTTGGCCGATTGCCTGTTTTGTGCTGATGATTTTGTTTCTGATATTTTCTCAATTTATTCTGGGAAAACGGCCTTACGATCCCCGTGTGTTCGCATAAGTAAATATGGTGACTCAAAAACACGGTGAGCCGAACCATGTTGTGTTTATTGGGCCGTTGCCTCCGCCGGTAACCGGAATGACGGCAATGACCTCAGCCGTTGTTCAGGCACTGCAAGAGCAAGGCCCAGTGACTTGCTTCAATTGGTCTCGCAATAAGCCACTCAAGGGTGTTCGCTGGAAACTTGCCAGGGTTTGGGGCGTAAGTAAATCGATATGCGGTTTGCTTTGGCGAGGAAGACGACCGGGCGATGTGCTGTATTACCCAGCCAACTCGGGTTGGGGTATGGTTTACGATATGGTCTTCGTTTCACTGGCGAGGCTATTGGGATATCGAACGGTACTCCATCATCATGTTTACTCGTATCTCGATCAGTACGATCGCCGGATGGCGCTGGTCAACCGGTTGCTAGGATCCCGAGGTGCACATGCTGTGCACTGCGAAAAGATGAAGCAGGATTTCTTGAATCAATACCAAACGGATGCCCAGTTCTTGAAGGTACTGCCTACGATCGTTTCGCTTTCGCTATCTTCAGAAGAACGAGAGGCAAGAGAGAACATTGCAAGCGTGAGGTCGCCTCGCCCGACCTTTACTATTGGATTCCTTAGCAATCTTTCGATGCAGAAGGGCATTCAAGACGTTTTGCGGACGTTTGAAATTCTCGAAGGTTGCAGCGCAATCGACGTTCGGTTGCTGCTTGCGGGCCCTTGCATGAATGCAGCAATAGGCCGAATGGTGGACGATGCCGAAAAACGTTGGCCAGAGCAGGTCGAGTTTCGTGGACCTGTTTATGGAGAGGAAAAATCGCAGTTTTTTTCTGAGGTTGACGTCCTCTTACTGCCGACTCAAACCGAGTCGTGGGGGATTGTTCTGACCGAGGCCATGGCGACCGGGTGCCCTGTGATTGCGAATGACCGCGGGTGCGTTTCGTACATTATCCGCGATGGCTGTGGAATGCTGGTTGCGTTCGAAGAGGACTTTGTTTCGCTTGCTGTTGGGCAGATAAAAGAGTGGATTGGAGACTCCGATCTTTACCGTTTAGCTTGTAGGCAGGCGTTATTACGATCTCAGGATCTCGAATCGGAGGCCGAAGAGCAGCTTCCGGCCTTTGTGGAGAATATACGCTTTCTTAGCTAATTGTTTTGCAGATTGTACTGGTCGTCGGGGTGGCCCCTTGGCTGCAATCTGGGGTACGCCCAATTGCCCGAATAGGAACTCCTGATTAGAATGAGTTGTGTCTTGGCTTATGATTTAGCTAAGCTCTTTTCTCCCAGCAAGGTAAGACATAAAGAAGCTTTAACCATGGCAAAACAAGATCTTATTATCAACATTCTTTGCACGCTTGGGCCTACGTCGCTTCGGCGGGAAGTAATCCAGCGTCTTGAAGAACGGCAAGTCAGCCTCTTTCGGATTAACCTTTCTCACACTCCTCTGGATCGTGTGGAAGAGACGGTTCGTATTATTCAAGAAAGTGCCTCGACGCCCGTTTGTTTAGATACCGAAGGTGCGCAGGTACGCACGGGAACGATGGCCGAGGGAGTGGTCGTCAACGACCGGCAACATGTACGAGTTGTTGCCGAGCCGATTGAGGGAACGGGAGACTGCCTTACGCTGACTCCGCCTTCGGTTTTTGAATCGCTGCAAGCGAATAATTTGATTGGATTAGATTTCGACGGGGTCGTTCTTCTGGTGCTAAAAGTGGGGAAAGACTTTGCTGAGACGGTTGTTCTCAATGGCGGAAAAATTGGCTCGAACAAAGCGGTTGTGATCGACCCGGCGCCTGCGTTGCCGCCACTGACAGAAGACGATGTTGCTGCGGTCGAGATTGGTCGACGAATGGGCATCAAACATTTTGCTTTGTCGTTTGCAAACACGGCAGCCGATGTTGCCTTGCTACGAAAGTATGCGGGCCCCGAGGCGACGATCATTTCTAAAATCGAAAGCAAGCTCGGCGTCCGGAACCTTGACGAGATTTTGGTAGAGACCGATGAGATTCTGATTGACCGTGGCGATCTTTCTCGCGAAGTACCTTTGGAGAACATTCCATTTCTTCAGAAAGCAATTATCCGGAAGGCAAACATCGCCAAAACACCGGTGAATGTGGCAACGAACCTGCTTGAGTCGATGATCGTCAATCGCAAGCCGACCCGGGCCGAGCTGAACGACATCATCAACACGATGCTTGATGGCGCGAATGGGCTTGTGCTGGCTGCGGAAACTGCCATTGGGAACCATCCGGTTGGCGCTGTGGACATGGTTCGCAGTATGATCGAGCGGTTCCGGCGGTCTCTGGATGGCGATCGGATTGAGGATCTGATCGAAACGGGCACCTCGCTTCTGCCTTCGCTACATGGCTGTAGCCCGCTTGAGCGTTCTCCTGATGCCAAGAAGCGTAAAACGCCAATGGCGAAAGTCGCAGAGTATCCTGCGATTGAGGTCGACATAGAAACCGCGATGGACCTCGAGCAGATTGCCCATGGCGTGTATTCCCCTCTCCAAGGATTTATGACTCAGAATGAGCTTGAAGGAGTTCTTGATAATTACCAGCTTCCCAGTGGCGACGCCTGGACAATGCCTATTATTTTGCAGGGCGGAAGCAAGGAATTCGCTGCATTTCAGCCGGGGCAGTCAGTTCGGTTGATCGACAAGAGAACGGGAGAGGCTACCGCAATTCTGCATGTCGAAGACAAGTACGAAATCGATTTAGAAAGCGTTGCGAAGCGTTGGTTCGGCACTACCGAAAAATCGCATCCCGGGGCGGCTCGATTTATGAGCCGAGGCGGAACACTACTGGGAGGGGCGATCGAGTATTTAGGCCCCGCCAGCATTGCCCGCTCGCCTTACCAGTTGACCCCGGCACAAACGCGAATGGTGTTTGACATCAAAGGGTGGACAAGAATCGTCGCCTTCCATACTCGGAATGTACCCCACATGGGACATGAGCATGTGATTGCAAACGCGTGCGAACGAAGCAACGCCGACGGCATCTTGATTCATCCGGTCGTGGGTCCTAAGAAGGCGGGCGACTTTTCCTCGGAAGCCATACTAGGGGCTTACGAGCACCTGATTTCCTCGGTGTTTCCCAACGCTTTGTTGGCCGCGTTCAGTACTTACTCTCGTTACTGCGGACCTCGCGAAGCCGTGTTTACGGCTTTGTGTCGGAAGAATTTTGGTTGTACTCATTTTGTACTGGGTCGCGATCATACGGGCGTCGGAGACTTCTACGGCCGAGACCAGAATCGCGAGCTGTTTGATAAGCTTGGCGATATTGGTATCGAGCCCGTGTTTTTTGATACGGTGTACTATTCAACTAAAAAAGGCGAGACGGTTGAGTCGAGCACCGAAGGCGGGGACGATTTCAAGTCGATTTCAGGGACGATGATTCGCGACCTGTTGGAAAAGAATCAACCGGTACCAACGTGGTGTATGCGAGAGGAAATCGCCAATTGGCTTTTAGAAATGCACAGCTCGGGGAAATCGATTTTTGTTGACTCGCAGAAAGCGTAAATTTCCTTCTAGCGGGCTCAAAGTGCTTTGAAAACTCAGCTCT
This sequence comes from Planctomycetota bacterium, assembly GCA_024278955.1. Taxonomy (GTDB): domain Bacteria; phylum Planctomycetota; class Planctomycetia; order Pirellulales; family Lacipirellulaceae; genus Bythopirellula. The sequence goes on along the minus strand of JAJRSE010000069.1, from coordinate 16,655 downwards.
AGGCAAAAGTCGATCGTGTCGACCTCGTTGGGAAGAAGATAAGAAGAACGCAATGGCAATCGTCCCCAATTTTCTATTCATCGGCGGAGACCGTTGCGGGTCGAAGTCGCTGCACAATATGTTTCGGCAGCACCCCGATTGCTATGTGCCTCCGATCGCCGATCCTTATTTTTTTGATAAGAATTACGATCGGGGTCTCGATTGGTATTGGGAGCTTTTTCAGAATGCGCCGCCTTCGGCGCAGGCGATTGGCGAGTTTTCGCACGATTATATCCACTCGCCGGAAGCCGCGGAGCGAATCGCTCGTGATCTTCCGGACGTACGATTGCTAGTAGCGTTGCGAGATCCGATTGATCGTACTTTTTCTTCGTATGCCTCTGCCTTTGCCGCGGGAGTGATTCGCACGCCGCTTAGCGAAGCGATAGAAGAAGTCGACATGCTCGTGAGCAACAGCATGTACGCGGACAAGTTGGACGTGTACCTGAAACATTTCGACCGAGACCGTATCAAGATTCTCTTCTTCGACGATCTGGCGGCTAACCCGAGAGCGTTTGCGAAGGAGGCTTTCGAGTTCCTTGGTTTGCGCGACCCAGACAATATTGACTACGACCGGAAGATGAGCCAATTATCGAAGCCACGTGTTCCGTTTGCCGGCGCCGCGAGTAAGCAGGGCGCGAACCTCCTGCGCAAACTTGGCTGGGTGAAATTATTGGGCCGACTCAAGAGCAACCGTTTTGTGAGAGGGCTCTTTTACAAGCCGTACAAGGCAGAGAACAAACCCCAGATCGACCCTCAGGTGAAGCAAAAGTTGCACGAGTTATTCGATCCGCAGATCGAGCGGATCGAAAAAATGACGGGGCGCGATTTATCTAGCTGGCGAAGCTACTGAGCTGGTGGGGTAGCCGTAATCCTTGGATTTCTCTGAAAGCTGCCGCAAAGGCTTTTGCTTTTCCCTGCTGCGGTAGCAGGATTTGACGGGAAAAAGAGGGTTTGTGGGAAAACTCGCGAGGTCGTTTTCCCGCACGTCCAAAAGCCCTGGTTTAAGCGTCGATTCGCTTGACTGCCTCGGGGCATCAAAATAGACTAGATACAGCTTTCCTTGCGTGAGGAGGGCGTTTTTTGGATCGTTACTGAGATTGCCTAATTGAACACCACGGTGTGAATGCGGAGAAGTTCTACATGAAAAGCCTTTGGCGTTGTTTCACCTATGCTCATTCGCACGGTCTGTTGTTGCTGCTTCTGGGGTTATTATGCGCGTGCTCGTCGGCGCAGGCGACCCTGTTTGAAACCGTCCCGGTTGGCAATCCTAGCACGGCCGGGTATGGGCCAAATCAGATCTACGGCTGGGTCGACTACTCGTATCGGATCGCTAAGACCGAGGTGACGAACAACCAGTATGTCGGATTTTTGAACAATGTGGCCGCCTCTGATCCGGCGGGACTCTACAATCCGTTGATGGGAGCTGATGCCAATGGGGGTATCCTCCGTACGGGAGCAGATGGTAGTTACAACTACTCCATCAAGAGTGGTCGGGGACAGAATCCGGTTGTTTTTGTTTCTTGGTACGATTCGATTCGTTTTGCAAATTGGCTAGATAATGGCAAGCCAACTGGTCCTCAAAACTCTAGCACTACGGAGGACGGTGCTTACACGATTGACTCTGGAGGTGGCGCGCCAATTGCTAATCCGATTGATGGTCTCGACATTCGGCGCAACGTGGGCTCGACATGGTTTCTTGCAAGTGAAAATGAGTGGCAAAAGGCTGCTTATAACAAGAACGATGGAGTCGACTACGAATTTGGCTACCAAAATTTCTGGAGATTTGCAACCCAATATACTTCGGGAGCGAATGCGAATAACCCCGTTTCTGAGCCGCCTTCTGGGAACCCTCGTGCGGCGAACTATTTTAACAGTGATGAGTACGGAGGGTACGCCGTTACAGGAAGCGATATCTTTGATACGAATCAAAATTATCTGACAGACGTTGGATCTTATACCGCTGCCATCAGCGCATACGGTACGTTTGATCAAGGAGGCAATGCTTGGGAATGGAATGAGACGTACTTTAACGGTGTGCGCAGTGGCCTTGGCGGGTCATGGCGAAATTGGGACCCCCTTGCTGATGGGCATAGATCGCTTGCTGATGCAAGTAATGGCCGAGCGCATGAATTGACCGCGGGCCACCGTAGTGGCACCAACCCGCTCGATGAGGATTCTTTCCGCGGGTTTCGCATAGCAACGATTCCGGAGCCTAGCTCGCTTTTGCTGGCAGCTTCGATGCTGTTTGCAATAGTGTTGTGGCCTTGTCGTCGGATATCCTCTGTGATCTAAGGGTTTTGTCGCTCAAGACTTGCCCAATGAACCGGAAAAGTTTACGATCTTCTGCGGTGGTCTTCTCATCGACATCTCCCAAATCTATTGAAAACAGTGATTTTCTTTTCTCAGGAGGCCATCTTTCAAGTTTCAGTAATCAATGCTGCCGGCAGAGTTGGTAGTATGAAGAAGAACCCGTGGGTTTGTGCTTTGTATCCCGTTGGCCCGCCGAAAAATTGGCTTTGTCGGCGGCCTAGCAGGTGGTACGCGGCTGGTCGTTTCATGTCAAACCTTGCTCGGAATGGTGTTTTGTCCTGCGAGTAGGAACGGCGGAGCCTTGTGGGTGTTCATCTTCGGAGCGGGTGGTTTGCGGAAATTGAATTAGTGGGACATTTCCTAAAGGAATATCATGGGAACCTTAAAGCAGGTCGCAAAAAAAGTACCTTTTGTCCATTCTTTTTACAGGGCATTGTCTAATAGTTTTGCTCGTCATCAATTGAAATCAAAAAATGCAGAAAACATCTTTACCGAGATATATAGAAATAACGCCTGGGGTGGGGACGATTCGGTTTCAGGGACTGGGTCAGATCTCCTTCAAACCGAGGCAATTATTCGAGAACTTCCCGGCCTATTGGGTGAATACAATATCTCCACCATGCTGGATATACCATGCGGCGACTTTCACTGGATGAAGAAAACCGTTCCAAGCGGCATGGACTATCTTGGGGCAGACATTGTTGAAGAGCTAATTCAGGAAAACACTAGGGTGTACGCAGGGGAACACATACGGTTTCAGCAATTAAACCTAATTGAAGATTGCTTGCCGGAAGTTGATTTAGTTTTTTGTCGGGACTGTCTAGTGCATTTGTCTTTTTCAGATATTTCCCTAGCCCTCGACAATATATGCAGAAGTAAATCAAGGTATTTGCTCACAACCATATTTACAGAAAGAAAGAGCAATAGGGATATAGCAACAGGGCAATGGCGCACTCTGAACTTGCAGCTTCCGCCATTCGGTTTGCCAAAACCAAAAAAAACAATTATTGAAGCCTGTACGGAAGCTGATGGCATCTATGGAGATAAGGCACTAGGGCTCTGGGAGATAGCGGACATAAGAGAGGTTCTCTCTTGCAGTTAAGGCCGCGAGAAAAGCAACTTGAACGTGTTCCCTCGGATGTTAAAACGTGGTTTCACTTTTGAGGGGACTTCGCTCCTCCCGTTCGCGGTAGAGATTTTTGCACACCTACGACTTCTGGGTGAATGCGATGTCGTTTGCGTGCGAAATCGCAATCGTTTTGCTATTTGTTTAGAGCCGGTTTCAAAAAACGTTTGTGGCCAGCGGAAGGAACGAAAGTCAGCGTTTTGAAACCAGCTCTAAAAAGATGTGGTCCGGCTCTTTTTTTCTGGCGAAAGACTGTACGTTTTTGCTAACCCTAGTGTAGTTATCGTAGTTGGCCTTCTAGTTTTCTTAGTTCTTCAGGAATTTTATCGGCTGATTTGAGTGAACAATTGTATTGTTTCAGACTTTCCTTAGGCTCTTCAAGGGGACTGCCCCCCGCGACTCCGCGGTTCACTTTAATGAGATCTCAAATGCCCCTGGAATACGCGTTTTTTCTGCTTAGCCTCTAAACTTTCTGAAAAGCTAATCTCTTTTCGTTGATTCCAATTTCTCTATGCGAATACTTGTTCACGATTATGTTGGCCATCCTTTTCAGCCGCAGCTTAGCCGCGAATTGGCTTCTTCTGGGCACGAGGTGTTGCACGTTTATTGCGGGTCGTTCTCGACGCCGCGGGGCACGATGGTGAAGCAGCCTGAGGATGCGGCCGGTTTTGATGTGGAAGCGATTGATCTTGGGGAGGAGATTCCCAAAAACGGTTTTGTCCGTCGGTTTCAAATGGAAATCGAATATGGCCGTCGGCTGGTGGAAGTAATCAAACGATTTCAGCCCGAGGTCGTGCTTTCGGGAAATACGCCCTCAATGCCCCAGTGGCGAGTCGTTCGGCATTGCAATCAGCACGGGATACGGCACGTTTTTTGGGTGCAAGATATTTATGGCATTGCGGCGTATCGCTTGCTCAAGCGGCGGATTCCGGTGGTGGGGCATATCGTAGGGCAATACTTTATGTGGCTCGATCGCAAATCGGCCCGCAATAGCGACGCCCTGGTTGTGATTACCGATGATTTCATTCCTGTGTTTCAGGAATGGGGAATCGACCGCGAGAAGATCCATGTGATCGAAAACTGGGCTGTCTTGAATGAGCTGGATGTTCAGCCACGCGAGAATAGTTGGTCTGAGGAGTTCTCGCTTGGCTCGGGGCCCCGTTTTATTTACACGGGGACGTTGGCGATGAAGCATAATCCGGCCCTGCTACTTGCTCTGGCCAGGATGCTTGACGACCGGGGTGAGGGGGAGCTGGTTGTTGTCTCGCAAGGCAGCGGTGTGGAGTGGCTCCAGGGCGAAGCCAAGGCTGCGGGGATCAAGTCGCTCCGGTGCATGGGATTCCAGCCCTTTGAGGTCATGGCTGAGGTGCTGGGCAGCGCCGATGTGCTGGTAGCCGTGCTTGAGCCCGACGCGGGCGTGTTCAGTGTGCCGTCGAAGGTGCTGAGCTATATGTGTGCTGGCAGAGCCATTTTGGCAGCGATGCCGGGCAATAACTTGGCAGCGAGGCTGATCGTCGATCAAAAAGCAGGGACGGTCGTTGAGCCGGATAATCTCGACGGTTTTTGCCAGGCAGCGGCTAAATTGATCTCTGACCCCGAGCTTTGCCGCTCCAGCGGGATGGCTGCCAGAGCTTATGCCGAGCAGACGTTTGACATCCAGCGTATTGCTTCCCAGTTCAAGAAGGCTCTTTCGGTTCCCGAATAAGGTCGTGGCCGGTTCCCGAACAGCGAGGCGGCTCGGGTATCTTCAGGACGATTGCGAAGTCGCGAAAAGAAGAAAAAATTAGCCACAGAGATCACAGAGAACCCTTTGTTTTTAGCACTCTGGTTTCTCTGTGATCTCTGTGGCTAGCTTTATTGGCCTTTGTTTCTAACTTTGCAATCGTCCTGCGGGTATCTTCGGTTAGGAGGCCTTGAATTGGGAAATTCGTGGTGAATAAGCAGTTTTTCAGCGATTATCCGATTCACGGGTTCTCGATTGGCAATTATACTGGGGGGCTTGGTTCTTGGATTCTATGAACAAGTAGGCACGGAGAGCCGCCTGGAAATCAGTCGCACGCGAAAGCACGAGAGAGACAAAAGAATATGAGCAAGAAAACAATTTTGGTTGCCGGTGGTGGTGGATTTATTGGTGGCCATTTGGTCGCACACCTTCGAGGCGAAGGTCATAGCGTTCGTAGCGTCGACGTGAAGCCGATAGACGAGTGGTATCAGGTATCTGACGGAGCCGAGAACGTCGTCGCCGATCTCAAGGACATTGCTGCTTGTCATGCTGCATGTGACGGAGTGGACGATGTTTACAACTTGGCTGCCGACATGGGCGGCATGGGTTTTATCGAAAACAATAAAGCACTTTGCATGCTTTCGGTGTTGATCAACACCCACCTGTTGCAGGCTGCTGAGAAAGCTAAAGCGAGTCGTTTCTTTTATGCCAGTTCTGCTTGCGTGTACAACGCCGACAAGCAGGTCAACGAAGACGTGGTTGCATTGAAGGAAGAAGACGCTTACCCGGCCATGCCAGAAGATGGTTACGGCTGGGAGAAGCTTTTTTCTGAGCGGATGTGTCGGCATTTCCGAGAGGACTACGGTCTCTATACTCGCGTTGCTCGATTCCACAATGTCTATGGTCCCGACGGCACCTGGGACGGCGGACGAGAAAAAGCGCCGGCTGCGATTTGCCGGAAGATTATTCATGCCAAGAAAACAGGCGAGACCGAGATGGAAATTTGGGGCGACGGCAAACAAACCCGCAGCTTCATGTACATCGACGATTGCATCAAGGGAATTTTGGGAATCATGGATAGCGAGATTCTTGAGCCGATCAATCTTGGATCGGACGAGCTGACGACGATCAACGGCCTGGTTGAGATGGTCGAAGGCATCGCTGGCGTCGAGTTTAAGCATAACCATAACCTTTCGGCCCCCAAGGGCGTGAACGGACGCAACAGCGATAACACGCTCATCAAGAAGTATTTGGGCTGGGCCCCAGAAATTAAGCTGATAGACGGCATGACGAAGACTTACGAGTGGATTCAAGGTGAGTACACGAAGAAGCATTCCTAGCAGTCGCTTCAGTCGCCAACCTTGGATGCCTGCCCGCGCCCCTTGGATTTCCGAGGGGCGGATGATCTATGTTCCTGGTGTCGAGAAGAGAGTATGCATCGCATCGCGGTATTTTTAGGGACACGCCCTGAAGCCATTAAGATGGCTCCCGTGATTGCGGCACTTTCGCAAGCCGAAGGGATGCAGCCCTTGGTGGTGTCGACCGGTCAGCATCGCGAGATGCTTGCCCAGGTGGTCGATCTGTTTGGCATCAAGATTGACCATGATTTGGATGTTATGCAGCCGAATCAAACATTGGCTACGCTCAGCGCGCGGCTGATGACGGCGATCGATAAGTTATTGCTTGACGAGCGGCCTGACATGGCGCTCGTCCAGGGCGACACGACGACCGTACTCATGGCGGCGCTCGCTTGTTTTTATCATCGGATTCCGACTGGACATGTTGAAGCAGGATTGCGTACGGGGGATATTTGGTCGCCGTTTCCCGAAGAAGCCAATCGAAAACTGGCCAGCAATTTGATGGCGTTGCATTTTCCGCCGACGAATCTCAGCCAGCAGAACCTTCTTGACGAGCACGTCCCTGAAGATCGAATTGTGGTCACGGGCAACACCGTCATCGACGCTCTGCAGATGGAAATCGGTAAGCAGCAAACGCCCAAAGTGCAGGCCGAGGTTGAGACGCACTTAGGAAAGCTTTTAGGAACAGATTGGCAGTTGCGCCCCTTTGTGCTTGTCACAGGGCATCGGCGTGAGAATTTTGGTGGCGGCTTTGAGCAAATTTGCGAAGCTTTGGGAACCTTGGCAAAGCGATTCGGTGACCATCAGTTTATCTATCCGGTGCATCTGAATCCTAACGTCCAGAGACCGGTTTACGAACAACTCGGCGGCTTTGAAAATATTAGGTTGATCCCGCCGCAAGGATATCGCCACTTTGTGGCGCTCATGAATGCCTGTCGGGTGGTGTTGACCGATTCGGGCGGGGTCCAGGAAGAGGCCCCAGGGTTGGGCAAGCCTGTGCTGGTGATGCGAGATACGACCGAGCGTCCTGAGGGCGTTCATGCGGGCACCGTGAAACTGATCGGCACGCGTGCTGAGACAATCGTCGCAGAAGTCGCCCGACTGCTGACCGACGAGTCGGCGTATCAGGCGATGTCTGAGGCGTCGAACCCCTATGGCGATGGCAGGGCCGCCCAACGAATTATCGGGGCGCTACGCAAGCACCTGGACAATCTCTAACGGCACGAGGACCCTGGGTTTGGCGCGACAAGCCCGGGGATTACCATCCCCGGGCTTTCTGAGCAATGCAGAAGGATCGCGTTTTTCGTAATGTGCGATTAGTTTGCCGTTGGATTGGCCTGCTTTACGGCAGCCTTTGTTTCAGGGTTGGGTAGATAGGTTCCTGCAGGGCCAACCAGCTTGATGGCAGGAAAACCCGAGGCCGCGGCTGCTGACCAAAGGGCCAGGGGATCGAGTTTTTTCTTTTTCTGCGGGGTAACGATCGCTACGTTGGCTTTTAAGTCGGTGCGTACTTTAACCACGCCTTTCACTGCGTAGAGCTTGCGGGAAATTTTCTTTGTACAACTTTTGCAGTGTAAGTTGGCAACATAGATCGCGGTCTCGTTGGGAGCCATCTTTAGTTTCGTCCGTTTTGTACCGCTTGCGGCGGATGCGGACGAAGATGCCATTGTTAAGGCAAGGAGAGCGAGCAAGATAAAGTAGGGGCATCGAGAGCGAGACATCATTTGGTCCATGGTTACAGTGAAAGAATTGATGCAAAAGAAGCGAGTCTATCGGCGAACGTAGAGCCCTGTGGCTTCGACGACCATCATGCCGCCTTCGATTACACGGGCCGTGCCTTGCACGACGACGGTGTCGGTTTCTTTGACATCGAACAAATCGCGGACGTCCATTCGCAAGACATTGCCATTTTCGTCAAGAAAGCGGACCATTGCGAGCATCGAGGAACTATCGGCAGCATGGGCGGCACAGAAGGCACACTCTTCGCCGGGGGCGTGTTGGTGGCCGCTCTCGGCGTTTTCGGTAACCGACTGCGGGTCGGCCAGGAAGAAGGCGGCTTGATTGCGGGAGAAAGGAAAATCGGGCTGGGTCTCTTTCCAAGGATTTGTGAGCCCTCCGATTTGACCGACTAAGACGACCTCCATCGGCTCGGTTGCTTTTACGACAGGAGCATGTTCATGGTCATGCCCCTCGTGGTCGTCATCATGGGCGTGTTCTTCATCGTGGTGGGCATGGTCGTGTTCTTCGTGATCGTGTTCGGCGTGTTCTTCGTGATCGGAGTCGTCGTTGTCGTCTTCCTCGCCGTCATGCTCTTCCGCGTCGGCCTCATTTTCATCGTGGCTCTCAGCTACCTCGTCTGTGTCATCATTGTTTGCGTCATCATTGTTTGCGTCATCATCGTTTGCGTCATCATCGTTTGCGTCAGAATCGTGCTCGGCATGGTCGCCGTCGCCGTGATCGTGGCCGTCGTGATCCTCGTGCCCTTCGTGATCATGGTCTTCATGATCGTCACTGATGCCGAGCAGGGCGTTGCGGATTTCGGGGACGACTTGGGCTCCGCTGGGCTCTTCGGTCAGGGTGAGGCGGGCTCGGTGTTTGGCTAGTAGAGCGGGATCGACGCCGCTAGCCGATTGGCCGCAGCCGGAGAGAAAGGCAAGCGAGAGGGTGGCTGAGGCGAGGCTAAGTAGGCAGACTAGGCGAGACATAGGATTCCCTCGGGGGAGGTGGGTGGCAGGGTGTGGGTTACAGGACGGAGTTAACCGCCGTTTTCTAGGCGTTTGGGCGCCTAGCAGAGCCCTATTTCGGTTTTTCGTCAACCGGGGCGGTAGAGTCCCACAGCTCTACGTAAGAAGGTCTTCTTCGGTTCGATCTGGCTGCGGAACAATTATTTTTCTTCAAGTTTGCCAAGATGGCCCAGTTGTTGGCGAATTCTCTGATGAAAGCGTTCTCGACCTGAAGCCGAATTGCCAGGAAAGGGTTTTTGAGGGGCTTTTTTGCAAATTTTTGAGGTTCGGACACGGTGCCGGCCGATTTGTCCTGTTTTTGGAGGGCGTAAGCCATGTTTAAGAAACTGATAGTAAGTGTTCTAGCTGTGACGCTCGTCGCGGGCATGCTGTTTGGCAGTAACGCGATGAGTTACCTCACCACTTCGTGCGAGCGAGTCTCTGATACGGTTGAGAATAGTATTCCGCTTGAGTTTCAAATCGATCGTGCTCGACGGATGGTTCGCGATTTGGAGCCTGAAGTCCGTCGTTCGATGCATGTGATTGCTAAGGAAGAAGTCGAAGTCGAAAATCTCGACAATCGTATTAGTGTCTCGGAAGAAAGAGCAGAGAAAGACAAATCGGAGATCATGCGATTGCAGTCCGATTTGCAGACAGGTAAATCGGTTTTCCGCTACGCTGGCCGTCGATATAGTTCTAGCGAAGTTAAACAAGATTTGTCCCGCCGTTTTATCCGATTCAAAACAACCGACGCCACGATGGCTAGCCTTCGCGACATGCGTGATGCGCGACAGCGGAATCTTGATGCGGCTCGCCAAAAGTTGGCAACGATGATGAGTTCACAACGTCAGATGCTTGTTGAAGTTGAGAATCTTGAAGCGAAACTAAAGTTAGTCGAGGTAGCGCAAGCTTCCAGCGACCTACAGTTTGACGATAGCCAGTTGGCTCGTGCCAAAGGCTTGATGGCAGATATTCGGGCGAAGCTTGATGTTGCGTCGAAGCTGGCCAACGCAGACACGAATTTTCATGACGAGATTCCTCTGGACAGTCCAGGCATGGAAGACATCACCGAGCAGGTAGCCGAGTATTTCGGTAGCGTCGAAGAAGCGACGTTGGCCGTGGCCAGCTATACCGAAGAATAGTTCGGCTTTATGTGATTCTAGATCTGGGGCGGGTTCGCCCCAGATCTAAAGAATTGGTCATTCGTCATTCTAAATCCGTCATTCCCCCTGGCTTCTTATGTTCCCTTCTTGGCGATTGAAAATTCGCGAGGCTCAGGTCGCTCTGAAAGAAGGGCGTTGGGACGAAGCCTCGGCACTACTGGGGCAGGAATCGGTGCGCGATTTTTTGCCTGCCCGACGGCTGTCTCATAAAGTGGCGTCGCATCTTGTTGAGCGGGCCCAGCAGCGGATGGAACAGGGCGAGAGCTCCGCAGGTTGGCGCGACCTTCAGCAGGCGAGCCGTCTTGGAGGGTGTGACGATCGGGTGACTGCGTTACGAGATGCTCATACGCGTCGAGGGCTTGAGCGAGTCAAACAATTAATTTCTTGTGGAGAGACGAAATTGGCCGGCCAGCAGATTGCACGACTCGAGCAGCGACGGCTCGGCGGAGACGAGCGGCGAGTATGGAAACTGATCGTCCAGCAAATTTCCCAAGCCAAATTGCTTTCGCACCAAGGAGCGATGAGCGAAGCGGCCAAACGGTTGCGGCGAGCCGAGCGGTTGTTGCCCGACCCGAACGACCCCATTGCAGCGGATCTTTCGGCGAGGCAAGCAAATCTTGAACAGCAAGCAGGGAAGGTGCGAACCCTTTCGGTTCAACTTCACGAGAATGTGGCTTCGGAAGCGTGGAGCGAGGTGCTGCAAACTGCCGAAGCTCTGCTAGAATTGGCTCCCGAGCATAAGGCGGCGAACAAGGCGCGCCGACGGGCTTGGAAGGCGGTTGGTTTGGGCGAGGCCCAGGCTTTCCGAGACCGAGAGTTAACAGGCAGCCGCAGGCTTGGCAAACAGGCAACGACGAGTACCCGGGTTTGGACTTCGTCGGCCAAGGTCGACACGGTGAGTCTCAGGAATCGACAAGAGAAGAAAATGTCAGGCAAACGCATTGTGGCTTGGATCGACGAGGTAGGCGGGTTTCTCATCTGTCTTGGCGAGGAAGTTATGCTTGGGCAGCCTTCGACCTCGGGGGCCGACATTCCTTTTCTTGCGGACCTGTCGCGTCAACATGCCACGATTCGTCGCGAGGGCGAGTCCTACGTGCTGACGCCGATCCATCGCGTGAGTATCAACGGGAAAACGCTTGTCGGTCCTACGGTTCTGAATGACGGAGTGCAGATTGAGCTGGAGGGTTCGGTTCGATTGAAGTTTCGCCGCCCCCATGCCCTGAGTGCCACAGCCGTGCTGACGATTGAGTCGCATCATAAGACTGACCCAGCTGTCGATGGGATTGTGCTGATGTCAGAAAGTTGCATCTTGGGGCCCCAAGCACAGAGTCATATTTACTGTCGCAAATGGGCCAACGATTTGGTGCTATTTCGGCGTGGCGACGACCTGCAATTTCGTACTGCGGGGAGCGTTGAAATCGATGGCGAACCGGCCAGCCGCGGGGCAACTCTTGCCGGCACGTGCCAAGTCGCCGGAGAGGATTTTGCCCTAAGTTTCGAGGAGATTTAAGAGAGCAAGTGGGAAGAGTCGAGAGACAAGAGCTAACAGCCTTCAACCCGAGTCGTTAGAATTGAAAGGGTGCTTTGTCATTTCAAGTGACAAAACGAACAAAGCACAAGGTATGATTCCCCGTGTTCGCACTTTCAACCCAACCAACAATGAATAACCCTCCCGCCGAAACTGACCCGAACGATCAGCCCAAGGCGGCCCTGCGCTATACCTATGCTAGCGGGTCGCGTCCGCTGGAGGGGTATACGATTAAGCGGGGCGTTGGCCGTGGTGGGTTTGGCGAAGTTTACTTCTCGGTAAGCGATGCGGGCAAAGAAGTTGCGCTGAAACTCATTCGCCGCAACATGGAAGTTGAGCTTCGCGGCGTGACGCAATGCTTGAATCTCAAACATCATAACCTGATTGCTCTGTACGACATTCGGACCGACGAAATTGATGACCGCTGGGTTGTTATGGAGTATGTTTCGGGCGAATCGCTTGATGAGGCCATCGAGCGACATCCCAAGGGAATGCCTTTGGAATTGGCTATGCACTGGTTCACCGGCATTGCGACTGGCGTAGCCTATTTGCATGACCACGGAATCGTTCATCGCGATCTCAAACCGGCAAACATTTTTTTGGACGAAAGCACGGTCAAGATTGGCGATTACGGTCTCTCGAAATTCATTTCTTGTAGTCGACGTAGTGGGCAGACTGAGAGTGTTGGTACCGTTCACTACATGGCGCCAGAGATCGCCAATGGGCGCTATGGCAAGGAAATCGATACTTACGCTTTGGGAATTATTCTTTACGAGATGCTAACTGGGCACGTGCCGTTTGAGGGTGAGAGTGTTGGTGAGGTGCTGATGAAACACCTTACCGCCGAGCCCAATTTGGATGCTTTGAGCGAGCCTTTTCGCGGTATCGTGCGAGGGGCCATGGCGAAGGATCCGGAGTTGCGTATTAAAAGCGTGTCGGAAATGCTGAGCCGTTTGCCTGTGGGAGCGAGTGCAGGCCCTGCATTTGCTTTTAACACAACGAGTGCGAAGGCTGAGCCTTCGGTCGAGGCGGCAGCCAACTCGGCAGCGCCTTGGCCTGGCGATCAAGTGGTGTCGAGCCACGACTCGTACGATTCAGTGGAGAGCGATGATGAGCCAATCCTCGCAAGCCTTCGAGGTGGCTGGCACGATTTGGAGAATCGTTTTCATAAGAGCAGTCTGCATCCTTTGTTCAAGGCAGCGATTGGGCTGGCTCTATGCTTTGGGTTGCTGGTTGCCGGCGTAGAGCTATTTGCACTGCTGATCCCCACGGCATTGATTTACCTAGTCTATCGGGCTATTCGTTCGGTTGTGGTGGCGCCAGTTCGCCGGAAGACCGACGCAAGGCCAGTGCAAGTCGCCGAGTCGTTGCCGGGAACTCCTGCCGTGCCGCCGGCACTTCGCGACCCCCAGCAACGCCCCGGGCCGCCTACGCTCAGGCCCAAGAAAAGCACTCGACGGTTTAGTCGGCAGAGTTGGCGGCTACAGCTTCAGGAGCATCTGGCTGCTAAGACCATGCGGCAGCGAGTGAACGAATTGGTGGGCGGCATGTTAGTGGCAACGGTCGTGGCGGCGATTTCGTCGTTGGTGATTTGTCTTGTTGCGGCACGCGATGTCTCGATGGAACTCTATGTTTGGATGGCGCTGGTAACGACTTTGGCAAGTTGGGCGGTGATGGTCCCCGCTCGATTGACCGAAGGGAAGGTCGAAGACCAAGCTCCGTTACGATTTATCCAACTGCTTTTGGGGGCCTTAGTAGGAGTGATGGCGTGGGGGATTGCTGAGGCGTTGATGGTTCCTATGCCGTGGTCGGACGCGGGCATCTCTCCTGGCGATAGCATGATGGAGAGTGTGTTCGATTTGTCTTTTGCTAATGCTACCGCTCACCCACCGCTGCAAGTTTTTGCCGCTTACTTTGCTTTCCTGTTTGTCTTGCTTGCTTGGTGGCGTCAGGCGGAAGTGACTCGGTTGAAGCGTGTCAGCCTGTGGTTGGTTGCCTGGTGTGGGTTGGTTGCCTGGCTTTTGCACTTTGTGTGGTGGTTCCCTCAGCCGATCGGCATGTTGCTTGCGGCGGTGATCGCGTTTACGGTGCAGCTTTCCAGCACCTGGATGCCGCCAAGCCGGCGGCAAGCTTTAGTTGAGCGGGAGGTGTAGAATGGATGTATCTTGGGTTCGCTTGATCGTGATGGGTGTACTTTTTCTTCTGCTAGTTTACGCGGCAACCAAGGCAAGCGGACGGACGATTGGGATATTCTTGGGTGCTTGCATTCTTTTGATGATATCTACTAGCTTCCTGTATAAAGGCGCTAGACACCAAGAACCTGTAGATACAGCTGTGCCGCGAATGGAACTTGCGGTCGAATCGCATGAAGTCGTCTCTACCGAGCAGCTTGGTACTTCCAACAAAGAACTGTGGGACCGACTGACAAAATCGCGCATCGATTTGAGTGACGAAAAACCCGCGAAAGAAGAGAAAGACCAAGCCTCGGAGGAAGAGACTACCGAAAGCAAACCGACCAAGCCTGACTGGGTTACCAATCCGCCGAAACGGGTAGGCAACGTCTATCGCAGGGTCGTGACTTCTGATCTTTACAGTACGATCGAAGAATGCCAACTGCAACTTGAAGGGCTGCTTCAAGAGGCGGTTCGCGAACGGGTTGAAGCTTTGGTTTCTGAAAGGGCCGAGCGTTCGGCGTTAATGCTTCGTCCCGAGTCATTCGGCATCCGTATCGGCTACATCATGCGTGAGATTTGCAAGGATGAATACACCGAGGTGGTGGACGCCTCGTTTGGCGAGATGCATCGGGTGCATGTGCTGATGGAGTTTACCCCGGCGGTTGAGAATCGTCTGAAGACCGTCTGGCAAGAACATGAACGACGGCACCGCTTAGGAATCGTGGGGAAGTATGCGGGCTTGGCGTTGGGGCTCCTGGCAAGCATTTACGGTCTTTTGCAATTCGACACTTGGACCCGAGGATATTATACCAAGCGGTTGCTAGTTGGCGTGCCAGTGGTGATAATCGCGGTTGTGTTTTTGTTTTTGTTTGGTTGAGCTGTTTCCTCCGGCGATGCGTCGCGTTGCCGGCTACTCTTGTTTTCCACTCGTCACTTGCTGTATGGCTGAGACTTCCAATCCGGATGGGTTACTTGTCGAAGAGATTCGTGCGGGGAAACCCGACGCGTGGAATAATCTCATTGCCCAGTACGAAGGGCGTCTGCTGTCGTTTGTCGAAAGCCGCCTTTCTTTTGGTCGAGGGGCTTTTGGTAGAGGAGGCCGACGGGCAGCTAGCGAAGATGTGGTTCAGGAGACTTTTATTGGCTTTCTTACGAGCCTGCCAAATTACGACGCTCGGCGACCTCTCGAGAGTTGGCTTTTTACGATCGCTGCTCACAAACTGACCGACTATTTACGCCGTGAAGGACGACGGCCGGCGATTCCGCTTTCGACCGGCGATGGGTCGAGCGGCAACTGGGAATTGCCCGGCAAAGGGCGTCGGGCTAGCAGTATCGCCCGAAGCGGCGAACGTCGGGGACTCGAAGACGTAGCGGTTGCGGAAGGGATTTCCGAGCAAGTCGCGCGTTGGCGAAAAGCCGGGGATTGGAAAAAAATCCAATGCATGGAGCTGCTCTATGTGGTGGGGATGGGCAACAAACGGGTTGCCAAAGAGTTGGGTCTAAGCGAACAGCAGGTGGCCAATTTCAAGTCCGATTTTCTCGAACGACTTCGCAAGTCGGTTCGAGGAAAGCGTTTGAGCGAAGATGTTTTTCCAGAACTTTATGAGTGAACCTCTCCAATACGACAACGCTAAAGTTATCTGAACCACAACGACACGACGAACGCCACGTTATGCTTGAAAAACAAGATGAACGAGGTGAAGTGAGCGTTTGGTTAAGCAAGAATTTTGCAGGGAACAACATGCCCGAAGAATTTGCCAATACTGAACTAGAAGCCTATCTCGACGAAGCTTTGCCGAGCGAGCAGATGGCGCAGATCGAAGCGGCGTTGCGCGACAATCCGGCGTTGGTGGATCGTATGACCGCCCTTGTTGGACGGCAAGATGCGGGTGTTCATTCGCTCGGCGCAACTTGGCGGCGGCACCGGTTGAGTTGTCTGTCGCGCGAGCAGTTGGGCAGTTTTCTTTTGAAAGTGCTTGACCCTGCACAAGCCGATTATGTCCAGTTTCATCTGGAGACGGTCGGTTGCCGATTATGTAATGCGAGCCTTGAGGATCTTCGTCAACAGCACACGGCTGCGACGGCGGAAGAAAGTAAAACACGCCGCCGTAAATATTTCCAGTCGAGTGCGGGTTATCTTTCTTCCGAGGATTGACTTTTTCTAGACTGCCTCACCACTACGGCACAGGGTTAGTAGAACCACGACGACACGACGAACACTACGAGGTGGCCTTGTTGACTAATCCATTTGAAAAGAAATTTTTGACAGGATGGACAGGATTTCCAGGATAAGGGTTTAGAAAGCAAAGCCTCTCAAGCAGTTGATAGCAAAATAGATTGAATTTCCGTTTATTTCGAGTCGTAAATAGCCAAACGACGAAGAGAAAAACGAAAAAACAAGGAACAGAAACAGCGGTGCAAGTATTATCATCCGTTGTACAAAGCTTCCGACTATTTGATTTTTTGGATGCGTTCAATACGTTGCTACTTGCCAAACTGTTTGAAGAGTGC
>JAJRSE010000068.1 GCA_024278955.1 Planctomycetota bacterium | reverse complement strand
CTTCCGCGAGATGTTGCTGTGGATCAGTCAAGTCATCGGAAAAATTCTCCACGCTGATGAGAAACAAGGCATCGAATACGAAGAATACAAACGACTTACAGCAAACTACTGAAATGACGCGTTTTTGGAACTACTGACTTTAGGCAATTGTTCGACAAGGCCCTACGAGGTAGCTAATACGCGTCAGAATTGAAAAGTGCGTAGCTAGTGTTTATTAGCCACAGATGAACACGGATAAACGCAGATGTTCTCCGAGATTTAGCGTCTGCGTTTATCTGTGAGACTTGTCTTTTTCGTTGGCTTTTTTTGTTGTGTTCGTCGTGCCGTTGTGGTTGAACCTAGCGGGGTAGTATTAGAGCCTCAGGAGAGGGAAGGGCGATTGCCAGAGAATTTTGGGTGGGAACAGTGCTGCGAGCGTTTGTAGCACTTCGTTGTTGCTGACTTTGATTCTCCCCTGTGCGATAGCTTGCGGGAGGATTAGGTTGCTGGTCAGGAGATCTTGGAAGGTTTGACGGTTGCATCGTACATGAGGTTTGGGGAAACCGTTGCTGCATTTTTCTAGCCGAGAGCTACGGCGGGTAAGCCGAAGCCGCTGCGGTATGTCGTCGCACTGGATCTCGATTTCAATAGGGCGAGCGATTCCTTTGGCTGCCGCCCTTTGCTGTAAAAGAGGGTAGAGTTGCTCGAACCAGCGTTCGGGAGAGAGTAATTTGAGCATCCACTTTCCTTCCAAGGCCTCGACCTCACTCACCCAGCTCCCTCCTGCCGTGACAAGGAGTTCGTGCATCGGATCGTTGGCAGGCGTGTGGAGCGAGACGAAGTGGTGGTTGCGATCAATCGCATCGCGACAGGCGCGTGCAACAAGCATCGGGCGTATGGCGATGCGGTCTTCGAGCGTCACCATTTCGACGATGCAAGCGTCTCGCACCACGGCATAGCCCAGGATGTTTGGCTCAGAGGTTAAGTCTTCTGATTTGTTCTTGAAACTCTTCACAGCAATGAGTATCTGGTCTTGAGCTTTTCGGCCCGTTAGCCATTGCCAATTTTCTTCTGAACGATGGAGCGATCCCCACATGTTGGGAGTGACCTGACGATGAACACGGCGAAGGGCTTCAAGCTCGAAGTGCCTCCAGGTGCGAATCTCCACGGAGCTTCCTTGGAGCCGCCGCTTGACGGTTTGGGAATCGAGGTGCGAGAGAATCGACCTCGTGTTGGCGCGTGTGCATCCCTGGGCGAGGCAGCAGCTCCATCCGTGTTGGCGAAACCATTCGGGGCGTTTGGTGCGCACCAGCGCTAGCATTGAGCCTTCGCGGGTAGCTACCGATTCTGCCACTTCGAGCAGTGAAGAGTCGTAATTTGCGGCTTCGTACTCGGGAAGTGTAAAAAAGTCTTGGAACATCGCGAGCGGATAACGCTGGCGGCAAAACCAACCGATTTGCTTTGAGACTTGTACATGGCCAATCAACTGGTGCTCGCGTTCGACAAGAAGTCGGTCACTGGGCTCGTAGCAAGGTTCGTCGAGCCGGCTTTGAAAGTCTTCAGCTAGCGGACGTTGATGAGCCTGGGCGAGCAATTGCAAGACAAGCGGATGGTCGCCTGCATTGCCTACCAGGATGCGAGCAGAGGAGCCTAGGCTTTTCAGACAAGATTGGCTAGCACTCGTGGCATAGTTGCTTGCGGCACGGCTCAGCGTAGAGCAGTGCGTTTGCTTGCCGCGACCCTGTTTGCCGAGCCCCTGGGAGAGGGATGCCTTCTCGCCGGAAGGCAGCTTTGAAGTATCTCGCATGGCGGCCATCCGTTCCTACCGAGTGGACAAACTACGACAGAGAAGAAGCGAGCTATTGTTATAGCAAAATCGTAGCCAGGCAGGTTCCTTTCCTTGCCGTTGAGGTTATGGGATAGGCGATCAGAAATCCAGGAAAAACTTGCGAAGATGCTCGTGCGGAAATAGGCAAAAGGGATACTCTCGCGACTCTAGCACCAGGTTTGCCCGCAACCGTTGGCTGGCCGTGACAAGGTCTTTTTCAAGCTCAGAGCGGCGTGCTGCGAGCCAGGGCTGCATGGCAAGGTTGGCTGAGACAATTCCCTGATGCCGCTCAGACGCATTGGAGGGTGTCTTGAGGGTTTGTACCCAGAAACGCTTTTGGGCGAGAATTTTGTCAACGGTTGCTTGTTTTTTGTTGTCGAGCGTCAATTTCGCCAGTTCGTTTTCTGGATGGTAGGCAAACTGCCGCAGCTTTTGTTGTAGGCGTTGCTTCTCTGATAGTGAACTCGCCGGGTGGGCAATCGGCAGTCGTAGGGTTGCCGACAAGGTCAGATAAGCGGCTGGGGCAAAACCGAAGAATCGCTCGCAAATTGCGTCTGTCACCTGATCGTATTTAGCTCCCCCGATACCGTGAATGAAAAGGTCGGCAAGTACCAGGCGAGCATACATCGTGGTAGCTAGCGCCCGAGTACGTATTTTGATTCCTTGCGATTCCCATTCAGCAAGTTGCTCGATCGCAGGCATTGCCTCGCTGTTGGTGGCGAGTGGTAAAACTTTGCTGAAAGTTGCTTTATCGGTGAGTAGAATCTCCTTTGATTTTTTCTGTACGAAAAGACCTCGGCGTTGTGGGTTGTCGGTCGACCAAATCCAGAACGGTGTTTCGTAAAGCCCCTCGGCTTTCGATAGGTTGGGAGTTGGTTGGGCATGATTCCGAAGCCGATGGGCGGCGCGATACTCCGACAATGTGCTATTGTAAGCAGAGCGGAATGTTTCGGCGTTGGCCAGCAAATGCACGGCGAACTGGCGGAAGGAATTTGTTTGGCAAATTTGGCTCTGGGGTAAATTAAGGCTCTGATTTCCCCAACTCATTTCCAAACGGTGACGAGCTTGAGCGATCGACAGCCCAAGATTCTCGGAAGCTTGGGAGCAAGCGTATTGAGGCCACCACTCGGCGATCAGAGGCGAAGTGATAAATGGGGAGATCGCCTTAGCCGTTCTTGAGCCAAAAGAGTTCCATGTTGTCGAATCGGCAATCGAGGTTTCTTCCAGAGGAACGGGTTGACTCGACTTGTCGTAAGCGACTGATTCGACGCGAGGTTGTGTCAGATTGCCTGTTGGTACTCGAATCGACCGTGACCTGCACAGATCGCTATCGATAACCAAACTGACTGCCGTCCCTTGTACACGGCTTGCGATTCGTCCAGCCGCAAAGTCCTTGAGCCATACGCCCGGATGGACCAAGTCGGGTTGGTGGCCGGTCATAATAAGCGGTGAATCGGCTACCGGAAGTTTAGGATCGGAATAGGTTTGCGTGTAGGCTAATGCGAGGGCCAGGATTTCTTTCCGGGCAGCTTTCGACAATTCGTGAAGCGAGAGCCCCTGGACTTGGGTCGAATGAGACGCTCGATGCGATTGGTTTGCTACGACTAAATCGCCCACTGCTTGCCAGGGGGGAACACTGAGCACTTGCCGATCTTCCTCTGGTGCGCGATAGCGTGCGTATTGTCCCGCACTGCTCATGGGCATGAACATCCCGTGAACTTGCTTGGTCGAGCAACTTTCTGTGGCTTCGTGCCTTGGCATGCTTGTGTTGCGCGACGGATGACTTCACGGTAGTAGCTCACTCGGGTAGCTGCCGCATCCAGGGCACCGCCAAAGCTACGTTCCTCGTCCAGGTAGATCAGTGGGACGGGAACCTCTTTGATTTGCAAATTGCACCAAGCCGCTTGAACCCATAGTTCTAAGGGCATGGCATAGCCGGTTTCGGTAAGATGAAGCTGCGCCAGCGCTCGAGTTCGATAGGCTTTGAAACCGCAGAACGCGTCGGTCAATTGCAATCCCAACTGTTGGTTTAATTCTGCCGTCACTTGTTGGTTGATTTGTTTTCTTTCAGCAGGAGCTTGAGAGGTTGGTGTGCTAAGATCGAGATAGCGGCTTCCCGAGGTAATGTCTGCTTGCAGGCAACCTGCGACAAGCTGCTTGATGCGCTGAGGTTCATGTTGTCCGTCGCAATCGATCGTCACGACGACATCGTAGCGGTGGACGATCGCGTAGTCGAACGCTGTGATTAACGCGGCTCCGTACCCTTGGTTTTTGGGGTGGAAGATGACGTCGATATCGGTACGTTGGGCCAGTAGTTCGCTTGAGCCATCGCTTGAACCATCGTCGACGACTAGAATATCAGTTGCAAATTTTGCGACCTTATCTAGAACGGGAGTGATATGCCGAGACTCATTGAAGACCGGCAGTACCGTAAGATAGCGGGGCAAGTCGGTCGAAGCGTCTCGTAGGGGGGGATCCAGAATCATTTTGCTGGGCGAAGGAAGGCATTCGGACTGGGAGCATCTATTTTAGATCGTCGAGTGCCGAGGTCAACTCAGATAGCGATAGCAAGAGAGGATTGCCTAGACGAAATCCCAAACCGAGCCACAGGAAGAAGCCAGCGATCTGCCCCAACCCTTGTTTATAGCTGCTTGACAGCACGCCTAGAGGCTTCGCAGGGGGTCTCGTTCGGTTCGGCTGGCCCAGACCTCGATGCCCGAAAGTTGATCGCTTAAGTAGTCGGCCAAAGAAAGCATCGCAAACTGTTCGCTCGCGAAGTGACCTGGTAGGATGAGCCCCACGCCACGAGCTTCTGCTTCCAAGCAAGTGTGGAAACTGGCTTCGCCGGTGACTAGGCAGTCGCATTTCTTGCTAATTGCTGCTTCTAAAAGCGAGCCTCCGCTGCCACATGCGACCGCGACTCGCGTCACAGGATGTTCGTCGGCCCCGACAAGATGTGTTCTTCCGGGAGCGTTGTTTATGTCGAGGAAGGACGATAGCCGGTCGGCCATTTCTCGCAACGTGAGTTGCTCGCCAACGTGTCCGACTCGTCCGCTTCCGACATCCGACGAGGCCTCATTCGATGAGGGGATCAGGGGTTCGATCTGTTGTAGCCCTAACCCAATCGCGAGGTGTTGGTTGATACCTGCGTTCGCAGAATCGTAGGCTGTGTGTGAACTGAAGACTCCAATTTTGGCAGCAATTAAATCAAGCAACATCCGGCCTGCGGTGGTCTCAGTAGTGATCGCTCGTAGGGGGCGAAAGGGCAGGGGGTGATGCGTGACGATGAGGTTGGCTTTTTGTTCGATCGCTTCGGTTACGGTCGACGGAGTGATCGTCAGGCAGGTCATGACTCGGCGGGCAGACCAACTCGGGCCACCGACTAAGAGGCCAACGTTGTCCCATTCTTCCGCGAGGGCGGTAGGAGCAATCTGTTCAAGGCATTTAACAGCATCGCCAATGGTAGGCATTTTAGGTGTGCGTCAAAATTTGGAATGCGAATGGAGAGAGAATCGCTAAGCAAAAGCGAACACGCATCGTAGCTGTTGATCGCAATGGCGGCAAGGTGCGCATGGGTTGGACAAGTCGATCAAAAACTGGCCTAGCTGGGATTCTAGGCTGGGATTTTAGTGCTCGATTATGATACGGTGATTCAATATTCGCGTCCCGCCTAGTTCTTCTGCGCGCAACCAGATTTCTTGCCCGACAAGCTCTTTGCCATTTCGGTAGGCAAAGGTTTTGACGTCGGGAGTGCTTCCAAGACGAAAAACTTGCACTCGTTGTCGGCGTCGCCCCGAGGTGTAGAGCAGGCATTTGAAATCGAGTTTTTTGTCTGAGTGGTTGACCATCCGTTGTTCAACGAGCAGTGTCCCATCAGGGGTTAGCCTCGTGTGTAACTCAATTCCGATGTCTTCGTTTCCTACGATCAGTTCTCGATAGATGCTAAAACGATAGGGGTGATCTGCCGAAAAGACAAAATCGGCGCGTACCGTTGCATTACCGCTATTTGCGTCGAAAGGCAGGACGATTTGAAAAGGGCGTTGGGAAGATTCGCTTGCCGAAAGCTTGAAGTCGACTTTCTCGGGCAGCATATGCCATCCCTTGGGAGGCACGAGAATGACATACCCGCCGGCACCTTGCTCGAAGGGGTTTTTGATTTCAATGGCGTTTGCATGGGTCGACCCGAAAACGCTCGGGATGTTTTTTTTGACGAAACGAGCATTCATTCGCCATTTGGCAATATGAGGATTCAGGCCAAGGACAAACGTGGGCAATACCTTCGCTTCGATGACCTGTCGATTCTCTTGTAGTTCAGGCGATTTTGAGCGTCCCCAAGCATCCACGACGCGTACGTGCTCTCCCAGATAGAGAATTTCTTGGCGTGGAGATTGGCTCCAGATTACCATCAAGACTTCGCCTTCGGAGTTTTCAAACAAGCGATTTTCGCTTCCTCCGGGAAGTCTTAAAGCTCCCAAATAAGTGGTTCCGCTAAGCAGAGAGGCCGTTGTTCTCCAAGGAAGGAGTAACTCGGTTGGAGTCCCCGCGTCTGACATCAATCCGCGTTCATCGTCGAACGGTGCGGCGATAAAGATACCGTCGGCGCCATGGATTTTTGCGGAGAGCATTTGTTGGACGAGACTTTTGGTGCGAGTTTCCAGATCGTAAGAACTGCGTGAGAGGGGTTCGATAAGTGTCCACCGCACAATTCCTTTAGGACGCTGCAGGCTGAGGTACGATGATAATTCGTCGCTCGTGAGGGCCGGTGAGGTCGAGTGTTGCTGGAAATCCCAGGAACTCTCTGTCGCAGTCGTCGAGGACTTAGTCCACGGCCAGCCTATTCCTAGATTGACCTCTTGCCCAAAGCGAAATAGTTGCCCGCGTAGTTCTTCCAACTCTTTTTCGAGGCGATGGAAGTCGGAGTAGCTGGTATCCCAGTCGTTTCCGAGTTGCCACCAACGCACGCGAAGCGAGAGTCGGGTCAATACCGCATCGAGCGAAGGAAGCCAAGCAGAAGGGTCTTCGCCAGAGAGAAGGTCGGCTATGGTCAGGTCGTCAGGAATCGCCTTTCCAAAGTCGATATCCGAGGGGGCTTTGTCAAGTACTCCAACGACTTCGATGTCTTCTGCTCCGAGCTGTTCGGTGAAACGTATCAGTTCATCGCCTCGCTGAGGCTCTGAGGTACCGTACCAAACGGGTAGCTTTACCCAGCTAACTCCCACGCGAGGCAAGAGTTCAGACAAATGGTCGAGCGAGAGAGGCGTATCGTCGCCTGCCAGCGACCAACCGAACTCTCCTTGTGAGTGTTTTCCAATGGGAGGTACTACCGCAATCGAGATCACGTTTTCCTTCAGGGTGCCCTTGGAAGTTTGCATCGAGACCTTGACCCGATAAAAGCCAAACTGGCGTATGGGTGGCCGCCACTCGGTGCTGCCTTCGTATCCATCTGGAAGATTGATCGAAGTGCTGATGATATCTGACGCTTTGCGGTGGCGTTCAGTAATAAGACGCCCATCCAGGCGGATGGTGTTGTCTTCGAGTTGATGGCTACTCGCATCGAGTAGCTCAAAGCGGATATTGGGATCCTTCTCTCGAATCCCTGAAAGGTCGCAAGTTACGACCACCTTGCGCGGATCGGTGTAGACGTTATAAGGGCTGTTCGTATGGACCGTCATTCGAGGCATTCTTGCCACCCATACGTTATCGAGCGAAACATGGCCCGTCAGATCAACATGTCCTCTTTGGTCGACATGCAGAGTGATTCTTGCTTGGCTCACCTCCTCTTTTTGGATATCGACGGGTCCAACGCGGATTTCCGTCCACTCGTTCGAGCCTGTAAACCACTGGCTTGTCGCAGATTCGATGACGCGAAGTTCGTCGTCGCAGAAATCAATTCTTACCTGAGCGCGGCTGTTACTGAGCCCGCCCGTCCGTATACTCCCTTCGAGGACGTAGCTAAAATTTTTGGAGACGGGAATTGGAGGGCTCGAGGCTTCTGCCGAGCCGCCGTTCAGGTCGACCGTTAGGCAGGGATCTTTGCTTTGTTTGCTGATGGTCCCGAGATAGATGCTAACGTAGTGGGGCCATTCCGATCCGCGTCGCCGGGTCCAACGGTCGGGCCAGCTGTCGTAATTTCGATCCCAGGAGTCTCCGAAATCGCATGAGAAAATCTCAATTGCGTCGATATGCCGATCCTCACTGACCGGCACGGCCAAAGCAGCTAGAATCAGGAGGCTCGAAGCGTAAGATAGCATGGCGGAAATGACGAATGCCGAATGACGAATGGCAAGAGGGCCATTTGCCACGAGGCACGTCGCACTCAATATGGAAAGGTTTACTAGATTGATACGATTCAGAATTGCTGCCCAGACGCGGTGTTTTGCGCAATCCTTCAAGAAAGCATTGCACACGGCTGCCCGTTTGGAGTGTGATGGGGTGCAATTTGATGCCCGTCAGGAGCTACGCCCGGCTGAGTTATCGGAAACAGGGCTTCGGGAACTTCGGAAAATACTGAGTGATCTGAATTTGCGGGTTGGATCGGTCGCTTTTCCGACGCGTCGAGGCTATGCCAACTCGGATGACTTAGAGCGTCGGTTGGAGGCCACTCTCGCCGCAATGCAACTCGCCTCGAAGCTGAAGGCACGCGTACTCGTGTTTAACATGGGGGGGCTCCCTGAGCCCGAGTCGACCGAAAGGGCAACCTTGGTAGAAGCAATCACGAGCCTAGCAAACCATGGCAATCGGCTAGGGGTTCGGCTCGCGGCTCAGGCAACGAGTGTGGAGACGCCGGTGCTCGTGGAATTTATCGATTCGCTTCCCGAAGGAACGCTATCGCTCGACCTCCACCCGGCACGACTGATCGCTCAGGGGGAGTCGCCCAGCGAGTTTGTTGTGGCGGCAGGTCGGCATATTGCCCACGTACACGCCACGGATGGGGTACACGACTTGGCTAGCGGACACGGCGTTGAAGTTGAACTGGGCCGCGGCACCGCCGATTTCCCCGAACTGCTTGGCCTGCTCGAAGAATTTGAGTACCGCGATTGGCTGACTATCGAACGGCGAGACTCGAGGCAGCCGGTCGAAGATATCGGTAACGCAGTACGGTATCTGCGAGCGATGTAGTTTTTTGGAACATTTTCGTTAAGCCCAGGGATTGCAATCCCTGGGCTTGTTCGCTGCTTGGCTCTCCCGATCGTAGCCTTAGGTTTGGCTTCCCCACTTTCGCAAGCAGTCGAGTAACCCGCGCAAATGTTCACGGGTCGTGAGCGGATTGATAATCGTTGAACGCAAATAGCTGCGACCGTCGAGATTGGTTTGCACCAAGTAGTATTCCCCGGATTCGACGACCGCTCGGCGTAGTTGGAGTTGGAAGCGGTCGATTTCTTCGGGCGAGCGGTTGCGAAGATGGCCTGGCAAGTACCGATAAACCACGATATTGCATTCTGGTTGACAGAACGCTTCGAAGTCGTCTGCCTCTTCTAGGAGTTCGTAAAACTGTTGGGCTCTCTCGAATGTCGTGTCGACGAGTGCCTCAAACAGTTGGCTGCCAAACATCGACCAGACCCCCCATAGGCCCATCGCGGCAGCTCGCTTGGTGCATTCGAGGTTGACCATGCCGTTGTCGTATTCGGCCATGCCTGGGGCAGAGGGGTCAAAAAGGTAAGGGGCCGTTTGCTCAAAGGTAGCAAACCGGTGGTCTCGATTTCGATAGAAAACCATCGCACAAAGGGCTGGCATGAACATCATTTTATGGGCATCGCAGACCACGCTGTCGGCAAGCTCCAAGCCGTTCACCAAGTGCCGATGTTTTGCGCTCAAGCAAGCAGCCCCGCCGTGGGCGGCGTCGACATGCAGCCAAACGTCATGGCGGCGGCAAACTTCGGAAATTTCGACCAAGGGGTCGAATGCGCCAATAGGCGTCGCGCATGCGGCGGCAGACACGGCTACGATTGGTACGCCCCTAGTGCGTAGGTCGGCGAGAATCGAGTCGAGCTGATTGACATCCATCCGGCGATTTTTTTCGAGCGGCACCGAAACGACTTGCTGGGTTCCGATTCCCAGCACTCCCGCTGCTCGAGCGACGCAGTAGTGCGCCTCGGCATGGGCAACAAGCACTGGAGCTGGTGATCGCCCTGTGAGTCCGGCCGACCAGCCATCGCCGAGCGCCACATTTCGCGCCGTAAGTAGGGCCGTGAGATTCGCAAGCGACCCGCCCGAGGTAATCAATCCGCCGAACTGGCCCGAACGAAACCCCATCGCCTCGCCCACTTGCTCGACGACTGCCCGTTCGATGGCCGTTGCCCAAGGGCCCATTTCGTAGATCGCCATCACCTGGTTTGTGAGCGTCGTGACGCTATCGAACAATCCGGCCAAAGGAACCGATGCCGGCACTTGGTGACCTACGTAGTGGGGATGATGAAGGTTTTGGCCTCGGCTGAGACTTTGACGAAGGAGTTCGTCGAAGCGTGCTAAAAGCGAATCGGCACTTCGAGGCACCGAAGCATTGCCGGCCTCGAGTTCGGCGCGAGCAAGGTCGATGTTATGGCTTGGCTCGTCCCAATTCAGCACAGGCCCTTTTCCGCTTCCAACATGGCTTAAATGGTCGGCTAGTAGCGTTATCATTCGCTTGCCGAGTTCGCGCACTAGCTGCGGGTCGTAGGCGGCAGCAATCAGCTGGCTTGGCTCTGCGAGAGGAGTTTCAGAGGTGCTCATGTTCCCAATTGAACAAAGAACGTAGCGGTGGGCAACTCAGCTATTCTTCGAGTTTCGGCACAAGCCGTCGGTGCTCGCCATTTGCCCATCGAGGAATGTCGTTGCGATACCATTTTGAAAAACGGCTTTCGCTGGCGCCACCAGGCAGGTTGGTCCATGCTTCGTTGGTACCTAAGTCGGCCACAAAGTGGTAGCTCGGAGCGAAGCTTGACTCGCGAGTCGCGGTCGTCAGTAAGTGCCCCTGGAATGGCGTCGCCTGACAGCCGGGCATTGGCATTTTGTCTGAATTGAAGCCAAGCAGCCGACCGACACGACTCCCTTCAAAGAATCGGTTGGCAAAATGAAACGAATTGGTTTCGCCCCACTTTTCTTCGGGCTCCTCGGTCGCACGTTCTGCTGCGGTCCGGATCAATTCGCCCTTGTCGCGATTCGACCACCAGAGCGAGCGTTCCTGGCAGAGCAGATTGTCGATTGCTGTCAGAATCATTGAGGAGTATCCCATTCGCGTGCAGAGAAAAAGCATCCGCCGCCAGCCGATGCCCTTTTCGTGCCCGAATATTTCTAGCACCACATGGCGGTAGAGGTGCTGAAACATCGTCGCGGCAATGCTGTCTGGGGTGTAGCTTGTATCCCACGCAAGGAGCAGATCTCGCAGCGAACCCGCAGGAACATGGGGCAAAAATATGGGCAGCAGGCGGCGTGCCTGAACGCTTACGACGTCGTACTGCAATTTGCACATATCTTCGACGGTTGCAGACGGCAACTCGTGCAGGCGTTCGACGATTCGCCGCTTGCGGTAGTCGGGCAGCGCGTGGCTGTGAATCATTTGTTCGCCGATACGGTCGAGGTCTTCGTTGGCGCTTGCCAGATAACCTTCGGGCGGATCATAAAGGCTCGGCAAAGGTTCGCTTGGCAGGCGGCCTTGCCAATGTGTTGTTTGATCCCAGGCAAGCACCGGCAGCACGCCAACCTGTCCTGGGGCACGCTCGGGCAGCCATCCGCTTGCTTGCCGACCGATATGTCCTTCGGAATCTGCAAAAACCCAAACCAAGGTAGGGTGAGGGTTTTCTCGAACCACGTCCATGGCTTCTCTCGCCGTGTTGCATTGCAATACGTCAAGCCAACATCCGATTGAACGACCAGAACCGACTTCGCTGCCAATCCACTTTGCCGAAAGGTACTTGCCTGGGCTCTCGTCCGTTAGATCCCAGCGAAGTGTGCCTTCCGGGTTTTCAAATACCCGCATCGTTTGCGGCTGAGCGCCTTTGATTTCAATCGACTCTTCGCGAATCTGAAAGTCGTGCCAATCGTCGCCGCGGCGATATTGCCAATTGGTCGAGCCACCTGGCCGACAGTCTTCGACAAAATAGTCGCTCGTGTCGGCATGCATGTAAGTAACTCCCCAAGCCAATTTTTCGGAACGTCCGACCGCCATCAACGGGCAGCCTGGCAAAGTGGCTCCCATCACGTAGCGATCGTTGCCATTCTCGGAATCGCCCCAATGCAGTGCAGCTTCGTACCAGATAGCAGGCAGGCGATTGACTTCGAGGTGGGGGTCTGAGGCCAATAATGCGTGTCCCGTCGCACTACGTCTCGGGCTAACTGCCCATGCGTTGCTGCCAGCAAGCCGTGGGAGGTCGGCGAGCATTTCGAGTGCCTCGTCCGAGAGACGCCGTTCGATATGAACGTCTTTCAGCGGCTCAAAATCGACGCCATCCAGATAGGGGGCCATCAACTCGCGTAGCAATTCGGGCTGCACGCCCGTTTGAACAAGCTCTAGCAGCAGACGCTCGTTTTCCTGTGCCGCAACGGCGAGTCCAGCAAAACTTAGCAGATTGCCGATTGCTAGCACCGCCATCGGGTTCCAAGGCCGCGGATGAAAACCCGTCACCCACATCGGCAGCGAACGGCCTGCATCTTGGAGGCCATCGTTCAAGCCGTCACAGTACTTGTCGAGTTGCTCTCGGGTTCGAGGCCTGAGATTTTCAACTTCGCATTCCAAATTGAGATGCAGCCCTGCCCGTCGAAAAAAACGGTCGGCTTCGATTAGTTGAGGCTTGTTCGCAATTCGAGCTGCCGCTTGCCCCGTGGCCACGTTGCGGGAGAAAAATACCTGGGTAGGCCGATCGATAGCATGCAAATATCCCAGCCCGTAAAGCGCATCAAGCCAAGAGGCTGCCGTCACATGCGGTATCCCAGCATCGTCTCTAGTGGCTTCGAATTCTACCCGCGCAGAAGGTGTCGCAATGCGTTCCATAGAGGACGAGTGTAAGCTGCCAGGGAGAAAAACGGAACCGAGGCCGACAGGACGAATGAGCGCAAGAGACAATCGACACAGCGAGCGTCGATAGCAGCACCGAGCAAGGAGCGTTCTGGGGCAGAGGTCTGCCAACGTCACGCTGCCCGTGTCGCGGCATAGCCACGAGGGGGCGCAGAGGATAATCCTGTAAGAAGTGGCCAAGTGAGAAAACTTGGCGCTTAGACGACCCGTTGAAACACGAGCCCAGCTTGCCTGGTCATCGGCTATTTCTTGCGGTGGCGAATTTTTGCCCGCATACGTCGCTTTTTTTGGCCTACTTTACGACGACCCTTGCCTGTCTTTTTCGTACCCAAAGCGATCTCCACAACTTCGATGACATGACTTCATTGATTCGACAACCCCCCAACGTGAGGTGGAATCTACCAGTATAGCGACTATTCTGGCAGAGTCGACAGCGGCAGCCCGCTGCTCCTAGCAATCTTGTGAGATTGTTGAGCAAACAGGCAACCCTGATTTTCCGAGTGGGCGATACTGGACTCGAACCAGTGACCCCTAGCTTGTCGAGCTAGTGCTCTAACCAACTGAGCTAAACGCCCTGAAATTCCCGCGGTTTAGCGAGTCTTCCCCCGGTTTCACCAGGGCAAGTCGCCTTGCGGATCGAGCAGTTTAGCATCTGTTCGATCGGTCGGGTAGGGTCCTAGAGATTTGGTGATTTTTTATCCAATTGCAGTAAGAATGGGACGCGGAGCAGCGACGGTTTCTTCCTTGGGAGGTGTGCTAGCACAAAAAGCGACTACTCCGATGGCTATTTGGGTCCCAGGCTATTTTGGCGAGATTCGTTTCACAGCTTGTCAAACTTTCCAACTTTCGCTCTATTTAGGCTGATGAAAAGAGGCAGTCCACGCATTGGTTGGGACGAGAAGACCGACCGCTGCAACCACACGGACGATGCGTCGAAAACAATGGATTAAAAAGGTGGGCTTTGGAAATGGGTAAGGATAAGCAAGAAATACTCGCGATGGGCGAGCTTGCAGCATTCCTCTTGGCGTGGGTGCTGGGTGTCGTAGCTGCATTGCATGGTGACCCTGCGCAATCGCCTGTTGGTAACGATCTGGCCGCCTCGGGCAGTTACATGTCCGATTCTCATCTTTCCGACATGCTTGAATAAATCGGCCTTGAATCAACCGGCTTAGAAACGGTTGTGTTTCTTCTTTCTTTTGAGAGCTACTTTTTCGACGCTGGCGTCTTGGTGGTTTCGATATCGTCTCGTCGATCGCTCGAGCGCCGCTTTCGTAGGTACAGTTTGATGGGGACTTCCTCGAAGCCAAGTTGCTCGCGGACGGCACTTAGCAAGTATCGCTGGTAAGGCGGAGAAATTGCTGCTGGATCGTTGCAAAACAAAACGATCGTTGGCGGCTGAATTCCTACCTGCGTCGCATAATAGACTTTGGGACGGCGATTGTGGTACAGCGGCGGGGGAGAACGGAGGATCGCGTCGCGAAGCAAACGATTAAGCTGTCCCGTCGTGATTCGCTGTCGCGATTGTTTGAAAAGCATCTGGCCATGATTCAAAAGCGCTTTGACGTTTTTGCCTGTTTCGCCCGTGACAAATGCGATTGGGGCGTAGCGCATGGCCGGAAACTGATCGTGTAAATAGTGGACCCATTTTTCGGTGACCATCGTTTTGGCTAGCAAGTCCCATTTGTTGACGACCAGCACACATGGCTTGTAATTGCGGCTAATGTAGTCGCATAATTGTTTATCGACTTTGCTGATTCGCTGTGAGGCGTCGAGAAAAAGAAAGACCACGTCGGCCCGCCGGATACTTCGCTGAGCACGGTGGGTACCGTAAAAATCGATGGAAGCCCCTTGGCTTTGCCGTCGGCGTAAGCCTGGGGTATCGATTGCGACGAATCCCTTACCGTCCAATTCAAACCGAATATCGACGCTATCACGAGTTGTGCCCGGCACTTCGCTCACGATCATCCGATCGGCTTCGGTCAGCGTATTGCAAAACGTGCTTTTGCCAACATTGCGCCGACCTACGATCGCGACCCTCATCTCGGGTTCTTCATTAGCGGCTTCTTCGTCAGTTTCTGCCGGGGGCAGGCGCTCAAGGATCATGTTGAGCAAGACCGCTCGGTTGCGATTTTGTGTCGTGCTGACCGGGATAATCTTTCCCCGACCCAGGCGGTAGAAATCTGCCGACTGGTCGTCGAAGCTGGCGACGTCGGCTTTATTTGCGATACAAATTACCGGGACGTCGAGGTGCCGCAACCGTTGGGCAACTTCTTCGTCTAGCGGGATCAAGCCTTCTCGAATGTCGACGACAAGCAAAATTACCGAAGCCGAATCGATGGCCGTTTGGATTTGCTCTTCGATATGTTTGGTGAGGTTGTCTTCGTCCTTGTTTCCGATACCGCCCGTGTCGACTATCTCGAAAAACCGATCGTCGAATTCCATCAGGTAGTCAACACGGTCGCGCGTTACGCCAGGGCGATCTTCGACGATCGCAATGCGCAGCCCCGCCAGCCAATTTAATAGGCTGCTTTTGCCGACATTGGGTCGGCCAACAATTACCACTTGGGGGACTGCCATCAAACATCTTCCTCAAACTCGGCCAGAATTCAGCAATTGGCCGAGCACCTGCATAGGGATAAAACTCGAAGGAGATCGCTGATATCTGACAGCCATCGCCTGGGGTCCATAGTAATCTAGCGGAGAAGCCGCAGAAAGTGGCCATTCTGGTGAACTTGCGGAATCGGGCCCTTTCTGCCTCCGAAACAAACCGTAAACTGAATAAAACTAGACGCAGGACTCTGCCATAGGGTTCAAACTATTTTTTGTGATAGCCGTTTCTCCCCCTGAGCTGGAATCTTATGCCTGACAGCCCAAATGAGCCTTTGCTGAGGTCTGCCGTGCAGCTTCTCGAAAGCCTGGAAGCCGCCGGAGTGCAGCAGGTCGCCAAGCCCCGTCCCATTGCCTATACCCAGGTTTCCAGCCAGGAATCGCCTTCTCAGGTGCCACTTGGGCCGTCGACCGAAGCAGCGGCCCCCCGGGCCGAAAGCTTGGAAGTCCTTTGCGACGAGGTGGCTGGCTGTACGCTGTGCCCAGAGCTGGCTGGGTCTCGCACCCAAACGGTTTTTGGGGTCGGCAATCCACAGGCTCGCCTTTGCTTCTTAGGCGAGGCACCTGGCGCCGACGAAGATCGCCTAGGCGAGCCGTTTGTCGGCCCTGCTGGCCAACTTCTCGACAAGATTCTTGGTGCCTGCAATCTGAGCCGCAACGACGTTTACATTCTCAACGTGCTCAAATGTCGCCCTCCTGGCAATCGGAACCCTGCTTCTGGCGAGGCCCAAAATTGCCGGAGTTTTCTCGACCAGCAGTTGCAGCTTATCGCCCCCGAGTTTATTTGCTGCTTGGGAGCCATCGCGGCTCAAAACCTGCTTGGTACCGAGTCGGCCATTGGCCGCCTTCGCGGTAAGCTGCATGAATATCGAGGAATCAAGGTTGTTTGTACCTACCACCCGGCGTACCTCCTGCGTACGCCCTCGGCCAAAAAGCACACCTGGGACGACATGAAGCTGCTGATGCGTGAGATGGGCACGCCGGTTGATTGAAGCATTTTGATCGCAGGAGGATTGCAAAGCCAAATTCCAAAGCGATTTGATTTGCACCGGCTTTTAGCGGATTGCTGTGACCAGCCGCGATTAAGAGATGAATCCTGTGCAGTTCCAGGCGGTACGTTTTAGCGGTCGGTTGTATCTCACCGAACGCCTGACCCCCAAATTACTACTTGCCTTTGGGCTTTTTTCAACAATGGCATGAATTGAGTGCTCTCTGGGTGTCGCACCCCCTGTTGGGTTTAGCTACAATTACGAATTATGGGTGCTTATTTGGGAGATTTTAGATAACACTCGTTACAACCGGTTACTTGGGAATTGCCCAAGTAATAGCAAGCTATTCCAACTACAGACCCCACACTGTTTATGTCCGCTGTTGACGATCTCAAAGCACTGCTAGAAGCCATAAACGGCCAAGATCGTGATGCGCTTATTCATCGCCAAAAATGGGGCGAGATCAACCTAGACGAAGCTAAACACGATTTTGACCGCATCTTCTTTATAACCGACACATTGGTGGTCTTGCCGCTTGACTACTTAACGGACCAAATCGTCTCTCAAATTAAACAATCGCTCGACACTGTTCAGCAACTTTTCGCCAAGATTGATGAGTTCTCAATTTCCATTGATAATGCCGCACAGGTGAAAAACGGTTTCATAACGCAGGCGAAACAGGGGTCTGATCAGCTCTACGTAGCCGCGTCACAATGGATACCGTTTCTGGCGTACAGAAAGGGGGATGTAGCCCAAAATATCAAAAATTTGTCGTCCGCGGTCATCGAAGCAAATACGATTGTCTCCAATGCC
The DNA here is from genome assembly GCA_024278955.1 of Planctomycetota bacterium. Lineage (GTDB taxonomy): Bacteria > Planctomycetota > Planctomycetia > Pirellulales > Lacipirellulaceae > Bythopirellula. Next base: position 5,687 of record JAJRSE010000068.1, on the reverse strand, counting down.
AAGTCTGACATCGAAACAAAGCAAGACGAAATACAATCTATCATCACCGCAGCCCGCGAAGCGTCAGCAGGTGCTGGCGCGGCGGTCTTTACCAAGGATTTTTCCCGCGAATCACAGCGATGCGCAGACAGCGCAAAAACATGGTTAATGTCCACCGTTGGGTTGGCCTTGGCGGCAATCAGTCTTGGCGTCGCGTTCGTTTTCTTGCCGCAAGACGGATTGGACAGTGGCCAGCTCATGCAACAACTCATTGGCAAATTTGCGATCCTCGGTTTCTTCATTACTGCTACACTGTGGTGCGGTCGCATTTACAAAGCACTAATGCACCAATCTGCAATCAATCGTCATCGCAGCCTAAGCATTCAAACATTGCAAGCATTTGCGAATGCAGCAGAGGACAGCCAGGCTAAGGACGCTGTTCTCATGGAAGTTACTCGTGCAGTCTTTGGTTCGACTCAAACAGGGTATATTGACTCAAAGGAAACTCACCAGGATGCAAGCATCAAGGTGTTTGATGTAGCAAAGTCAATACTTCCAAAGGCAGACGGCTAACGTCCCTTTGATGGCAGAGCTGTTTGCGGACAAGTGTCGGTTCCACTCTTTTTGATGCTCTTGTTGCTAACATTTGCCCGTGTACCAGCCCGACCGCAGTAATCGGCTGAGACGCGTCCCGTTCTTACCTCAGCTGGCTGAAATACTGCCAAAGCCCGTGGTTTCCGAAGTTTCGCCGTGGTTAACTTCTTCTGACTTCCGCTGAATTAACCACCGAGAAACGACTCAACTATCGCCTTGGGATCGATAGGCCAAAGATTGCGGGCCATGCCAGCTGTGCCGGCATAGTCTGGGGGGAGATTGCGGGTCGTAACGATCGTGATTCAGCTTTTTCTTAAACTGCTGCATTTCAAGTGCCAAAAGTGTTCTCAGCTGAGTTGTCTGTTGATAAAGTCGAAGTAGGTCAACTGCGGTTGGCTCTTGAACCCCACTTGGCGGTCACGGTTAATGGCCGCAGCACTTGTATTGCACCGTGATGGAACTTAGCGACCCGATCAGACATGACTCCACAAAAACCCCCAATGCCTAACGAAGTAGATCAACTACTTCTCAACGCCCAATTGCGTGATGCCCTCGAGCCGTTGTACGACGAATCGATTGGCTGCGTGAACGTAGAATTGATGTCGACTTCGAGCGAGAACGAGTTTCTTAAATCGATGCTCGCATGGGAGCGTGCTCCTATTTTGCCGATTTGCGACTGGTTTCGACCTCGCATGCAGCTCAAACGTCCCGAGCTGCTGGACGACGAGCAACTGCAAGTCGCTCTCCACGCAGCAATCGAAAAGTTGTTCTCGAAGCGAATTGTCCTCGACTTTACCGATCACCTTTCTGATCGGGAACTTTACTGCCTGCTGTTTCGCGATATCCTGCCTGCTCACGAAAAGCTCCTCCAAGGTCGCAATAACTATCTCCATTGGGACTGTGCAAACACCGGTGGCGATCCCGACATGTGGCTCCGCTATTACGCGAGCGAAGAAGATCGCAACGCCTGGGAAGAAGAGACCGAAGGCTACTTGCCGCCGGTCGAAGCCCCGCCATTCCAACGCGAACTGCCACGAGCACCGATGTAATTGAATTCGGAATTTGGATTGCGGAGTGGTGTTAATTCTGCAATAAAAATTAGCCACGGATAAACTCAGATATAAGAAGGATTTCCAACGCCCAAGAACAAGGGCGTAGAGCCCCGAATCAGTTCAACAAAAATCTGTGTTCATCTGTGTGTATCTGTGGCTAAGTTGCTTGGCGTTTCAGATGGCTAAAGTATTTCAATTCGCATTCAAATCAGCTCGGGCCACAGGCTGTCGCTAACGAGCAAGCCTTCGCGAGTGAGCCGCACAACGGGGCCATTGTCGGCTAGCATTTTCAGTTTGACGAAACTCGCGATTTTCTCGCCGGCTAGTTCATCTAGGTCGATGCCTGATCGTTCACGGAACTCCACGCGATCGACGCCTTGGAGTCTGCGGAGTCCAAAAACAAGCAGTTCACGGGCCCGTTGTTCCTCGTTAAGACATTCTTGCTCGGCCACAGCCGATTTGCCTGCCAGCACGCGTTTCAAGTACGTCGAAGTGCTCCGGTGATTGGTTTCTCTTACCCCTTCGACATACCGTGCGGCACCAGGCCCTACGGCGAAGTAGCCATCGCCCGACCAATACGCCTCGTTGTGTCGACTCCGTTGCCCCGGTTTGGCAAAGTTCGAGACTTCGTAGTGCTCGAAGCCTGCCGCGCGGAGCCGGTCGATTGCCGCAAGATACATCTCTCGTTCTAGCTCTTCGGCGAGGGTTGTTAGTTCGCCTCCCTGAAGCCGCCCCCAAAACGTGGTGCCTTTTTCAAAAGTCAGCCCGTAGGTCGAAATATGGTCGGGCTCGAGTTGGATCGCTTCGTCGAGTTCGGTTTGCCATTGCTCTAGCGATTCGCCAGGAGTTGCAAAGATTAGATCGAGCGACACTTGCATTCCCGCCTCGCGCGCGAGGCGCATCGACTCATGAATGTCGTCTGCCCGGTGATCTCGCTCGAGCAATTCTAGTTTCTCTTGGCGAAAGGACTGTGCACCAAGGCTAAGCCGATTCACCCCGAAACGGGAAAGTACCGCTAGGCGATCGAGGTCGAGATCTCCGGGGTTGGCTTCCACGGTCCATTCATATCCGTCAGCCAGAGGATGCCACTTTAGTACGAGCTGGCAAAGTTCTTCAAGCTGAACGGGCGAAAGAAAAGTGGGCGTCCCGCCTCCGAAGTAAAGCGTCTCAACTTCTTGAGGCTCTCCCAGTTCACGGAGCTCGATTTCCAAAGCCCTAAGAAAGGGCTCGATAAGATCGTCCCGATTCGCAACAACCGCAAAGTTGCAGTAACCGCAGCGGTGGATACAAAATGGAACATGGACATACGCGCTACGTGGTCGAGAAAAAGCCATAGTTAGCGAGCATAACAAAACCGATCACGATCACCCAGGCAAACAACCAGGCCAAAAACGTCCTGTGTAATTAGGTCTGGCTGCTCACAAAGATTCTCGGCCCTGCTATACTGACGGCATGAATTTCACAAAAAAGTTAGTCCTTCTAGTCGTTACGAAAGCAGTAATCGCTATGGCAGGGAATGATATTGACGCCGCAGAACGCCAGATTACCCATGATACTGAGTTCCATCACGAGTTGGACAATAACGACAATTTTTCCCCCGACGATCGCTATCTGGTCTTTGATACGCGAACAGACGAGGGAGGTATTGGGGCTTCGAAGCAGGTCGCCAAAGTTGAAATTATTACTGGTGAGATCACCACTCTCTACCAAACAGACCCGTCCAGCGAGTTTGGCCCTGGGGTTGGCGCTGCCTCTTACAGCCACGTTCGCGACGAGGTGATTTTCATCCACGGGCCTTTTCATCCCACAGGTCCACAAAATCAGTACGAGCAGTTCCGCCGCGTCGGAGTGATTGCTTCAGCCGATGGAAGCGGCGATTTTCGGCTAGCCGATGCCAGGGATACGCAGCCACCTTACTCGGCTGGCGCACTGCGAGGCGGCACGCATCGCCACGAATTCTCGGGCGATGGCAATTGGGTTGGCTTTACATACAACGATGCAGTCGTCCGCGAGTATGGCAAGTCGGTTGATAAGGATCTCGACTTGCGCACCATTGGGGTCGCTCGTTTGGGAAAGCCCAAAACGGTTCCAAGCAGTGAGCAGTTTCCCGATAGGGCCGACGGCTATTCGGCCTTAGTTGTGGTCGTCGTGCCAGAGCCTCAGCCGGGAAGCGACGAGATATCTCGCGCGGCAGGCGATAGCTGGGTCGGACGCGATGGCTATCTTCGCTTGGATGGAACTCGCCAATTTGCCCGTGCGTTTATCGGCACGACTCGCGATTCGTCAGGCAACCCAGTCGATGAACTCTTTGTTGTCGATATTCCCGATGATATCACTCGTCCCGGTCCGTTGGGGCCGCTGGAAGGAACCCAAAAGACCTTGCCCATGCCGCCAGTAGGTACTGTCCAGCGCCGGCTCACCCACTCTACCGATCGCGCGTATCCCGGCTGCGAAGGCATTGTTCGCGTCTCGCACGACGGCGCTCAAATTGCTTTCTTGATGAAAGACAATCAAGGCCATGTCCAAGTGTTTTTGATTTCCCCGCAAGGCGGCAAGCTTCGACAAGCTACGTTTATCAAGGGCGGCGTCGACACCGGCGTTCGTTGGCACCCTGGCGGTCAGGCCTTCGTCACCGTGGCCGGTACTCGTATTTTTGTTACCAACGTCGAGCCGGGACCAAAGTTTGGCAAAAGCCGCGTCCTCGTCGACCGAGCCCCCGCGCCGTTCGCTCTGGTTTGGAGCCACAACGGGAAAACAATCGCCTATAATCGGCGCATTGAAACGGACGGTCGAGAGACCACCCAGATTTTCGCAATCGATTATCGCGAAACAAAGTAGCCAAAACAATCGCAAAAATTATTCACCGCAGAAGACGCAAAGGTTCGTAAAGAGGCACCTGAGCAGTTCTCATAATTCCACAAAGGACGTTCCCCGTGACGACAGAAAACGAATTTTTCCCCTACAAAGACGGCTTACTTGAAAAACCCGTCGTGGTTGACGATACCGAGGGCAATATCGAAATTGTCCGCGAGTTTTCTGGCAAATCGCTCAGCGTAGGCCTATTTGATTTTGATGGAACGATCTCCGACGAACGAGTGGGCTGGCCCAACTTGGCTGTGCCAAACAATGTGGCATATCTTATTGGGTTGTCTTCGCCCCATATGGATCACAAGAAGGCGGAAGAGATCGTGGTTACCGAAATCGAGCAAACCATCGGTATCCCGACTTATCTTCAGATGAAGCGACTCTGCTCCATTCTTGAAGAGCATGGCTACGAAGGACCTAAGCTCGACCCCAGGATGCTTAAGGATTCCTACAACGACGCGTTGGTTGGTATGGTCGAAAGCCGGCGTGCCAAACTAGAAACGGGCGAGCTGACCATGGACGACATGCGCATCGACGGGGCGATGGAGCTACTGACCGAGTTGCAAAAACGGCTCTCGAATGGCATCTACTTAGCTAGCGGATCCGATCTCGACGCGGTTTCCGAAAGTGTCGCCTATCTTGGCTATTCTGAATTTTTCCCTCAGGATCGAATTATGGCCGCCGGTTCTTTGGGTCCTGAAGACGATGCCAAAGAAGCAGTTATCGCTCGTATGACTGGCGAGATGGGCCTTCGCGGCGAAGAGATCGTAACCTTCGGCGATGGCTTTCCCGAGATGCTCTACACTTATCGAGCCGGGGGGGTCGGCGTCGGCGTCTTGTCTCGCGACGAGAGCCACTACGAGCATCTTGGCCATTTTACCATCGAACAAAAAAAGCAACGTCTGCTAAACGCTGGCGCACACCTCCTCGTTTACAACCCTTACCAGAACATTCCTGAGCTTCTCGACACGATCGAAAAAGGGTACTCAGCATAAGAGGAACCTCTCTTGTTCCTGCCGACTCAACAAAGCACCGTTTCGTATTGCTTGTCCTGCTTTTTTAGGTTCATCCGACTAAAGCGTACATGGCTTACAAAAAGGTGGACATGCTGTTCCAGTAAGAAGTGATTGAACGACTTCTTCCAGGAAGGTATCAGCATGTCCACACGTTTGTTGTACCACGCATTCGGCTTGCGTG
>JAJRSE010000067.1 GCA_024278955.1 Planctomycetota bacterium | reverse complement strand
TTCTTTTCTTCTTTTCTTCTTTTCTTCTTTTCTTCTTTTCTTCTTTTCTTCTTTTCTTCTTTTCTTCTTTTCTTCTTTTCTTCTTTTCTTCTTTTCTTCTTTTCTTCTTTTGTCCCGTGAACGGTTACTTTTTATTCTTCCTTCAAATCCTACACAGCATGCTTTGCTATCAACCGATCTAGTGCCCCTGCTTTCTAAACCCTTATCCAGAAAATCCTGTTCATCCGGTCAAAAAATTCTTTCCAAATGGATTAGTCAACTAGGCCCTTCAGGACGCACAAGAATGCGGCCAAAATTTTTACCGCTGAGCATAGCTTCGGCTTCGGCAGGAACCTCGGCAAGTGGGATCGAGCGAGTCCATTCCTCCAGTTCCTTAACTCGCCAGAGACCTGCCAGGCGTTCCCAGATTTCTAGGCGTTCTTTCCGTGGGCAACGGGCTGAGTCGATTCCAGAGAGAGTTATGCCGCGCAGGATAAAAGGGTAAACCGTAAGCGGCAAATCGTGACCAGCAACTAAACCACATGCAGCCACACAGCCGCGATACTCGGTAGATCGTAACACCGTCAACAAAATATTTCCCCCTACCGTGTCGATGGCACCAGCCCAACAGGCTCGCAGCAAGGGTTTGCCTGAAGTGTCGTCGACCTCTTCGCGAGAAAGAATTCGTTTTGCGCCAAGCTGCCGAAGCATTGGTTCCTGTTCAGGTTTGCCAGTGACTGCCGCAACCTGATAGCCCAGCTTGGCTAAGATAGCGATCGACAGCGAGCCGACACCGCCAGTGGCACCTGTGACAACAATTTCTCCTGCCTCGGGTAGAATACCGGCACGCTCGATTGCCATAACGCTTTGTGCGGCAGTAAAACCGGCGGTGCCATAGGTCATTGCTTCATCTAGCGACAAACCTTTTGGCAAAGGAACGACCCACTCGGCAGGCACTCGAACATAGTTCGAAAAACCACCCCACCTAGCAGACCCCAAATCATAACCGGTCACTAAGACTTGGTCTCCTACCCGAAAATCGTCCGAAGTACTTTCGACAACATGCCCGGCGGCATCGATGCCCGGGATATGCGGAAAGTTGCGCATCACTCCCGGATGTCCTTGGCAGGCAAGTGCGTCCTTGTAGTTAAGCGAGGAACAAGTCACTTGGATAAGCACGTCGCCGGCAGGCAAGTCTTCGAGAGAAACCGTCTCGACGCCGCAAGTTACGTTGCCGTTGTCATCACGTTGGACCATCAAACAAGAGCAAGACATGGATAGCTGCTTGGGGTTGAATTAGTAAAGGGTAAAAGCATTGGAGGGATTCTTGGAAAGAGCGGTGGAAGAAATTTTTTGAGTTTAACGATTCCCCCCTGCTATTTCTCGATCGGCAACTGATCGATTTTTGCTGCCAGGATAAAGTCGTTTTCCGAGAGGCCCCCAATGGCGTGGGTCCAAAGCTCGACCGACACGTTGCGATAGCCTTCAAGGTGCAAATCCGGGTGATGGCCGTCCTGCTCGGCCAGATCGGCGCATTGGTTAAAGAACTTCATGCCGGCCATGAAGTTCTTTACAGTCCAGTCTCGACGGATTCGTTGGCCCTCGTGCGTGAGAACCCAGCCGCCGAGTTGCTGAAGCTGCTGCTGGGCTGCGCCGAGTGAGCAAGGGGCGACCCCTCCTTCACACGGCAGGCATTTTCTCTGGACGAGTTGCTCAATTGATTGGATTTTCATAACACGACCTTTAGAGCAAGTCTCAGGCGGGTGTTCCGCTCATAGCACGGTTTGACGCTGAAATGCCAGTGGGTGACCAGAACATGTCCGTGCGACACGCACTAAGTTGCTGTGGTATCGATTGCGATTTACAATCGACCTCATTGATTATCTCGTATTCGTCACCTTGCCGTCAATTCGCGACTTTCGTAGTTTCATTGACATGCTCATAATAGCCACGACCTCTTTTACTACCTTACCACAGTTGATATCGCCTAAAGCTCGATTCGACTGCCACCCAAGAGAGTACCAATGTGTGATAACGATCCTTCCAGAAAACTACCTCGATCTGCTTCCTCGCTTATTGAGCTGGAAGAGAAACTTATGTTCCAACAACGGGTTCTTGATGAACTCAATGGCGTAGTTTTGCAGCAGCAAGCAGAGCTTGTTCGACTCGGTCGCGAGCTACACAGTCTTCGCACGGTTGTGCATCAGCTACACGAACATGGCCAGGGCGAAGATCTCCCACACGAAAAGCCACCGCACTACTAGTGTTTTGAAATGACACTCACACTCAGGACTTCAGAAAAGTGGATTGATTAAAAAACCCCTAGGGCACTTAACCTAAAGTACACTTTCCCTGCTAAGTGCCATAAGGCTGTCACCGCAAATGCACTGAGATTTTTTAGCAAATTTCCTTAAAAACACTCGGTATATAGCCTTTCGCAGGCATTTCCTTTCCGTGCCACGTGCTCTTAGCGGCACGTCAGGTTGTGACGCGACTAATTGCCACATTAAACCTAGCCTGCCGCGATAGCCGAAGTAAAGTACAGAGCACTTCGGTTTTGTGCTCAGCGAAATACCGTTGCTTGACGCTACGACTTCTTCGCTTCCATTCACTCGCATCTAAGGGCAGGTGCCGATGATCCAGCATGGTTTTAATCGACAAACAAATGTTCGAGTTGGCGGGTGTAGTGAAGAGACACCACCCATACGGATGGCAATGATTTTGGCCAGCACCGTGGATTGCGATGCCATGTCGGCAATTTTTTTGCAACGCCAGCAAATCGAGGTCGTCGAAGCTTCAACCGATATCGACTACGGCTTAATTCGATGTCAACGACTGTTTCCTCAAGTACTGCTTGTCGATCCCAAAGTGGCCTTCGACATCCCGAAGCGAGCTTCTGAGGTCGTTCAAAATGGATATGCTCGGCATGCGATTGTTTTGGACGATCGACTGCATGAAGGGCGTTTGGCAGATGTCCTGACGATGCCGTCGGTTAGCTACTTGACCCGACAAGTGGGGCTGGCAGCGATCGTAGCGGCAATTATCCAAGGAGCCACTCAGGGAAAACGAACCTTCGATCCCGCGTTTGCTAAGCGCATACGGCGTACTTCGAGGGGCTGGCGACTGGACCTCTCTCATGATCGTCCTTCGGTTGCGGCGCTGACGAAGCGAGAACTAGATGTCATGCGTCTTTTAGCTCGTGGTCGCTCGGTACGCGATTGCGCTAAACATCTCAAGTTGGCGGAAAGTACGATCGACAACCACAAAGCAAGATTGATGAAAAAGCTGAAGATCCATAAGGCAGCCGAGCTAACTCATCTTGCTATCCGAGACGGCATTATTGCGGTGTGATTCTGCCGAGCAGTTCCTTTAATTGTGTAGCCACAGAGGTCACAGAGAACACCGAGAAAAGGTGGTTCACTTCAGCACTTTCTCTGAGACCTCGGTGTGCTCGGTGGCTAGGTTTTTTAAGGAAGTGCTCGCCTAAGCAAAGCAAAATCGTTTCCGACGGCGTTCTTTTCCGCAGACGAGAATCGTCCTGCATTTGCTGATCCCGACATAGCGTTCCTTCTCTTTTCAGGATACGCTGTAAGCGTGGAAACCGGTTAGGTCGGGTTTCCGTCGGATCTTCGGAGAGTGACGCGATGCTTGAAAAGAAAACGCCTGATAAAAAAACCTTGGCCGAGCATATCGAATCGCATCAACCTCAAGCGATTCAGCAGCGATTACAGAATGGTGCGCAAAGTAGTTATCTGAGAGATTTTATTTACGGGGCGATTGATGGCACCGTGACTACGTTCGCCGTAGTGTCGGGGGTGGCAGGTGCGGGGCTCGACTCAGGAATTATCATCATTCTTGGGATTGCAAATCTATTTGGCGATGGATTCAGCATGGCGGCGAGCAACTACCTCGGGATTCGTGCTGAAATTCAGCAGAAGGAACGGCTTCGACTGAATGAGGAGTTGCATATCGAGCGGTATCCGGAAGGAGAGAAAGAAGAAATACGCGAAATCTTTCGCCAAAAAGGTTTTCAGGGAGAAGATTTGGAACGTGTGGTTGAAGTCATAACCGCGGACGTTGACCAATGGGTCGACACGATGCTGTCCGACGAGTTTGGTATCGCACTAACAGGACCGAATCCTGTGAAAGCAGCACTGACGACGTTTGTTGCCTTTGTGCTGGTCGGTGCGTTGCCGTTGTTGGCTTTTATTTACCAATGGCTCGTTCCTTCAGGGTTAGAAAACCCGTATCTTTGGAGCACCGCGATCACAAGCGGAGCATTTTTTGCCGTGGGCGCAGGCAAATCGTGGTTCATTAAACAACCCTGGTATCGTGAAGGCCTTGAGACGCTGATCGTCGGAGGAGCGGCTGCGGGGCTGGCGTATGTGGCTGGGGTGTTGCTTCGCGGATTGGTCGAAGGAGTTTAGTCCGCATGTCAAATGAGAGCAAAAAAAATCGCCCGCGTCTGTTGCCTCCGGTCGTGCTATTGGCTTCGACTTTCGCCTGTGCAGCGCTCGACCGTTGGCTGCCGGTTGTTAATTTAGATAGCAGCGTTGGGCGAGTGGTTGGCATTTTGATGATCTTGGCTAGTTTTGCCGGGGTTCTTTTGTGTGCGTGGGAGTTTCGTCGTCGGAAGACGACTATTGTGCCTTTTCACGAATCGGCATCGCTCATTACGGGCGGTTTTTTTCGATTGAGCCGCAATCCGATTTACTTGAGCATGACGGTTCTGCTATGCGGTGTCGCACTGACCTTGGGCAGCGCGACACCTTGGATTATACCACCGCTGTTTGTGCTGATTATTTCAAAGCGGTTCATTGTGAAGGAAGAAGCCATGCTGAGGAACACTTTTGGTCGTGAGTACCTTGAGTATTGCCAACGGGTTCGGCGGTGGTTGTAGGCATCATGGCCCGAGTAACCAAGCATCGTCGGCTGCGGTAAAAACGACAGGTTCGCGAGGCATTCGATCGAGGTCGAAAGTTTTTAAGAACTCAGCGATTGTGATCTCTTCCCGCGAACCGAGGCCACACCATTCTCCTAGCAGACCGAGCAAACGCTCGGCGCTGACCCCCTTTTCGCGATAGGACAAAACGCGAGTGTCGCCGTGCCGCTTGGCGAGCCGACGACCATCTTCGCCAAGGACGAGGGGCAAATGTGTGTACGAGGGCTGTGGGCCAAGTTCGAGAAGATCGTAGAGCAACATCTGACGCGGAGCGGAGCTAAGCAAGTCGTCACCGCGGACAACTTGGTCGATATTCTGTTTTGCATCGTCCACGACGACAGCAAGCTGATAGCTAGGCAGAGCAAGCTTGGTGCCGACGAGAAAATCGCCTACGGTAGCGCCGATATCGTGAGTTTGTTTGCCACAAAATTTGTCAACAAAGGAGGTGCTGCCCGCAGGTACACAGACTCGCCAGGCGACGCCTTCGGTATTGATGAAACGAGTTTCATCGGTCTGCGGATTTTGAGGACGGCATGTCCCGGGATATCGTAGTTCGTGCTGCTCGGCGTGAGGGGCCGAGAGAGTGGCTTGCTGGATTTCTTTTCGCGTGCAGCGGCAAGGATAAACTTTGCCGGCTCGGGCCAGCCGGGAGGTCGCGGCATGGTAGGACGCGAGATCGTTGCGCTGATAATAGGGGCCTTCATCCCAATCGATTCCGAGCCAATTGAACATGTCGATGGCAAGTTCTGCGGCTCCTTCTTTGAATCGAGGTCCATCGAGGTCTTCGATGCGTAACACAATGTGCCAGTTCCGTTGTCTTGCAAGTATCCAATTGAGAAGAAACGTACGTGCATTGCCTAGGTGCAAGGCCCCGGTTGGCGAGGGAGCAAGTCGTGTGCGAGACTGAGGCATGGGTTTATTGTCCTTGCGAGAGAGGCTAAACCCCTTGTCTTAGACAAAACCTTTTGGGATTCTATGATGCAGGAAGGTAAAGCAGCAGTGTGTTTCGGTGTTACCCGGACTTCCGTTTGTAGCTCGCGAAAGTTCCCAACGGCTTAGCGTTTGCGGCGATCTCTCCGGCAAGTCTCTCTCCAAGGAATCAGCTGCCAAGCGTCTTCCGAAATTCCGCTTTATATGCCTTCAAGTCCTTATGCTCAGGCATCTGCTTGTAATAGTCGTCCAGCGGAAAACACCCTGAGACGAGGCCCTTGCGAGGAGCAGTCGTGCAATCGCTAAACGTCCGACAGATTTTTTTCATTCCCAGTGGTCGCCCAGCCAAAACATCCGCCGGCATTTCTGGGTAAGAAAGCACCATACGTCCCAAACCTACAAAATCGACCGCCCCCTCGCGCACTGCCGCTTGGGCAACATGAGGCAACCACTCTTGCAAATAGCTGTAGCCAGAACCTACGTAAATAAGTTCGGGGCGTTCCCGTTTCAGTTGTTGCACCAAATCAATCTGGCGAGCCACCCCAATCAATGGATCCTCCGGCGGCTGATAACCATCCGAAGGTGGGAAAATAGCCGGGCGTTGGAAGTGAGGATTGTAATAAGGGCTACCAACCGAAATGCACACCAGGCGAATGTCTAGCTGCTTGAACAAATCGAGCAAACGTAATGGCTCGGCCAAGTCGATCCCCAACCCTGAGCCATCGCCACCAAATGCATAACGATAAGTGTCACCATCAAACTCGCAAGGCCGGCCAACCCCCTGGTCACCAGGACGGAAAGGAACCCAATCGACCGCGCTAAGACGCACTCCGATCGTCATGCCTGGCACACGCTCGCGAATGCCCGCCACGATCTCCCGAAGAAATCGTGTCCGATTTTCAAACGAGCCGCCATACTTTCCAGGTCGATCGAAGCTACTGAGCGTTTCGTGCCCCAAATAACCATGGCAATGCTTCACATCAACAAACTGAAATCCCGCCTCGGCCGCAAGAGCTGCAGAATGAACAAACGACCGGACAATTCGTTGCAGATCTTCGTCGGTCAAAAGGTAGGGCTCGTCGTCGTTCTTTTCCAACAACGGGTGACGATAAAGAACCTGCGGTTCTAGAACCGACTTGGTGTTGGGCCTCGCAAATCGTCCTGAATGGGTCAGCTGTAAACCAACGAGAAGGTCGTCGGTGGTGCCCATGGCCTTCTGGTGAGCAGCGAGCAGTTCTTCTCGCAGAGTAACGAACGAGGAAACATTTTTGTCATGCAGCCAAAGTTGATTCGGGTTTGCCCGTCCGGCATGTTCGACCGCAACCGCCTCGCCGCCCCAGATCAGTTTCGCGCCACTGTCGCCGAAACGTTGCCAACGACGCAGCGTCAGCTCAGAAGGCGATCCCCCTGTTTCAGCATCCCAGCCTTCCATAGGCAAAATCGAAAACCGATTGCCAATTTTTTGTTCGCCGAGAAAAAACGGTTCGTCCAAAAACTCGCCCGTACCGACAACCATTTCGTGATCAAACGGCAGCGTAACTCCAAGCTTGCCGGCGTAGGCCAGAAAATCCTCTGCCGTTTTCAAACTAGCGATGCGGCGGTAATTCATATTCAGATCGATCCAATGAAATGAAAGAGCCTATCCAGGGTCGCCAGCGGAGTCGGTTTGAGATCTACGCATAATTTGCACAACAACCGCAGAACCAAGGAACAAACCAATGGCAATCAAACCGACATAGCCCGACTTAATCCACACCATCGAGATGCTGGCATATGCTGCGATACCGGCAGAAGAGGCCATAAGCACGTTCCAAATTACACGGTACCGCCCCCGAGGTAAATGTTCGCCGAGCAGCTTTTTTTGGTTCATCAGTAAGAAGAACGTCAGGTAGGCGACCGGCAACAAGATCAGCCCGAATACCGAAGTTGGCACGGCCAAAGCAAAAGCGGCCTTGCTCCAGAAGAAGGGTCCCAACACACCAACGGCTGCTGCAAGACAACTAATTCGGAACGGCCAGCCTTCAGACTTAACATTCAGTATCTCACAAATTACAAACCCTGAAATCGTCATCAACATGATGATCGTCGAAATGGCCATCCCCAACACGCCCACACCAAATGCCAAGTTAGCAACTCGCTTGCCCACCAAAGGTTCGATCGTCGTCGCCAATGCTCCGGCATCGCGCTCGACCAACATCGCTCCTAGCATACGCTCCTCTTTGGGGAGTTGATCAATCCGGGCGTTCAAGGCCTCCTGGTCTTTGCCCAGCGATGCGAATCCTTCGGCCCCGAGTTCTTCCTTCAATCGGGGCATCATGTTTCTACGGTAATTTCTCCATTCTTTCTCCGAAGGAGCTATCGGCTCTCCAGCTTCGTTTTGAGCCATCTCAACCAAGCCAGCCACAGGCTTCGCATGAAACTGACTCGCCGAGGCTACCACCACGCAACTGGTCGCCAATAAGAAAGGAATGAACATCCCTGTCGCCAAGTCGAAGGTAACAAGACCGCGAAATTCCGAAGTCCAGCCCCGTTTCAGCAGCGAGTAGGGAAAAAGAAAAGTCATATTGATTCCAACCGCAGTTGCCGCAGCAGTAATCAGCTTGTCTCGTTGGCTGTCGAGAATCTGGGTTGTCCAAAACTGTTGGTGCTCGGGCGAGATCGCCTCGATAAACGGCCGGAAGTCGGCAGAGGGCTCAAATATTCGTCGCGGATCAGGAATGAACCCCCAAAAAATTTGCCCCCAGTCCAACGTGTCACGCAACGCAAACACGACGCCCATGAAACAAAGTACAATCATTCCCACGACGAGCTTGAGCATCAACTCGAAGAGCTTGAGCCCCAAGCCCTTGCTGCTGTAGCTCCAGGCAATCGCAATCGAAAGTATGAGGATAACTCCAGAGATCACGACTTTGTCCCAGAAAGGATCAAAGAGAAACTGTTGGCCAAGTATCTCAGGCAGCAGGTTCTGCTGGAGCACTCCATTGGCAAGCGAGAACTGAGGCATGCACCAAACGATGTTGGCCGCCAGCGTCGCCAATGCCCAGCCCCAGCCAAGCACGGGATTGACGTGTTCGTTAATCGCTTGAAACGGGCGTTTGCCCGTCGAGAGCGTGACGTAGCCAATCGAGCTGAGCATGATAATGCCAAGGATCATCGCAAGCGGCTGAATCCACAACAACGACATACCACCAAGGACGCCCAAATAAAGGCTGCCTGCCAACGAACCGCCGCCAAGTGTCAACGCACTCTGCAACCAGCCAGGACCAGACAACTTAAAGTAAGCCATGGTTGTCGCTGCCGGTCCACGCGACTGGGCTTCAGCAAGCAATTGACGATCGGCTTCAACCCCAGACTTGTCTTGGCTCATAGAGTTCCCTTGACATCAGCAGTTCAATTGACGAGCAGGCGAAGTGGCATCGCGCAAAGTAGCCAGCATCTTACCAACTGCGTATGCTGCCAGGAAGGACCCGTCTGTCGACTCGGAATTGCACGAGTCGCCGGGCTCATTTTAATACTGCCGGGGCTCACTTCAATACCGGTGTGAGCTCTTCGCTATCTCACACTAAACCAGCCCAAATACGCGGTCCATGTTTGCGGAGATCTCTTGCAATCGCTCGGGGCCACCGCCCCTTACTTCAGCAGCTGCCCAGCCGGCATACTGAATCTCGGCGAGTGCCAGACGGACGTCGGCCCAATCGAGGTCGCCTTCGCCAATTTTGGTGAAAGAGTCTTCCTTACGCGAAAACCCTTTCAAGTCGAGCTTAACAATTCGTTTGCCAAGCGTGCGAATCCACCCTCCCATACTTCCATATTTCCAATGATTGCCAATGTCAAACTGCATTCCAACCCAAGGTGAATTGAAATCGTCGATATATCGGACAAGCTTGTCAGCAGTTTGAGTCTCAGGGCCCTCATGGTCGTACAGAAAGTGGTTCCATACATTCTCAACCGCAATACGAACGCCTAATTCAGAAGCGAGAGGCAACGCCTTGGAAATGTTTTCAACCGAACGTTCCCAAATCTCATTTTCTGCCCCATCTTTGCCATGACCCACGACGAGCAGTACGGTATTACCCCCAAGTGCATTCGTGTCGAGTAAAGCCTGTTTCAGAATTCGCAATGCTTCGGCTCTTTCCTCGGCCGAGGCGCTCGTATGGCGGATGTCCCAATGTTTCGAGCAAACACTACCGTCGACGCGCAAGCCAGACTCGGCTATCGCAGCCTTCGCCGAATCCAAATCGGTACCGGGAAGATTAAGCTCGATCCCCTGAAACCCGGCAGCCTTGGCTGCCTTGAATTTGTCCGTAAGCGAACCTTCTACCTTGACCATTCCAATTTTGAGTGTTTTAAGGAGTCGTCCTTTCAAGTACCCCGAGGGTTCCTCTGCCGCAAATACCTGAGAACCCGCCAGCCAAGGACTAGCGACGGCAAGTCCAACGGTTGATTGAATGAAACTTCGACGAGAAAAATAGTTATTGTCAGGCATAGGGATCCTCAAATCGTCACAGGGAAATCATTGACAACAGCGTAAACTGATAAGAGAGAAACGTCAAGGAACTGCTGGTATCTTAGGATTGGATTACTAGCTCAAACTATCAGGCAAATAGTTCTTGCACGGCCTTCCCTTTAGCATCTTTGGTAACGTAGAACGGTCGCTTTTCGATTTGCATCGCTGCCCCGGGCGAAATACCCATTGCGGTGTAAATAGTTGCCAGCATGTCGTCGATGTTGACCGGATTCTTGGTTGCAAGACATGGTCGCTCTTCAGCCGTCTCGCCATAAAGAAATCCCTGCTTCATGCCGCCACCAAACATTAGCACCGAACAACTTCCCGTGAAATGACGGTGCAGGCCATACTGCTTCATCTCCTGCATCGTGTCCGATTTAGCACGCGATTGGTCCTTTGCCGTGCTCCCCGGGACACCTTCAATCATCATGTCACGACTAAATTCACTGGCCAGAACCACAAGAGTTCGGTCCAGCAGCCCGCGTTGTTCCAGATCGAGTATTAGCTGCGCAATAGGCCGGTCGATTTGCGCCTTCATTTCCTTGGCCGTCGTATGTCCATTCTCATGGGTGTCCCAATGCAGAAACGGCTCATACTCGGTCGTGACCTCTATAAAGCGGGCACCGGCTTCAGTCAATCGTCGAGCCAAGAGACAGCCTCGGCCAAATCGCCCCGTATTATAGCGATCGTAAATCTCTCGAGGTTCCTTCTCTAGGTCGAACGCCTCACGCTCAGGCGAGCTAAGCAGTCGGTAGGCATTCTCCATCGACCGCAGCATCGACTCTTGATGAAATTCGCTCGTGAACTCACCAACCGGCGATTTCTGAATCATCTCGCGATAGATTTTGTTCCGACGTTCAAATCGGCTAGGCGTCATTCCCTGGGGAGGACGTACCGACCTGCCGGCGTCTTGAGGATACGGGATATTGAACGGCCCATACTCCGACCCCAAAAATCCAGCCGTCGTAAAGGCTTTGAGTTCTTCCGACTCGCCAATCCCCTCAAGCCGTTGACCGATATTTATGAACGGCGGAATTACCGGATTACGCGGGCCCAAAAGACGAGCCATCCAAGCCCCCAAGTGCGGAGCGGCTACTGTCACAGGTGGCACGTAACCTGTGTGCCAATGGTATTGGTGTCGGGAATGGAGAATATGCCCCAAGTCCGCAACGCGATGCGAGCGTATCAGCGTCGCACGGTCCATCACCTGAGCGATATTTTCGAGCCCAGCGCAAATTTTGATCGGGTCGACTGCCGTATCGATTGCAGGAAAAGTACTAATGATCGACTCAGCTGGCACGCCGATATCGAAAGGAACATACTTTTTCGGGTCGAACGTCTCGGGCGCCGCCATACCTCCAGCCATCCAAAGCAAAATACAGGTATCTGCCGTCGGAGGCAGGGCAGGGCCATCCGCACGCAGCAAGCTCGGCGCCGCAGACCCAGCGGCAGCCATGGCGCTCGCGCTCAGGGCCTGCATAAATCGGCGACGATCAATCTCTTTAGAAATTTCGGGAAGAACGTTCATGGCAATTCACTTCTACCAAGTGGCTCAGCGGATCATTTGAAATTCAGGCAACATAAAAACTATCCACAACAAGTCGGCCGCGCTTTCGGCGGCTGGCGCATCGCCGAGTACCGCCAGACTCGTAGCCAGTTCGTCTGGAGTCGGCAGGCGAGCAAGTGCCGATTGAAAAACATGATTGACCATCAGCTCTGGTTCGCCATTCCATTGCTTAAGCAATTTCTCTCCTCCCCGAATGAGCAAGTCATGAAATTCGTCGCCGTTTGAAAGATCTAACGATTGCAAAGTGCTCAACATGGCAGGACGGGTAGTCACAATCTGCTCGCGGTTAGGCCGGCCTAACGACCGCATGAGTAGGCTTGAATTCATAAGTGCCGCTCGAACAGGTTGATCGCCACGATTTTTAATCACCGCCGCAGCTTTAGCCGGGGCCGTATCGGTGATTTCCCAAATCGTGTCGAACAGTTGCTCGGCAGTCATGCGCCGAGCCCTTGGCCCACGAAAGACGTACTCCTTTGTGTTAAGCAACTCCTCCGAGACAATTTCGCAGTGCGACTGATAGGCCTTAGAGGTCGCGATTAGCTCTATCGTATGTTTCAGGTCGTATTGGTTGTCGACCAAATTGACTGCCAGAAAGTCTAACAAGTCGTTGCTCCAAGGCCGAACATCCATATCGTCAACCGGCTGGACCAGCCCACGTCCCATCAATCGATGCCAAATACGATTGACGATAGTACGCGTAAACCGCCCATTTCCTTTGTGAGTCAGCAGGTGGGCCAATTGTTCGAGCCGCTGCTCGCGTGGAGCCGTAGCGTCCAGCTCGCCAAGCTCCGGATATAAAAACGAAGCTACCGCCATCTCGCCGGTCGGCTTATCACATCGATGCAATTCGAGAGGTTCGTTGGCAACGACTGCCGCCAAGCCATAGGCATCTTTAAGCTTCCAACTGTTGATAAAACTATCATGACAAGAAGCACACTTCATGTTGATGCCAAGAAAAACTTGAGAGAGATTTTGAGAGAATTGGATCTCGCGCACTTGGCTCGCATTAACTTGCCCACGCCATTGGATGCCGTTGATAAACCCTTCGGACTCGGGCGACGGACTAACCAATTCGCGGGCAAATTGGTCAAACGGTTTGTTGTCGTAAATCGATTGATACAACCAACCTGTGATTTGTTTTCGGCCGCCGGTGATGAAACCGACCCCACTGTAGTCGTTGCGAAGCAAGTCATTCCAGAAGGTCAGCCAATGTTCGGCGTAATCTTGCTTGCGTTCGAGCAACTTTTGCACCAACCTCGCACGTCGATCAGAGCGAGCGCCTTTCAAAAACTTCTCAAGTTCCGCTGGTGTAGGCGTTAGTCCGATGAGGTCAAGCCACGCTCGCCGCGCAAACATCGCGTCAGAAATCCCCTCCAGCGAGACCTCATGCGACTGCAAGTAGGGTTGTAAAATACGGTCGATCGGGTTGGAGTACTTTTCGTTAACGGGCGGCACTTCGGGTCGGCGCGGAGCCAGTGGGGCTTCGTAGCTCGATTGCTTAAAAGAAAATCCTTCTTCCCAAGGCACGCCTTGATCGATCCAGTTGCGAAAAATTGCGATCTGCTCAGCAGTAAGGGAATCGCTTTCGGCTGGCATACGTAGCTCAGAGTCGTCGGTGGTAAGCCGTTCGATCAATTCGCTTTCGTCACTCTTGCCAACCGCGACCATGCCAGATTCCAGCAGGCTCTCACGAGTATCAATCGAAAAGCTACCTTTGTAATTGCCGTTCGAGTGACATTTCGCACAAGCGGTCGTCAGAAGCGGTAGAACCTCGTGAGCAAAGTCAATTGGCTCAGCAGCCAGCGTCGGGCGACAAATCGCAAACACCTGCAAGCAAAAAACAAGAAAGATACGCCCAGTTGTTGGTGATGCCATAGCTCTCATACGTTGTTCTTGGAATGGCGTTTTGGAACGGCGTTTTGAAACTGTGCTTCTGCGAAATGTTAAATCTACCCAAATTGGACCAGGACGTGTTGGAGTCTCAACGAACTTATGAGGACTTGGTGGATGCCCCAGGCGAGGGGCGCGCGGAGGGGCTTTCGTGGCTCGATCTCTTTCACTTAGAATTCTTCAACGCCTTTGCTTTCTCCATCTCGTGAACCTGCTTCCATGTCACAACTTCGATGCCAAGGTTCTTAATCATCGCCGCAATCTCAGGTTCCATAAACACCCGGCGGTCTCCGTCGCGTCGTTCGGCGCTGCTGGTAATGGCGCGAAGCTCATCATCAGCGTACCCGCAATGAATGATAAGCTGGTTGATGCCAGGCTCTAGGTTCTCAAGCGAGTCGATATAAGTCGCTCGACGTTCTTCATGCGTGTCGCCCCCGTAAAACTGAGCCAAGCGATCAAGCAGAGGCAAATTTTTCGCCTCAAGCATTTTCACAATGGCTCCGGCCCCTTTTGCGAGAAGTGGATACTCTCGCTTACGTTTCTCATCAAGCTCTCGCAAAAACAAAATCGGCAAGTCGTATTCTATCCCAAGGTTCACATAAACCATAATTAAATCGGGCCTGCTGATCACCGCACCCATGTGCGTATCCAAATGCGTGAGAGGGATACCAAATTCAAGCGCCCGATCGATCTGAGCACGAAGCTCGGTCGCAACTTCCTCAGCCTTCACATGCTTCACAACCAACGGAACATTATCCCATAAGTAACCTTCTGGATCGACCAAGCTAGGAACCTTGTCCTTCGAGGCCACAGGCCCCCAGCGGTAGTTTGTCCATTCCGAAGTAAGCGTCAGATGAATGCCATAATCCAAGTCGGGGTTCTCACGAGCTATCTCGGCGAACTCCTTGAACCAAGGGCAAGGCACCATAATGCTTGCCGACGACACCACCCCATCCTTCATCGAATCGATCGTCCCCCGATTGACCGAATGCGACATCCCAGCATCATCGGCATGAATGATCAAATACTTCTTGCCATCATTGGGCTCCGAATATGCGTTCGGGCAAACCAAACTCAACAAAACGGTAAAGCACAAAAATCGACAAAATGCAACAGAGAGTGTGTGTGCAGCCTTCGACATCAGAGAACTCCTCGTGTTCAAGATAGTAACGCAGCCATCCAATATAGCGATTAAACATCTCAAGGGAAACAAACCGTTGGAAGGCCTGCAAGACGAATCCATGGAGTTACGAATCTCGCCAAATTAACAAGAAAAATCTCCTGACAGCCAAAAAGCAACCTGCATCACGAGAAACCCGTATGCCGCTCGTCCTATCGTCGCACCCCACTTCTTGCAAACTGAAATTTGGACATTGGTTATTCCAGTGCCCAACTGCTATCCTGTCACACCAGCATTTCAATATTCGCATCGTTTATTCCTGGGGAAATTTTAGATGCTTGAAAACGCCGGCCTGATCCTTGGTTTGTCAGTTCTTATCTTTTGTGCCTTACGCGGATTCAGCATCATCCTCGCCTCGTTACTCGCTACGGTGGTGGTGATTGTTACGAACCACCTCCCTCTTGCCGATTCTTTGCTAACCGATTTTGCTGTCGGTCCGCTAGGTGGGTTCACTTTCGCCGGAAAGTTTTTCTTACTCTTCGTCTCGGGAGCCGTATTCGGACGTATGATGGCCGAGACCAAGGCAGCCCAGGCCTTGGCTTGGTTTCTTGCGGATACGATTGGCAGCGATCGCGCACTCTGGATCATCACCGGCGCATTCGCCATTCTGACTTACGGAGGAGTCTCGGTTTTTATCGTTATCTTTGCCCTCTACCCTTTAGGCGTTGAGCTAATTCGCCGTGCAAATATTCCCAAACGTCTCTTCTGCGGAGCAGCTATTTTAGGCTCCGGTACATTTACCATGACCGCGTTACCGGGAGCCCCGTCGATTCACAATGCGATCTCTGCCGAAAAACTAGGCACCAGCCTTTTTGCTGGTCCGCTCCTGGGGCTCCTTGCCGCTGCGATCATGTTCGGCTTGGGGATGTGGTATCTCGAACGAGAAAGAATAAAGGCGGCCCAAAGGGGCGAAGATTTTGTGCCTGCTCCTCACGATGTCGAGCCCAGCGAGAAGCACGAAGCAAACCCTTCGAGCCCTATCCGGGTCATCCTACCACTCGTAACCGTAATCGGCCTAATCCTATTGCCCAAAGCACTCTTGCAATGGGTTGACGTGGCCTCCGACGCATGGCTATCTCAAGTCCTTGTCTTTGCCAACCAGCAGCATATCCTTTGGCCGAGTAGCGCACTTTTTATCGGCACGATAGTCACCATTGTCCTGCACCCTCGTATCTGGTCGACCGCATCAACAATCGTCAGCCGCGGTGCCCAGGATGCGATTATGCCCCTTATTAACACGGCTGTGGTCGTAGGTTTTGGCGGCGTGGTCGCGAAAACAGCGGGCTTTTCGTCTTTCTCAAAGCTCGTGGTCAACGCCCCCTTGCCGCCACTCGTTTCACTATTTCTCTCGGTCAACATCGTCGCAGGAATCGCCGGGTCAGCCTCGGGGGGCTTGCGAATATTTATGGAAACACTTTCCCCCAGCTACTTAGCGATGGGGATCCAGCCCGAAGTGCTGCACCGTATCGCCACCGTTTCTGCTGGCGGCTTAGATACCCTGCCACACTGCGGAGCCATCATTGCCATGTTTACGATCGTAGGATTAACTCACCGCCAAGCCTACCGCGATGTCTTCATCGTCTCCGTCCTCATTCCAATGATCGCTTCGCTAACCCTTGTTTTTGTAGCCAGCGTTTTTTGATGCTCCCATAACCGTCGACGTCTTACGTTGTGCGATCAACAATATCCATCAACAGCTTCTGAAGTTGTTCTACGCGCTCTTGCTGAGCCGAGTCGAATGATCCCAAAAAGTCGCCCTCCTTCTCGCCTAGGGTCTGTCGCAACAGTCGTCCAAGCTCAGCTAAGGTTGCGTCCATCGAACGTGGAGGATCGATCGCCTGCCGTTCTTTCTCCGAGAGCGACTGATGGTAAAGCGAAACGAAGCGGAAGTCGCGAGTCAATCTTTCTAACCGGTTTACCTGCTTTTCAAGGAATTCGATATCGGGAGAACTCGCCAACAAGAGTGCCATTTCAATTTGGTTGAGTCCTTCATGGTAGCCCGTAATACGAGCAACCAACTCGGTGAGGTTTATTTTGACTTCTATGGGGTGTTCAGGCTCCACAACGGTTTGAGTTAACAACGGTTCGTCAACTTCTTCAGCGCTTGCTGCTTCTTGTGTGCTTGCTGCTAAGTTGTTGATCAACAATTCTTTATGAGACGCTTCAATCGTCTCGGTGCTATCAGCTTCGGTGTTATCAGTCTCGGCGGTCTCTTCTGAGACGGGCTCGGGTGGGTCTGAGGCCTCGAAGTGGGGGGCCGCCGGTTTGCCAAACTCAGGCAGGCTTGGCAGGGGCTCTGTTGTGCCAGGCATCGAACGAATTGTTGATTCTAACAGCCAAGTGCCAAGTAGCTTCTGGTCTTCTTGATTCCGGGGAGACTCGGCCCAGGCTTGCATCGCTCGTTCTAACAAAGCAATTCTCTGGTCGCGTTCGCCTTCGTTATGCCGAAATGCCTGCTCAAGCTGAAACCTCAAGTCCGACTCCAACAACACCAGCTCATTTTGCGGAATGCTATGCGATTGATGAGCGGTCACGCCGGCCGCTAGGATTACGACTGCCGCAAGTGTGCTTAGGATTGCGGTAATTCGTTCGCTACTTAGTATCGATAGGCTCATAATCTCTCTGCTTGATGCAAGGTTACGCGTTGGAAACGCGACGAGGGTTCGGTCTCAACTAACTGCCCAAGTAAGACTAGAATGGCACGGCAGCAAGTCAAAAACGAATGGGGAAGAGTCTGGCAATCATGAGCCCTTGATTGGTCAAACCGCTTCTACTCGTAGCAGTTGTACTGATTCTCCTGTTGGTGGGTGCCGTTTGAGGCGAAAACGCTTGCGAGCTTAAACTCCTGCCGCAACTTTGGGTGCGGCGGCCTTGATCTCGTCGGAGGCGCCGTTCTCGTACCTTTGGAAATTTTTGACAAACAGTCCAGCTAGTTTGGTGGCGGTGGCCTCGAAGGCGACTTTGTCAGACCAGGTATTCTTCGGAATCAAGATTTCGCTAGGAATGTTGGCACACTCGACCGGCACTTCGAGGCCAAAAATCGGATCGATTTCGGTCTTGGCTTTGGCAAGCGAGCCGTCATGCAGGGCGTCGATGATGGCTTGCGTGTACTTCAAGCTCATGCGGGCTCCGGTGCCGTAAGCTCCGCCGCTCCAACCCGTGTTGACCAACCAGACATCGGAGCCATGAAGGCGAATTTTTTCGGCGAGTAGCTCGGCATACTTGGTTGGATGCCAAACGAGGAACGGGCCGCCAAAGCAGGCGCTAAACGTGGCTTCAGGTTCAACGATACCGACTTCGGTACCGGCTACTTTAGCCGTGTAGCCACTAATGAAGTGGTACATTGCTTGCTCAGGCGTCAGCTTACTGACCGGGGGCAAGACACCGAAAGCGTCACAAGTCAGAAAGATGACATTGGTTGGATGGTCGCCGAGACACGGGATCTTGGCGTGGTCAATGTATTCGATCGGATAGCTGGCCCGCGTGTTTTGAGTTTTGGAGGTATCGGCGTAGTCAACCACTCGGGTGTTTTCGTCGGCAACGATATTTTCTAGCACCGTGCCAAAGCGAATCGCACGATAAATTTCGGGCTCCTCTTCTTCTGTGAGGTCGATACACTTGGCGTAACAACCGCCTTCGATGTTGGAAATTCCCTTGTCGCCCCAACAGTGTTCGTCGTCGCCAATCAAGGTTCGATTGGTGTCGGCCGAAAGAGTCGTTTTTCCGGTTCCCGAGAGTCCGAAGAATAGCGAAGTGCTTCCATCAGCACCTTCATTAGCCGAGCAATGCATCGAGAGGACGCCCGCCTTGGGCATCAGATAGTTCATGACCGTGAAAATGCCTTTTTTCATTTCTCCAGCGTATTGAGTGCCTAAGATTACGAACTCGCCGGAAGCAAAGTTCAATGCGACGCTGGTTTCCGACTCGACGCCCTCGACGCTCGGGTCAGCTTTCTGAACGCCGCCGTTGAAGACTACGTAGTCGGGCTCGCCGAAGGAGGAGAGTTCTTCGGCGGTTGGGCGAATCAGCATGTTGTGCATGAACAAAGCGTGGTACGGACGCGAGCAGATGACTCGAACCGCAATTCGCAAGTCAAGGTCCCAGCCGGCGAAGCCATCGACGACGTACAAATGTTCGCACGTATTGAGATAGTCGATTGCGATTTGCTTGTTCTTGGCAAACGAATCTTCGGAAAGCGGGATATTGATGCTGCCCCAGGAAATGTCGTCCTTGCTCGCGGGCTCTTCGACGATTCGCTTGTCCTTTGGGCTGCGGCCTTTTTTGGCAGCCGAGTCGGTGGCAATTGCTCCGCTGGCGACAAGCGTGCTGCCATCGATTCGCAAACCGTCCTCGTAGAGGCTCGCTGGAGAAGCATTTTGCTTCACATTGTCGACGGTAATACCGTAACGGGAAAGGCTAATCGATTGGCTCATGCTAAGGCTGTGGGGAGTGCGGGTGGTAGGTGATAGCGGGCCGCGCCGAGCACAGCCCTCGGGATTCTTTCATGGTACTGCTTTTGCCCGGTTTTTCCAAACCGACTTTGAATTATGAAGAGACGCGTGGAGCCCCCCAGGATTGCGATTCCGCAATCTTTGTGTGCGGAATCGCTCGGTAGCAAAGCCGCTCGAATGCACCCCTCGGTTGGGGTTTTGTCCCATGGGATGGAGGTCCCATGTTTTGGGACTTAATTCGGGTGTTTTGTCCCTTGAGGTTTTCGATTGGGACGAAAATCGTAAATTTTTCTGCATGGCGACGGGGACAAAACAGCTTGATGTTTAAGACAGTCGCTACGGACTTTCAATTATCTGGACCTGTCCCCGTTTCTCACGTTGTCCCCGTTTTCTCATCAACAGGAACCACGATGGGCAGAACGTCGGGTGTGAGCCAGGAGGATTGCCAAGTCGATTTCTTGAACCGCCAAGTTCGTCAAGGAAGCCAAGTTCGCCAAGGAAAAAGTAGCCGAGCGGAGGAACCGCTTGTTTCTTATCTTTTCCGCTGTTTGGCGTTGAGTGGCACCCGGTGCGGTCCTGCTCATCCTGGGAAAGGAAAGGGAGAAAGGCCCAGTTTTTCAATTTACTGAACCCGCGATCCGTTTTCTGTCGCTAAGCGTCTTGCCACTCCCCGCTATTGCTGCGCAAACAGCGAGCGGGAGAGTTTAGAGGTCAAACCACTAAAAGCCAATAGATCAGCACGCCGTTACGCGGCGGGTTGCGCTGAGAGCAAATCCCGCCGCGTCATGCTTGTTCATTATCTTCTGCGGCGTCGGCCTGCTGCTAGCCCAGCCAATGCAAGGCTGAACAACACTGCCGTCGACGGTTCGGGAATGGTGCCCACGCCGGCAGCTAAACCGGATAGCGGCCCGGCACCTACGCCATAGTTGGTTTCCCAGTCGGATAGATCGCCTGCGCTGCCGTTGTTGGGAGAATCGCCCCGTTGCCATCGGAGAAAGTCGGAGCCATCGACGTCGCCGTCGTTGTCGAAGTCACCTTCTCCTACCAGAGCAAGGGTAGCGATCTCGGTAGCCGAGAGAGACCGATTGAAGACATAGAGTTCATCCAGGTTCCCCTCGAAATTTCGGGAGGAAAGATTGTTGTAGACCGCTCCAAAGCCGAAGGAAAACGCATCGGGGCCCGTGGGGGTACTCACGGTCGACTTACCGGCCCAGTTGCCCAGCAGGCCCGAGCCTACCCCGAGGCCAGACCGAATCTCTACGGCATTGTAGTACATGGCCCAAGAATTGGTGCCGCTATCGTAGGTCGCTGCATAGTGGAACCACGTGTTAACGGGGTAGGAGTTACCAGAAGTCTCGCTGCCGTCGATGAAAACTTGCGGCGCATCGACGGTATTGTCCCCCTCAGTATTTCGCATCGTGGTTCGCAACTTGCCATTCTTCTGGAGCTGGAAATGGGGGCCGCCATGACCGCCTCCGCCGCCGGGGGCATTGCCGCGTCCCTGGAAAATGCCTGGTCAGTAACACTGTTCGTCGTCGTATTGATCCAGGCTGCGTAGGTCGCCGAATTGGTGGCAGCCACGGTTTTGCTAAAATTGTTGGCATTGAGATCTTCGCCACGGAGGTTCACATCAACGGCCCCATCAGTAGCGGCAAAGTCCGACTGCACAAACTTGGCAGACCCGCCGCCGCGAGCGGAATTCGTCGTATCAATCTCGAACGAAAAAGTGCCGCCTGTGGTTGAAGCTGGATCAGGGGTGTAGACGTCCCCGTCGAAACCATTCCCAGATTGGTCTGAAAGAACCCCGACGAATGTGCCGAGTGTTGGGTCGTTTGGACCCGGGGCAACTCCCGTGAAATCCCCATTCTCGAAGGGAAAGTAAAAAATGAGGTTGGGATCAGTTATCAAGGGCTGTGCGAACGCCGTGCCCACCTGATTCGCCGTCACCACAACTACTACAGCGGCAATAAAACACCCTCTCATGCAACCTCCCAAAAAATACGGGTGAAACCAGAACGGTAGAGAGCCTCTTCTCCACGTGAACCGGATGTCTGTAGCACAAATAGTCTTTAAGAATCGGGCGAGAAAACTTGCTTGCTGTTGCTAGTTGGGCCCAGCACCCCCTGCGAAAAAAGCACAAGCCCGATCCGGGCAGTCTACCAAAGGATTTTCGGTATGCAACAATATACCTCCAGGAATTTTGCAATAGGAAGGCTCCAATGCAATCAGAGACCTTTGCCCCCTTTGATGGGATCTACGCTTTCTAGGTAAGATACTGCGGCGGGAAACGGGAGTGCGATAGCCCAAGATTGACTGCCCCCTTTGTTTCAGACTCGTTCCCCAGTTGCAGCTAAAAAGTGATCGGACATATTTCTAGGGCTCCTGCTCTACCTTCGAGCATGTGCCGCTTGCTTGGTTCACGACCATACGAAACCGTACTTGGTCGGAGACCGGCTTCTTTCTCAAAATATCCCTCTCCGTGAAGGTCGCCATGAGAATTTGCTTGATATCCCTGCGGGAAAAATCGTAAATCAAATAGAGGGTTCCTTCTGGGCTCTCGACTGCGTCGGGGTACGAAATTCCCTCGCGATCGTCGATCAACAGCCCGCCATCCCATGTCTGGCCATCGTCGGCCGAAAGATAAGCGGTCAAATGCGAACGACCTTTGCCTTCGTTGGGCGGGCTATGCTTGATGAGTAGTAACTTGCCCGAATTCAACCGCCGCACAAAGAACCTCGCCACGGTTTGCGTCAAGTCCGTCGCCCGAACGTCGCTCCACGTTTTACCTCGATCCGTCGAAACACTCTCGCCGATTCCATATTTTGTTCGGACCAACATCCAGAGGTTGCCGTCTCTCCGCTCGACGATCATCTGTTCGTCGCAGTTTCGGTCTTCTGCATTCACTAGGTTTGCTCGGCCTAAAACCCGAAACGTGGCCCCCTCGTCGCTGGAAACTACCACTTCGCTGCTTCCGTCTCGCCACCATCGGGCGACGGGCAGCAACCACTCTCCGCTGGAGAGCACCGTGGGTTTGTTCATCATCACCCCGGTTGCAATCCGTAGCGGAGCAGACCAATCGAGGTTCCGATCGACGGAGTTGTCGGCATGAATGGCGTAGACCGATCCGTTGGGATGTTCTTTCTTGGGCTTTAACCCTTTTAACACAGCTTGACTCCAGAACAGCCATAATCGGCCCTGCGGATCATGCCACAAACAAGGATCGTACGCACGAACCGGACCTTCGCGATCGGGGTCGATGACCATCACTACCGTCGACCATGTTTTGCCGTCGTCAATGCTTGTAGCCAACATGACGTAGTTGTTCTGATCTTCGGTAACACCGCCACCGTACCAGGTGGCCCAAAGGCGACCGTTCTCAGCACGCTCGATTCCAGGGATCCCTTGGAAACATCTTGCTTGATCTGCGTACTCCGGTCCTGGGGAGGTGTTGATTGATACCCGTGAATCGTCCGGTGCCGTTTCGGCGGCTTCGAGATTGCTGGCAAAGAATCCGCAGGCGACTACGAACGCCAACCATAGTCGTATATAGTCACGTTGTACGATCAAAATATTCATGGCAGTTCTTATAGAGGGGAACCTCTAGGAATTCGTTGAGCACGACTTCCCTTGGATTGTTCGGTTCCCTTGGATTGTTCGGGATTTCAAAATTTGGACTGGGGAATTTCTTCGTTTCTCGGCGTGAAATCTACTGTTTCGCTGCTTGAGTTGTGATTACCTTACCGTTTTTTTGGTTGCTGGCGATGATTTACCGCTGCTACTCCCTTGTTTTATCGCGTCATTGGGCGACAGCCTTGGAACTCAATAAACTGTAGCGATTCAGGTTGTAGCTCAGGTTTCGCAAACCGATTTTGGTTTTGGCTCGAACCAGCTCTTCGGGGGTTTTGCCTCCTTGAATCTGTTTGTTTTCATCCTTGGAATTACGCTGAATCGGGAAATTCACCAAATGCGGTCTTTGATTTGACACTCAGCCTGTTCATCCGACAAATTATAAAGCGATTGCAACACCATGATTTTGAACATCAAAATCACGTCAAAGGGCTTGCGGCCTGCGTTACTTTTGCGTTCTTTGAGGCGTATCGTTTCCAACTGAACACGAAAAATTTCCCAGTCAATTTGGGAATTCAGGCGAACCAGAACTTGTGCGGCATTGAGGTTGCGAAGATCTTCCCAACGGTCCTCGAAGTCAAAAAAGCTCGGCTGCATGGAAGTGCTCCCTGAAAAGTACATGGAAAATCCCTACCTGTGCCAACAATTTAGCGCCAAATTAGATTCGCCGCAATCGCAGAGGATTATTAGAGGTGTCTGAGCCCGACGGGCGATGGGTTCTCAAGAAGCGGGTTTCGTGTTAAATACGGGCTTAGCCGTCGCCATGCTGTTCTCCTGTGTGATTTCGTATCATGGGATCGTAACGCTCCAGCGACTTGCCTTTCCTGTTTCGCACTGAACAACTCTTAAACTCAGACCGGATGTAAACAATATGGCGATGACGAAAACAACGAGGTTAAGCTTGGTATCAATCGGTATCTTTTTGTATTTGTCGTGCTCGATACCTAAGGGAATTGCCGCGGACTTTGCTTTACCAGAGGGCAGCGCCCCAGCCTCTCTGTCGGCTCCCTACTTCCCTAATCGCATGCACGAGTTCGTTTGGCGAAACTGGGGCCTTGTACAGCCCGCGAAGTTGGCCGATATTCTCAACGCTTCCGTTGAGGACATTCAGGCGGTGGCCGAGTCCATGGGACTGCCGCCGGGCGTGAAGCCTCTTGCAAAAATGAAATCGCGAGGTTACTCCACGCTCATTAGGCGGAACTGGCATCTCTTGCCGTATGAACAATTACTGGAACTTTTAGACTGGACGCCAGAGCGGCTCTCCTTCACATTGCGAGAAGACAACGCGCTCTGGGTAATGCTCGGTTCCTTGAAGCCAAAGTGCGAGCCTTTGCGGTACCGTTCTCCAGACAAAGAGGTCCAGCGCAGAACGGCGGAGATCAAGCGGGTAGTCGAGGAGGAGATCGGTCCAGAGCTTCATCTTCCGGCCGAGCCGCGATTCCACTTCTTGGAAGAGCTCGGCAAGACTTCCGTTGGCTCGCTCGCAGAAGTTCAGCGAGAGGAGAAGGAAGTTCTCGCGTCTCAAGCAGTTCGGTCTGATAACGAGCAGATCCGATTTATCTATTCCTACTTCGCGTTGTTCGGCGATCCGTTGTTGAATCCTAACTTGGATCCTTATCCCGACGGATTGCTCGAGCGACTGTCGGACTTAGGGATCAACGGCGTTTGGCTACACGTCGTACTGCGAGACATGGCGCCGGGCGGAACCACATTCCCCGAGTTTGGTGTCGGCCACGAGCAACGCTTGGCCAACCTTCGGGCCTTGGTGAAAAGGGCAAAAAAATATGGCATCGGCGTGTATCTCTACATGAACGAGCCCCGAGGAATGCCAGAGGCATTCTTTAAGGATCGGCCAGAAGTGGCTGGCGTCCCAAATTCACTTTTTGGCCTAACTGGCTTTTGCACCTCAAATCCGGCTGTGCGCCAATGGATGGAGGATGCTCTGGCGCACCTGTTCCACAAGGTGCCAGATTTGGCGGGTGTCTTTACGATCACCGCCTCAGAGAACGTAACTAGTTGTGCTGCTCACCGCCAGCAGCAATCCTGCCCGCGATGCAAGAACCGTAGCTACACCGACATTATTACCGAGGTCAACGCAGTGATCGAGCGGGGCGTCCATCGCGGCAATCCCAAGGCAAAGGTGATCGTGTGGGACTGGGGCTGGAACGGCCCCGGAGATGCTCCGGACATTATCAACCGTCTACCCAAATCAGTCTGGTTGATGTCCGTAAGTGAATGGGCTCTGCCGATCGAACGCGGAGGCGTAAAGACATCTGTCGGAGAGTACAGCCTTTCGGCCGTCGGCCCCGGACCTCGGGCGACCCGCCACTGGAAACTGGCGAAGCAAGCAGGGCTGAAGACGGTAGCCAAAGTGCAGTTAAACAATTCTTGGGAGTTGTCGACGGTGCCCTATTTGCCGGTGATGGACCTCGTGGCCGAGCATTGTCACAAACTTGCCTCGGTCGATATGGATGGAATGATGCTAAGTTGGAGTTTAGGCGGCTATCCCTCTGCGAATTTAGAAATTGCCGCCCGATTCCGCGCCAAACCAACTCCCAGCATCGAAGAAGTGCTCAACTCACTTGCTGTCGATCGCTATGGAGCCGAGAGTGCTCCGCTGGCTCGAAAAGCCTGGACCGCATTTAGCTCGGCTTTCCGCGAGTACCCATTCAGTAT
Organism: Planctomycetota bacterium; assembly: GCA_024278955.1. Lineage (GTDB taxonomy): Bacteria > Planctomycetota > Planctomycetia > Pirellulales > Lacipirellulaceae > Bythopirellula. Next base: position 2,764 of record JAJRSE010000067.1, on the reverse strand, counting down.
CGGAGGAGTCTATAAATGCCCCGTGCAAATCGGCCCGGCGAATCCGCTCTATCTCAAGCCAACCGGTTACAAAGCAACAACAACAGGCATTCCTTATGATGATCTGGCTTCCTGGCGTGGCCCGTATCCGGCAGAAGTATTGGTTGCTCAGTTTGAGAAAGTCGCCGAAGGCTGGCAACTCGGCCTTCCCTTTTTGAAGGCGGCTGCGGAAAAGGCCCCGGTCGTTCATCGCATAGAGGCCCAGGACGAGTTGCGATTCGCCGAGGCAGCGTATACTCATTTCCAATCGGTCGCAAACCAAGCGAGCTTCGTCCTCAGCCGCAACGCACTGGCAGATCCCGCTGGCGAACTATCACATCAAGAACGGCATCGCCTGCAAGTTGAAATCAGGCGTTGCCTGAAATCAGAAATAGCCTTGGCCCGCCGACTCTTCACGCTGACAAGAGAAGATTCGCGAATCGGCTTTGAGGCAGCAAACCAGTACTTTTACTTGCCGCTTGATTTGGTAGAAAAAATGCTCAACTGCCGCTGGCTGTTGAGTCAATTCGAATTTGAGAGTCACACATCCGAACGCTAAAGCAGAGAACGCAGGAAACGGGACAGATACCCAGGTCCAGTTAGTAGGTTTTTCCATATGACAAATTCTGAAATCGCCGTGACTTGCAGCCCTGTTTGCTCCGTATATTCAATTATCTGGACCTGTCCCCGTTTCTCCCCCGCGGGGCGACGCATAGGCTCGGCCCAAGAACTACGCGAGGAGACCTCGGCATGGGCAACGGACGTTACTGAGGCCCAACGAGGGGTCAACTGGCAAATGAAAACCGACGACGCACGCTGTAAACTCAAGTCCGTCTACCCTAAGATTAAGCGGTGACAAAGCACTAGCAGCTAGAAACATCCTCAAGAGCGAATGGAAACGGACATGATGAAAGCTAATTTCAAGGCAGGACTCAACCGTCGAGTGTTTCTTGGCACTTCCGCGAAGGCCGTTGCCGCAGGAGGGTTGGCTCCCCTGTGGGCAAGGGCTCCTCTGTGGGCAGGAGAAGGGTCGGCGGGCGGGAATTTGCATCTGGCTCGCTTCCGCTTCGACGTCACACCGCCAATGGGGCACTCTTTGTGCGGAGGGTGGATCAAGCCGGTGGTCGAGGTTGACGATCCTCTTGAAGCGATCGGCTACGTCTTGCTTGGAGCGGGAAAGCCGATTGTAGTTTGCGTTGTCGACTGGACCGGGCTGTTGAATTCCGCGCACCTACGCTGGCGAGAGGCGCTGGCCGAGGCGGCGGGGACGAGCATCGACCGTGTAACGGTCCACTGCGTTCATCAGCACAACGCTCCGTTTGCCTGTCTGGATGCGGAGTCAATCGTTCTGGAGCAGGGAGACCTGCCGCACATTATCGAGCGGGACTTCTTCCGCCAATGTCTCGATGCTGCCCGGATGGCGGTGAGCGAAGCTCTCAAGAAAACAACACCGGTGACTCATGTTGCGCATGGCGAAGCGCGAGTCGAGAAGGTGGCAGGGAATCGGCGGATTCTGGGACTGGAAGGAAAGGTGGTCTCACAGCGTGGGAGTAGTTCACCGAAGCCGGAGCATCATGCGTTTCCGGAAGGGTTGATCGATCCGATGCTCAAAACGGTCGCATTTTACAATCAGGGAAAGAAGCTGCTCGCTTGCCACTACTATGCCTGCCATCCGATGAGTTACTATGGAGACGGACGGGTGAGCGCCGATTTCTGTGGCCTTGCTCGTAAGCAACGGCAACAACAGGAGCCGGATTGCACGCATCTCTACTTCAACGGCTGCGGCGGGAACATTGGGGCTGGCAAGTACAACAACGGTTCCCATGAAATGCGTCCGATCCTCACGCAGCGGATGCTGAAGGGGATCGTCGCTTCGGAAGAGAATCTCGATCCTCAGATCATCGAATCGGTCCGCTGGGAAACAGAAGACATCCTGCCGCCGGTCGACAAACGCTTTGACGAGGAGGCTCTAATGCGTCAGATTTCGGATCGCAGCCAGAAGGTCGTCAGCCGCAATCGCCCCTCCTACACCGTCGCCTGGATTCGCCGCGTCCGTGCGATGCAGCCGATTACGCTCAGTTCCCTGCATCTCAACGAGGTCTCGCTGCTGCACTTGCCCGCGGAATGTTTCATCGAGTACCAGTTGCGTGCTCAAGCGGCCGCTCCTGATCGCTTTGTAGCCTGCGCCGCGTATGGTGACGGCGGCCCGTTTTACATCCCGACAGCCGATGCCTATCCGCAAGGAGGCTATGCCGTCAGCGTCGCGTGGTGCGACGCGGCAATCGATCAAATTTTGTCTGGCGGTATTAAGAGATTGCTCGCTCGCGTCTGAGTTTCAATCACACACCCTGTACGGAGTCATGGAAATGGAAATGAAGGTGCCAAGAACGAATGGCCCTGTCGTGATGTAAGTTGTTTCATGCGCACATCTTACGAGGTTCTCTTTGGAATTCTAAGGCGTCGAGTACCGATTCCAGAGCAATCGAAAGCGTCAAGGTGCGGTAGATTGCCCCCCTCAAAAAGCACGCCATCACCCGCAGCTGCTGGCCAAAAACAACCGTCGCATTCTCATTCCCAAAATGCGATAATCCCCGGGACAACAATTTCTTAAAAGAGGTTCATCCGACTAAAGCGTACTTAGTTTGATGGAGGGCGAGGATTTTGAGTTTGAAGAATTCATGATCGCGAAATCCGTAGGCTTGTCGTTTCATGGTTTTTATTTTGTTGTTGGTCCCTTCGAGCGGAC
>JAJRSE010000066.1 GCA_024278955.1 Planctomycetota bacterium | reverse complement strand
TAAAACAATCCCATTCTGTGGCGACCCCTTCATCGCGACATTCAAAATCCAACCCCTTCCATTCCGAAGCCGGCAAGATTCCATGAATCACTTTTAACTGCTGTTGATACTCCTTTTTATAATCGTCCAGCCAGATTGGTCGCGTCGAGTGAAGCGTGAACGGACGCTCATCTTCCATTGACGGGAGAACTCTGTAAATCGACGAAGCCATTATTCTTTCTCTTGTCTATGAGTCACAGGGAATGTTGCAATTGTTGGGCAACGCTGGATTACGAGAACCATCCGGTAGGGTACAGTGCTTCGGATTCCCGACGTTCATTCCATCCTAAGTTTCGCAAATGTTATTCATTCCACTCCCAGCCGGAACAGCATTCATCTAACGCTTTCGGAGAGCCTCGTGGGCTATCCAGGACTTGAAACGCAATACCCTTTAGGTTTGCTTCTCTTGCTAGTCGTGAAACACTTTCAGTGCAGTACAAGACATTGCGCTGTTGGGGAATTGAAAAAAACACAGGATCAGGCAAGGATTCCACGTCCTTGAAGAAATACTGATAGATCCCTGAAACATCCTCGGGACGTAAATTAGACGGATCGAAATCTGGAAAGTCTTCGTAAATATCTATTTCTGATTTCTTAGTATCGAGGATGTCGAGTCGTTGCTTACAGCCCAAGGTGAAATATGGAACGCCTTCTACTGTCACCGGGAGAACATGAAAATAGACCTCCATGGAATCTCGTAAAACATCAACTGCCCTAGCTGAGAACACACCTGTTAACGCTGTGAAGTAATCCCAATCCGTCGCGACACTTTCGTCGCGACACTCAAAATCGAGCCCCTTCCATTCAGAAAGTGGCAGAGTCCCTCGAATCACTTTTAACTGCAGCTGGTACTCCTCCGAAATAATGGGTTGTAGTGAATGAAGTGTATACGGACGCTCATCTTCCACTGACGGCTGAATCTCAAACACCGAAGATGCCATTCATTTTCCTCTTAAGAGCCACAGGGAACATTGCAGTTTGCGGGCAACGCTGGATTACGAGAACCGTCCGGTAGGGTACAGAGCTTCGGATTCCCGACGTTCATTCCATCCTTAGTTTCGCAAATGTTATTCATTCCACTCCCAGCCTCCCATGCCTCTACTTATGGCTTTGGGGGAACCTTTAGGGCCAGGGCTTTCAGGGTGTTTGAAAAGGGAGTAAACTGTTGCCTCGTAATGGTTTGAAATGGATTTCAATTTTCCAGGGAGGTTTGACGATGAGCATGGAAGCTGTCTTGAATCGGTTTATTAAGAATCGTGCCGTGGCTGTGATGTCGCGGGTGATTTTGGAAGAGATTGTCAGTGAGGATCTGGACGTCGTCTTCGACGAGCACCGTCAGAGACAGTATGAACGTGAGTTGCTGTTTTCGCAGTTGACGATCACGATGGCCGATGTCGTCTTGGGCACCGAACCGAGTCCTCATCAGGCATACAAGTCGCATCGTGAAGAACTTCGCGTTTCCTCCGCTTCGTTTTATGACAAGTTGCGGAACGTGGAAACCGGCGTCTCCGAAGCCATGGTTCGCCACAGTTATGAGAAATCGTGCGCGATGCAGGACGAACTGGGCTTCGTACCCCCGAATACGATTCGTGGATATTGCTGTCGCGTGATTGACGGCAACCACCTTCAAAAGACGCAAAAACGAATGGCTGAACTGCGTGGAATTGCGGCGGCCGCTCTGCCTGGCACTGTTGTGGCCACCTATGAACTGGGCCGTGACTTGTTCGACCGGGCGTATCTTCTGGTCGACGCTCATGCTCAAGAAGCATCGATCCTGGATCGGGTGCTTGAAGATGTTCAGAAGAAGGACGTGATCATCGGCGACCGTCACTTCTGCATCATTTCTTTTCTGTCGGGAATCATCGCTCGCAAGGGCGCCTTCATCATTCGTCAGCACGGTCGGTTGAAAGGCGAATTGATCGGCAAACGACGTCAAATCGGTCGCATCCCCAGAGGCATGACATATGAACAGCAGCTTCGTGTGGGCGACATGGTTCTCCGACGCGTGAGCGTTGAACTAGATGAACCGACTCGTGATGGTGACACGGAAATCCATCTGCTGACGAACCTTCCAGAGTCGCAGGCTGATGCTCGCAAGGTCGCGAACGTTTACGGCCAGCGCTGGGAAATTGAAAACAGTTTTCATGTGCTGACGACGGCGCTGACGTGTGAAGTAAAAACGTTGAGCCACCCGCTGGCGGCTTTGTTCGTGTTTTGCACGTCAATGCTGGCGTACAACGCGCTGCGCGTGACGAATGCCGCGTTGACAGCTGTTCACGGAACGGCCGCTGTCGCCGAACTGTCTGCGTATTCGCAGTCGCTCGAGATCGCAAAAGCTACGGACGGGATGAATGTCGCGCTGACGACTGACGACTGGCAGTCGCTATTGCCGAAAACGACCAAAGGACGTGCCACGTTTTTGAAGAAAGTCGCCGAGCATGTTGATCTGAAACGCCACCAAAAGAGCCGCCGTGGTCCCAAAAAGAAACCCCCGAAACGAACCGGATACAAAAACGGAG
>JAJRSE010000065.1 GCA_024278955.1 Planctomycetota bacterium | reverse complement strand
TCAGCGATCAGCATCGGTCCCGTGACCGTCTGCCCGTTGATTTGCTCAGTCTTGCCAGGCGCCAATGTTCGTAGCCCGTCAACCGGGTCGGAACCGAGCGACACTTGCCACGTAAAACCGTTTTTTGCGGCTTGCGATACTTCGGCAGCGTCTGGACCAGCGCCGGAAATCGCGCCCTCGACCGTGACAGTCGTGTCGCCGATCGTGGTGTTGTCCGCATGACCGACAACACGGCCATCATCGTGGTCTTTTAGCGCTGGGTAATTGGGCCGTGAAGCGTTCATCCCTTTCAAATCGAGAATTACCGGATAGCGGAAACCTGCGATTTTCATTGCGATGCCCGTGTACGCGACCGCCGTGAATCTTGGCGGTCCCTTGGGAGTCGACGCGGCTTGGATTTCTACCGAGGTCGCCGATAGCTGAATGCGATGCATGTCGCTCATTGGATTTCCTCTTGCATTCGCAGAGCAGCCGACATCAACTCGCGCGTCGGACTGGTCCTCGCTTCGCCGAGTCGATGCTGCAATTCTTCGCGGGGCATTCGCTGGTAGTACGCCAACATCTGCATCCCCTTCGCGGCTTCGGCTTCGTCGTGCTCGATCTCGGTTTCGGTCTTTTGGTCCGCATGAAAGCCAACGAGCCACATGCGTTTCTTGTCCAGGAAACGCATGAGCTGAGCTATGTCTTGAGCCTGCCATGCGTGGAGGTCGAAGATTTTTTCTGGTGCCTCGAACTGCCCGCTATCAATGAACGCGGTGAGTTGGGCCGGTAAGCAATCCCAGCCCATCGACGCCAGTAGCAAAAGAACTTCGCGGGTTGCCTTGGGGTAGCTCGGCAGTTCGCCGTGAATCGCCCAGCACGGTTCGAGAGTTTTCCGTGAATCGCCCGCTAGTCGAGTGCGAAAATCTTTGTCGGTGTAGATTGAAGTTTGTTTCATGATTGGTTCCTTTGTGTGAATTCTACGGGGTGTCGAGTGATTTATGCTGGATTGGATGTCCGCCTACGGAGAACCGGTAGGACGCTAACGATTTGCTCAGGATGCGCAAGAATCTTGTCGCGGTAGTCGCACTTTGTGCAGTCACGCCGTCGTTCAACAAGTGAGCCGACTTGCCTCGTGCCGTGCTGCTTTAGCCTGCTGCGGCATTGCGGGCACACAGGTTTTTTCATGGCATGTTCCTCGCAATTTCCTCGCCGGCTTCGGTCAGCTTGACGTTGGTCATCTGGGTTCCCCAGCGTCGCCAGATTGTGAGTAGCCCTGCTTTTTCGAGTTTCTGGATACAGCGACGCATCCCGACCCGATCCCGTTCGGGCATCGACCCAAACCATTTAGAGGCCTTGTAAGTTGGTCCGTGGTCCTCAACTTCCTGCCAGTCGCGAAGGAGCCAGGTCTGCCATTCTTGGGGCTCGGACTTCGAGTTTGCAACTTGCAATTCATGGCATCTGGTCAGGATTTTTTGTGATTGGTGATTCATGCTGCTGTTTTTCTGTTGCGATGCCGATGTATTTCTAATTTCGTGCTCTTCCGTATGGTCTATTCCTCAACAAAACCCCAGGAAGGACCCGCTCATTGCTCGCTAGTTTTGAGGCGATTAGGCGATTTTCAGTCGACCACAGTGACAGTGACCTTGCCCTCAACCTGTCCGCCGCCGTCCGCATAGGTCGCGACAACAGTGATGGTAGCTGTCCCTGTTGCGACTGTGTGGCCCGCTGGTAGTCGAACACCAGCTCACTTGCAGGACGAACCTTGCCCCGCAACTTGCCGCCAAGGATGCGTTCGATGCGATCGAGGCGGTCCTGTTCTTTCGGTGTTTCAAAGGGCAGGTTTTTCTGTGACTTAGCTCGCATGGTTTAACCTCGCTTTTGGTTGTGATAGGGGGTTTTCTTTTTAGCTTCTCACCCTCTTAAAAAGTGTTTTCCAACTTCTCGGGTAAACTCCATGGCCTCGATACCTCCGTGTTCTTCAAGCTGTCGAGTGGCACAATCAGGGCAGACCACCACGGCATCCTCACCATGGCTTTGGCATAACTTCCTCCAGCGTTTCAGGCCCGGGGCATGGCACACAATAGGTGCTTGGCAGTGGTCGCAAGACCCGCTCCAAATCGGCAGTGATGGGGGAATCTCTCTTCGTCGATTGGCCGAGATACCGGCATAGATCGTGGTCATAGCGATGCCTCCCACTCTTGGCGGCTGACACCGTTGACGCTGACACTATCGGCTAAATCCGCTGAATTAGGCGAATTTGTCACCGTCAACGCCGTCAGCAGTGTAAATTGACGACGTTTATTTGTTGCCGACGAAACAACCACCCAATTGCCTACACCTGCCTTAACCAGGTCGCCGAGTACTTTCTCAGCTTCCGAAGATGTCTTGAATTTTCGGCAGGATCGCATCAGGTCGCGCGGGGTAACACTTCCGCCCTTTCGCTCGATCAGACCGACCAATTCCCGTTGCTCTTGACCCTCTTTGTCATCGGAGAACATTCCGTAAACACGCTTGGCCTCGACACCGAACCAATCCGACAACTCGATAGCTGCCTGCATTGATGTTTCGTCGATCGAGTGCTCCTCAGGGCAATCGCACAATTGGAAGATCAGAGCGAACCGAGCCGTATATGCTTCCAGCTTTGACCATGCCGCTGCTAGGTCGTCGTCCAGGTCGACTAGCTCAGAACGATGACGGTTGAAGTATTTCACCCAGAGAGTTTTCGCCTCTGGGGTCAAGTCCAGTGCTGTTGGCTCAGCTTCCCCTTGCTCACTTACGCCTGGCTCAAGATCAATCAGTCGGTCGAACAAGCCTGTGATAGTTTTCTCAGCGGTAGTGCTAACCGTGGCATCGCTCCAAGTGACTGGCTTAGATGGTGGCATCGCCAACAGCAATCGAGCACAAAGCCCATCTTGCATGTGCTCTTGGCCGATTGCCTTTCTTAGCGTACCGGGCTGGATACCGCCGACTAACGACACCGCTGCCCGCGGGATGTGAATCATCTTTATCGCGCCGGTCTTGCGGTCGACTACAAGAGGGGCAGCACTCCACATTGCTAGCCAATGACCAAGGTCAGAACCGCTGCCACCTTTGTACTCGGCGATGCCATTCAACCAGCCAGCCAACTCATCGCGGGAAACTAGCAGGCCGTCAAACTGATCGTGCAACAACATGGCCAGGGCCTCGATCGTGCTATCGGAAGTTACGTATCGATTGCAGACCGGCAGTTCCGGTTTGATCGGAGGTAAGTCTCTGCCTTTGCTCTTCTTCCAGGTGGCAAAGTCTCGATCATGCTCCACGACATCGATATCGAACTGCTGCATTGCCTCGGCGTGCGAGGAGATTGACTTCGCTTGCAGTTTGTCGAGGAACTTCATGGCAATTTGCATTGCTGGCGTTTTATGTGTGCCACTCTTCCCAATCATGGCTGCCCAAATAATTGCAGGCTCGCACCAAGTCGATTTTAGCCGGATCACACGTTTGTTACCGATTGCTCTCGCAAGGCTCGCTAGAAGAGGCAAAGCCACAAAAGAGGGGTCACAGCCAATCGCCTTTGAGGCTGCGCTAACATATCCCTCTACCTGGGCTGGCAAGGCAGATGTCGGGAATGGCCGGTACTTATCGACTTGTCGTACTGGCTCATCTATCTCTCCGTCTGTTGGCTCTCCGATCAAGTGCGATAAAATTTCTTGCTTGTGCGGTCGCAGTTTACCGAGCCAATGTTTTTTGTCGGCGGTTGCTTCAATCTGAAGTTCGCCTTCGATCAAATCAATTTTGACGCCGTCTTTTTTTGCATCTTTGAGCAGTTTTACAATGTCCATATCACGCCCTCCTGTGCTGGGGTGTCTACACCCATTCGATCGAGCAGAACTATATCCTCCCGGGCCTGCCGGGCGGCTGCCAGCACCGACGGCAGCAGTGGCCGCGTCGCGCCATTTTTTCGCAATAAATCGGCGCGATAGAGTTCGCGATATCGCGCCGGCAGCAGCAGTTCGGCCACCTCTTCGGCCTGGATTTCAGCCTTGGCGCTCGTCGCGACCGGCACGCGCGCGATATGTACGTCGATATTTTTTTCGCCGAAAATTTCGAGATGTCCATCGGCATAGCTGAGGACCAGCAGCGGCTGGCGCGCCGGGCGTTTTTTGTTACAATTCATTATTCAAACTCCTTTTTTGGCCCGCGCGCCCTGCCAGGCGACGGGCCATTTTCATGCCCGCACGGGAATGGGGTGATTTGTTCAGATGCCAGCCGCGTCTAGCTCGGCTTCGGCACGATCGATGGCCGCTTGACGCTGGCGGCTGGTGCGAGCAGGGGTAGATGCCCCATCTGTCGCAGCCGTCACGTCCGCCAAGAATCGGCGCACGGCCTCGACCGAGCAAAGCCTCTTGCCGCCACAGCGGACGGTTTCGAGCCGCACTCCGGCGATGCCGCGAAGGCGCCAGCGATGGAGAGTAGACGGGTGGGGCCTTTGCCCCGTGGCGGCCTCGACGGCGGCAGGGAGGGACAGTAATTTTTCTTCATCGCTCATAATAAATTCTCGCAAGAAGGGGTAAAAAACACCATTCGCGCGTGAATTATTGCAGCTGCTACTGACTCACAGGCGGGCTGTGAGTCGAATCACAAGGCCATCTGATTCACTTATTTTCCTTTGCGCCCCGATACGCTCTTGCAATTGTTTCGCGAGAGACCTTGTAGTCAGCGGCTATTGCATCGCAGGCAGAGTTCTGAGATTTTCCCTTCAAAATAAGGGCAGCCACCGAGTCTGATGCTTCTTTCTTTTGGGACGGCGTTAGCGACGCATTCAACTTGCCCCCAGTCCTTGCTGATTCGAGAGTTTCTTTACCGCGTCTGGCGTGTGGTTCGAAAGGCCTGATATGGATTCGCTCAATGAGTCGGCCCAGGGCGATCGACGACCGCACGACTGAATCAACATTTTCGATGCCAAGATTGTGAACGACGATATCTAATTCGTGTATCGCATTTAGCGTTTCTTGAACCTGTTTTGCTTCGACGCTTGAATTGTCCTTCGCTGTTATTCCCGCCGAAAGAGTGTAAAGCTTTATTCCCTTTCCATCGTCTAATGGTCGATGGTCGCCCGGCTCACTTCGTGCTTTTTCCTGAGTTATCGGGCCGGTCAAGTGCGGCTTTAGGATAGAAAAAAGCCATTTCCGAATCTCTCCTATACGCTCAGTTGCAGGTTGGTGAAAGTGTTCGCAGTATTGCTTGATTTTCTCTTCAAGCTCATCGACTGCTATTCTTTTAGGCTCGCCAACATATTGATCGTAAATGCCAGTGCGCAAAATTCCGTCACCGTCAGGCTTCAAGGCTTTTTGTTTCTTCGCCATAAGAATGCAATCCTTTTCAAAAGAGCCAAGCCGACCGACCGGTGCCGTGGTGGATTGCGACCACCGACAACCGGCCAGCCTACGCGGTTAATTATTCCGCAAGCTCGGCAAGTGAATAAATTCCGGTTCATCCGACTAAAGCGTACTTAGTTTGATGGAGGGCGAGGATTTTGAGTTTGAAGAATTCATGATCGCGAAATCCGTAGGCTTGTCGTTTCATGGTTTTTATTTTGTTGTTGGTCCCTTCGAGCGGACCGGTGGAAAT
>JAJRSE010000064.1 GCA_024278955.1 Planctomycetota bacterium | reverse complement strand
GAAAGTATCGACGAACCTCTTCGCTGGTGAGGGTTTCCGGGGCATCGCGAACTAATCGTTGTAAGGTGTGCGCGAGTTCATGGGCATCCCCCTCGTTCATTACAACGACTGGGCCGGTATCGCTTGGGTGGGTTTTCGCCTTCAGTAATCCGTCGGCGACCAACAGCAAGAACTTCTCCAAATCAACGTGAAACGTGACCGCCACTTCCCATGAACGCCCGCAATCATCGCAGACGGCGTGCCCGCAATTTCGGTAGACGTCGTACAAACGCACCCGTTGATGGTCTGCATTCGTTGGGCATTCCAGTTCGCCCGGCTCGGCAATCGCAACGGCCGATTCCTTGACCGACGGCATTTGCGCCGCATCGGGTTTCTTCTTGGGGGCTTTCACGGTTCGAGCATCGCCTCCAGCAACTCAGACACTTGGGATTCGATGTCGGCCAGTTCGCTACTAAGCCGTTCGTACTCTTCAACTTTCGGGTTCCATTCGCGGTCTCGAAAGGCGTGATAGAGTCGCCGTTCCTTTTCCAGATTGAAGCCGTGAGGCTGCGAGGATGTACTAACGCCCGACCATTTCTCCAAGTGTCGCTGATAGGTCAGCATCCTGCTGCCCGTCGATCCGTGTTCGGGGTCGCGTATCTCACCGACCGGTGAATAGCCCCACAGGTCTCGCTTCAACGATCCATGCCGGGTTGCAGCGTTGGCTCTTTGTCCGCGAAGTTGAGTGAACCGCTCGCACAGCCGCTCGTCACGGCAGTTGGCAATCAGTCCATTTTCCGCCTGTTCCGCAACTTGCAGTTGCCGGGCGAGATTGAATTGTTCGTCGTTCATTTCTTCGCTCGCGAGTTTCTGCTCGGCAAACAGCTTCTCGTATTTCACCCGCAGGCGTTCCCGTCGATCATTCAACTTTTTCAGCCCCGACTGAATATCCGGCAGCTTGTCGAGTTGTTCCTTCCACAGCCGTCGCTGTTTGAGCAATTCAATATCTCGCTCTAGGTCTTCCACTGTGCGGCCGGTGATTTGTGCCGCCGATGCGTCGTACTCGCGCTTGAATTCGGTGCCACAGTCATCGCAGATGCATTCCCGCACATCGCCAACACTTTTGAGTGCTCGGACCCGATTGTGCTGGGGATGCGTCGGACAGACCAGCTTGGGACGTTCGGCCGTTCCCCCGGTGAGAATCCGGTCAACGTCATCCACCGACGGTTCCTGTCCATCGGCGATTGCAACCACAAGTGAGTTGTAATCGTGTAACTCTTGGTCGCGTGTCTGCTCTTCTTTTCGCCGCAAAGTCTGGCGGATCGCGGTAATGACGCTCATCGGCGGTTCCTTTCAATTTCGTTTTGGTGGATCGCAGCCCGGATCGCAGGCAACAGCGGCTCCAACTCCCACGGCGACAGTGAGACCGACTTGCCCTCAGACGACGCCTGGGCCAGCTTGACGAACACTTCCCCCAGCCGTTGGCGAACGTCACGGACGGTCGCCAACTCCTGTTCAACTTGCGAGATAGCCCGCAACCGCAATTGACGGCGG
>JAJRSE010000063.1 GCA_024278955.1 Planctomycetota bacterium | reverse complement strand
GGTCTGCACGTGGTCGCATGTGCTTTGCGTACCAATCACGTAGCCATACCAATCGCTCTTCTTCACTGTCTGGTACAGTTTCGAGTATTCCTTCCTCGTAAGGTAACCACTCGAAAACTTGCGAATGCTGACAAGCGAGCATGGACACGATACTATCCAAGTAACGAGTGACATCAAGTACCTCGTCGGCACGATGCCTTACTGGTCGAGTAAACATATCAGCCATGTAAGCGAATACAGGAGGTTGAGAAATGGCAGGAAACTGCGGCAGTACTCTAGGAACTGTAACCAGATAGGATGCATCTTGCACACACTGCCCAACCGCCCGGTGGTCTGGATGGTAATCACTGGTTCGATGTGTCAGAACAAGGTCTGGCCTAAACTCGCGGATTTCCTGTATGAGATGGTGTCGTACTTCAAGTGTGGCTTGCAATTGCCCATCCGGAAAATCCAGAGTTTCGTAGACGGCTCCAATTACCATTCCTGCATCGGCAGCCTCTTTTCGACGCATTGGAATGAGATCACTAGCATTTCGCTCATAGTGTCCTGCTGCCCCATCGGTTACAGACAGCATTTTCACCGCCCGCCCAAGTTGACGGTATATGGTAGCCAGACCGCCCGCGTGATACTCAGCATCATCTGGATGCGCCGCGATGATAAGTAATCTCGGACCACCTGAGGACATGTAATTCTCACCCCAAAAATGCTCTAGTTCTAGTTGGCTCTACACAAAGACAAAACTACCGCTCTTAAAGACAAAACCACCGCTCCTAAGGATCCATACTAACTTGCCTATGAAACCTTAGCAAGAAGGAAGTAACACGTTCGAACTTGTGGAAAAATGTAGTAATGCAAAATCTTCATCGCAGGAGGAACAGCGATTAACTATAGCGCTACAATGCCCAGTCAATTGTATGGTCGGCGATAATTGCAGGCCGCCCAATGAGAAAAGACTATAAAACAATCCGGCTGTTTTACTTACTGCTCCCATGAAATCCAGCTTTCATAGAAGTCCGTCTGGTTTTACTTGGGGATGGGACATCCTCTGTTAGAAAGCAAAAGTCAGTAGTTCTAAATTCAAGGGAAAACATTAATTTCCGGTAACTACTCAGCGGCGGTGACAATCGCCGGTAGTATGGGCGATTTATCGAAGGCGGATTGGATTCCGTCGAGGATATTCAGGTCATTTTTGCGCAGCGTCGAGATATAGCCGCGAATTCGGCTGAAGATTTCCCCGCCGTCGGGGCCGCGGAAACAGCCCGAGATTTTCTGCTTGAGCTTGGCCATCCGAATATCACGCTCGCCCTGATTGTTGTCGAACGGGACCCGTGGATGGACTAAGAATGCCAAGACTTGGTCTTTGAAATCCCGAAGGCGATCGAGCAGATTTTTGGCTTTCGATTGTTTCGGGCGACCTCGCTTTTTCGTTTTCGGCTTTGCCGCCGGAGGAGGAATGTCTTGAGCCAAGCCTTTGTCAAGTAAGCCGTCGTACCGAAGACTAATCGATGCCAGTTCCACAGAATCTTCCGCAAGACAATTCTCCGGCATCGATTCGCTTGCCTTTTTTGCTTCGAGCAGAAGGGCGATCATCGATTTCGCCCAGTCGAGATTTTCTTGCTCGGCAAGATAAGTTAGCTCACGCAGATGGTGCGCGTTGCACAATGCGTGCTCACAAGAAAACAAAAAGTAGCTTTTCCAATGATCGTGCACGGCATAGCCAGTGTAATGTTCCAGGATACCAAGCTCGTCCATCGCCTCTTTCCCGCGACGGGCGTGCAAGCCGTAGGATGTTAACTGCTCGGTGCTTGCCGTGTGAAGCCAGTGCAGTTTGCCTTGTTTACGGATGCCGGTCTCGTCGAAGTGAACCACCTCGCTGGCAAGAATCGCCTGACGGATGCTTTCTTCGGTCGATTCCAGATCCTCAAAACAAGCCGTATTCCAGGCGGAAAGTGTCCCTTGGCTGATCGTGCGTGAAAACAGGTCTTCGACCAACTGCACGGTCCGCTCGTAAGGCAACAACTGATATTGGTTCAGATAAACCAACAGCGACTTGATTCTTGATCCGTATTGCACCGACGTTTTTGCTTCGGTCGGAAAGGAGGCTTCGTTCTGGCACTTGCAATGAGGGCAGGATTTGAGTTCGACCTGATGTTCGGTCACTTCCAACTTCAGCGGCGGAAGGTCGATCACCTGACGCCTGCGATGGCCAGTGGCAGGACTCTGTTTCAGAGAGTGGCCGCACTCTTGGCAGTTCGTTATCGGGTGAATGATCGTGTGGTCTGGTTGTTCCACCCGTTCAAGTCGCGTTCCTGTGTGCCCTTGCTGCCCGCCCGATTTCTTGCCGCTCGATTTTCGCAAGCTCTTGGGTTTTGGCTTTTTGTAGCCGTCAGTCGAAGGCGGCTTGCTACTGTTTTGGCTGTTCTTCGCCAGCTTCCCACGAAGCTCTTGGTTTTCCGATCGCAGGCGTTGATTCTCTGCACGCAACTCTTGGTTCTCCGACTCAAGCAAGGTCACTCGGGCCTGCAAATCCTCGACTGCGGCAAACAAACGAACAATCAGCCCATCTTTATCCCCAGCGGAAAGTTCTGAGAGATTTGGCAAGTGGTCAACCATCGGGTAAAATCCTTACACCAAGGGTCTAAACCAAAATGTGACCCGAAGTCCATACCAATCACCGCTGAGTAGTTACGTCAAACCTTTACTTACCGCCCAGACGCCCTAGACAGTGCCTGAGAGAAACGGTAATCTTGACCCCGATTGCGGTATCGTTCTATCTTGAAGACTTCGCAAAAACAGAACCTTTTACCACGGAGACACTGAGAAAGATTGGCGATTTAAGAGGTGAGATTGATGATCTGGAGGTATCCACAATCAGCGATCACACATCTCGAATCAAACATTCCCACTTTGTCTCGTGGTTATTCATCAATAATCCTTGAGTTTTGAAGGAGACCATCATCATGGCCTCAGTACTAGAACGCGTTACGGACATCGTGTCCGAGCAGCTTGGTGTCGACAAAGACAAGATTTCTTCGGACACGTCGTTTGTGAACGACTTGGGTGCCGACTCGCTCGACACGGTCGAGTTGGTTATGGAACTCGAAGAAGAATTCGATGTCAACATCCCTGACGATGCTGCAGAGAAGATCCAAACGGTCGGACAGGCTGTCGCGTTTATCGATGAAAACG
>JAJRSE010000062.1 GCA_024278955.1 Planctomycetota bacterium | reverse complement strand
CTGCGCCATGGGTAAGATTTCTGGTCGAACGGCATGGCACTCGCCTGCCAACTTTTCACCAAACCTGACGAACTAAAACGTCAGGAACAGTTTTTCAAGCTCGAAAAAATCAACAGCAATCGGTGTGCCGAACAGTATTGGGACAGGTCCAGTTATTGACTCCTGAGCCTTGATTTAGTACATTTTGCGTATGCCTAGAACCGCACGCATTGCTCCTGGAGGAAAGGTTTATCATGTCATCAACCGTGGCGTGGGCAAGCAACCGTTGTTTTTCAACAATGAGGATTACCTGGCCTTCGAACGCGTGATTGTCGAGACGCTCGAAAAACGCTCGATGCGAATCTTGAGCTATTGTCTCATGCCCAATCACTGGCATTTTGTTCTCTGGCCAGAAAATGACGGCGATCTTGGGGCGTTTATGCAGCGACTGACGGTGACGCATGTCACGCGTTGGCAAAAGAACCACAACATGGTTGGCTACGGGCATGTTTATCAAAGTCGATACAAATCTTTCCCCGTTGAGACCGACGAGTATTTTTATCAGGTCGTCCGCTATACCGAGCGAAATGCTTTGCGTGCCAATTTCGTGTCAAAAGCGGAAGAATGGCCGTGGTGTAGTCTTTGGATACGTCAGTTTGGGTCGCCAGAACATCATGCGATGCTCTCCGACTGGCCTCTTCCTCGCCCTCGCAAGTGGCTACAATACATCAACGAACCGGCAACCGAAGCGGAGCTTGAAGCGATTCGCCAAAGCTGCCGACGAGGAACTCCCTACGGCAGCACGGCTTGGGCGAAGAAAACAGCAAAAAAGTTAGGCTTACAAGCAACAATGCGACGGCCGGGAAGACCTAAAAAGGCTTAATATGGACCTGTCCCCGTTTTATGTTCGTTCAATTTTCCTTAGCCTCATTCTGATTGCTTTACCCCTGGCGGCTACTGGTGCGCAAGAATCAGAAGCACCTCCAGTCGCGTCCCCTGCTGCTGCCGTACCTCTTCCCGAGCTGCGCAGCCCCCGGGCGACTCTCCATACGTTTTTACAAGCGATGCGTGACAACGAGACAGAGCTAGCCATCTCTTGCCTCGACCTGGGAGGGCTGACCAAAGAAGCGGTTGCCACCAGCGGCCCCAATGTGGCCTATCAACTGCATCTCGTGATTCAGCGACTGACCAGCCTTTCGCTCGACGACCAGTGGCTCTGGGATAGTCTGCCAGACAAAAACGATCATCCCGCCCCATTCGGCCTCGATGCAATTTTCGGAGCATTGCCTGAAGCCGCCGAACTGACTATTCGACGCAATCAAGACGATTTCAACTGGCGTTTCAGCGAAGAAACAACCATGGGAATCGAGGCTCTTTACAATGCACTAGAACAAGGTCCCGAGCCAACGGCACAGCAAACCGAAAATTTTGAAGAGATCGACCAACCCTTCTCAATCCAGCTTCGCAATGCATTTCCCGTTTCTTTACGCGGCAAAACCCTGATTTTGCCCAACTACCAGTGGCTCTGCTTGCTTTCGCTGATTTTCATTGGTCTGGCAGCAGATGTCCTGACACGTTGGCTCCTGGCGGCCATCAGTTCGCGGTGGTTGGAAAATTATGTCGAGGAAGAAGAAATCGCCGCGAGGGCAAAAATTTGGCGGCCGATTGGTCGACTAGTAAACGCAAGTACTTGGTACTGGGGAACCAAGTTGATTGGCTTATCGCCGTCGACAATAGGTATTCTGCTTGCGGTGCTCAAGTTGTTTACTATTTATGCCGCCGCCTGGACCGCTTTTGCAATCGTCGACGTCCTATCCAAGTATTTGGCTAAGCAAGCGTTGCGTACCAATACGAAATTCGATGACCTACTCGTACCGCTACTCTCGAAGTCACTCAAAATATTTACGGCATGCATCGCCATTCTCACCGCGGCACAAACTTTCGAGGTCCCGATTCTTGGCCTTCTGGGCGGCTTGGGGTTGGGTGGTGCCGCTTTGGCTTTTGCGTCGAAGGACGCGGTGGCCAACTTTTTCGGCTCTCTGACCGTCCTTTTCGATCGCCCCTTTGAAGTCGGCGATTGGATTGTCACCTCCGGAGCCGAAGGCACGGTTGAAACGGTCGGATTCCGTAGCACGCGCATCCGCACTTTCTATAACTCGCTAGTCACCTTACCCAACAGTCACCTCACAACCGCTGCCGTCGACAATATGGGCCGCCGTCGTTATCGTCGAATCAAAACGACACTCGGCGTGCAGTACGACACCTCGCCCGACCAGCTTGAAGATTTTTGCGAAGGTATCCGCGAGCTGATTCTTAGCCATCCGAACACGCGCAAAGATTACTTCCACGTCTATCTCCATGACTTCGGTTCGAGCTCGCTCGACATCATGCTCTACTGCTTTGTGCAATGCCCTGACTGGGGCTCCGAATTGCAATCCCGCCATCGCCTCTTCTCCGACATCATCCGCTTAGCCGACAAACTGGGCGTGCAGTTCGCGTTTCCAACACGAACGTTGCACATGGTTGGTGAAAGCGAAGCATGAGCTAGCTCTCTCATTCTAAGAGTTGTCGCAACCATTCATTGCGCCAAAAATCTCGTGGAGGGGGGGGATCTGCCGTGGAAGTTAAGCTCTTCGCCGTGTCCACAATCTCATGCTGCCGATTGCTCCTAGCAGTAGCATGGCTCCGGGCGTCGGCTCCGGCACGCTAATCGCTGTTGCTGTGGGAAAGGTCATTCCAAAGTTTGCCTCCCAAGCGGCGAGATCCGTCGCGCTTAGTCCGTCTCGCTGCCATGCTAAAAAATCGGCTCCGTCGACATCACCATCGTTGTCGAAATCGCCTGCGACTAGCGTAGGGAACTCTTTGAAGGCCGAGGAAATCTGCCAGCCCGGATTTCCATTCGGATCGTAGCGATAGGCCCCGACATCGTTCGTGCCGGCACGCGAGACGCCATTGAAATCGACCGCCGGCTGATATGTCGCGTCGCCGGCACCGATTAGATTCGACCCAGCGATGGGAAAAGAGTCCATCGAAGCAAAGTTGCCGAAATCGGCAAGTAGATTACCGGTCGGGTTCCAGGCCGACGGGTCGTTTGAAAGCGAACCGGGCGAATCTGACCCAACGCCGACGTTGCCTACCACGGTCACATCGCCCGAGCTGGGAACACGAATGGCGCGGCCGCCTTGGGTCGCGTAGAGGGCATTGTTCGCTACGATGATCGGGCCGCTGAGAGGCCCGCCGTAGTTGATATCGAGAACGTCATCGCCGCCGGTCGAAAAAACGGTGTTGTTAACGATCGTCAAGTTCCCTGGGATCGCGCTTTGGTGAGGTTGGCTGGCTATTCCGTTAAATCCGGGCCCCGAGCTGAAGATAATGTTGTTGCGAATGGTTGCTTCAGAAGCAGCCTGAATCGCGTTATCCCCGCTATTCCAAATCACATTGCCCTCGATGATATTACGGGCATTTCCATCGGTGCCGTAAACCAAAATGCCAACCGAACCGCCCACGCCAGTATTGACCACCACGTTGTCTCGGATGATGTTATTGAAGCTGCCATCTTTGATCTGGATGCCATCGCCAACGCCTCCTCCTAGATCGTGGACGTAGTTTTCCTCGACCAGTCCATTTTTGAATTCGCAAGCGGTCGCCCCTCCGGACGCGTTGTTGCATCCAAGATAAAGGCCAGCCAAACCTCCTACATTTGCGATCTCGTTTCGCCGGAAAATGAGTCCGTCATATGTGGTTCCGCTTTGGTTTGCGGTGATACCGCCAGATGCGGTATTCCGAATGACCATGTCCTCAAACGTAAGCGAGGTCGGCTGACGTCCCGACTGTCTTTGGATACGAATGCCTGCCGAGCCGCCCACGATATCTAGGCCTCGAAATGTTACGTACTGGGCACCTTCGACATTCATAACATTTTGAGAAGCATTCGGTCGAGTGATCGTGACACTCACCCCTTCAGATGCCCGAACAATAATTGGGTTCTCTGCCGTTCCGAAAGACCTGAAGCTTAGGCGACGGCTATCACTGTAAGTACCCGCTGACAGGACCACCTCGTCGCCAGGATTTAGGCTCGTGCCGTTGAGGACATCGAACCAGTTATCGGACGGTGAGAGATGAATGGCTGTTGGGTTGTCTGCCATAACAACGGTCGCCGAGGGGATAAGGCAGCACAAAGCAAAAAATGTTCTGAAGTAGCGCATGATCAACCTTTCTCAGTTCCTGGATAGAAAGTAAATGCCCCTAGATTCCAGACTCAAATTGTGTCTAGCGTATGGCAGCCCCCCCGGCGCGGGTGTGCCGTCGCCGCATCGCGCAGATGCCGCAGCACAGGGCCAGTATCAAACCGGTTGAGGGTTCCGGCACACTGGTTGACGCTGCTGGAAGAGAGGTGGCGCCGAAGTTTGTTTCCCAATCGGCGAGGGCCGATGTACTCAATCCGCCTCGCTGCCACTGGAGAAAGTCGGCACCGTCCACATCCCCGTCTTCGTCAAAATCGCCTTCGAGAAGATTTGGGGGTTCGGTAAGTTTGTAAATGAGCACATCTTGGTCTCCACCATTGACCACGATGTAGGCATTCTGTGTAGGACTGTAACGGAAACGCCCATACGTTCCTGTGCCCTCCGGAAGCTCTGGCGTCGCCGCCAATTGCTCCCACTCTCTTGTCTCCATATTCAAGGCCTGAACCGCGTCACCGTCCCAAACGACAATCCGATCCGCAACCGGATCATAGTTAACACCTGGTCGATAGCCACCGGTCCCGGGTGCCGTTTGGAATTCATTCCCGGTGGTCTCCCAAACTTGTTGTTGATACTGCATATCGCCATCAAGGTCGTACACCGTGACTTGTCCATGACCAATGACAACAATTTTATTTCGCTTGGGATCGATAACCATACCGCGGTCACTGGCGTTGCTAGGTCCGCCTGGGATTACGATATTGCTGCTATTGAGACGTCGCCAAAAGTTCGTTTCGATATTGTACTCATACAAGCCAGCCGTACTGACCGAATAGACAAGACCTGAATTCGGGTCGTAGGCAGATGCCGTCGGTGACCAGCCGACAATCGACGTTCCATTAGGGTCTCCATTGCCTAGCGCCTTCCCCCGATTGTTCCACCCTGCTGTTCTGTCGGCTTCATTGGCCTCAAAATCAAACAGCCATGTGTTTCTATCCAGTCCACCACTTCTACTAGCGGTCGATCCGGCGGGTGACGAAAACAGGCTATCAAGCTCTGGGATATAATCCAGATTGTAATAAGTATGACGGGCGTTGGGATTGCCATCGGAGAGGATGTCGGCGCAATCACCAGGAGGATTCCCATTGAGTCCGCCAGGGTCGCATACCGGGGAGGGGTCCGTTAGTCTGTCCCAAGTGAAGTCTTTGAGGTTAAACCCATAAAGTTCATTGCCATAGTAGTCGGCGTGACCACCTCCCCAAATTACCAAGCGGTCTCGCTTGCTATCCAAAGCACCACCACTCCAAGCGAATCGGCCATCCGCTTCCCGAGCATTTCCTTGCCAAATGCCGGGGAATTCTGAATCCAGTGCCTCGGCCGGGTCTTCATGAAGCTTACTATTGGGCACGGTATACCAGGAATTGGCTGGCATCGCCTGAATGATTGCATTCAGATGATCTGCCGCGGTCGCTTGACTCGCAAGAGCCAAGACGCAAAAACTCATCACAAGAAAAGTAAAAACGCTATCTAAAAATCGTCGCATTGAAAGTCACCTCTCGTTTAACAAAAAGTTCTCGCCGAGACTTGGCTGAGTCTTTTTTGGTTCTTCGGAAAAACGTACACTCTCTCACCAATGAATGCGAGGCTATGCTCCAAGCATGGCTCGCTGTTGTCGCCGCATAGCGCAGATGCCACAGCACAGCGCCAGCACCAAACCGCTCGAGGGTTCAGGAACGCTTGCGGACGCTGCCGCCAGTTGAGCGACTGCGCCGAAGTTGTCCTCCCAGTCCGAGAGGCTGCCGATATTTTGGTTGCGTTGCCACATAAAAAAGTCGGCACCATCGACATCCTCGTCTGCGTCAAAGTCGCCAGCGAGTCCTGCTTGGCCAGAAAGGCTCGCAACGCGGAACCCGATACTGCTGAACTCGCTCGTTGGAGTGGTGACAGACCGAAACGACGCAGCGAGGGGATCGGTGCCGGTGCCCCAGCTGCCGCCACGTGTGCCGCGGGCAGTTGCGGTGGCAAGGGTTTCGTTCCACTCCGAGACGTTCCCGTTTTGGTCATAGGTTCCATAAGGACTTGTGGCGCTGCTGTAGGCACCGACATCGGTGTAGGGATTGGGCCCTTCGTTGATAGGGTTGCCAGAAACCGCGTAACCATCGTTGAAGCCATTGGCCATGAAATCATTGTTCAAGTAGTTCGCTGCCGAGGGGTCGTCGCCAGGTTGATCGCTCACGGGAATCGTGTCGCTGCCAGTGGCATAGTTGTAGTAGACACCTGAGGGATCATAGTAGGCCGCTTTGTACCACTCATCATCCGAGGGAAGCCAAACGGTCGCGTCTGCCTCGCGGGTAATACTCAGCCCATTGGTGGGAGTTGCCGTGCCGCCATTTAGCGTGTAAGCACCACTCTCGGTATCAGCAGTACCCTGGCCATTGTTCAGCCAATTAATAAACCGGACGGAATCATACCAAGAGACAAAAGTAACCGGATTGTTCTCTCGACCCGCTTGAGAAACGAATCGGCTACCGGAGGCATTGGCTGCTTGCAGCTCGATCCCGCCAAAATTGCCTGCCATACTTGGGTTAAACAGGCCGAGCGTGTTGGCCGCTGCCGGATCGACCGCATTAAGGAACTTGGAGTACTGGGCATTGGTCACTTCGGTCTTGCTGATACGGTAAGTGTAGGCAACGGCCCCAAAAGTGCCTTGCAGGTGGGGCAGCCCAGACTGTTGCTCTTCGCCAACATTGCCAGGATCGCCAACGGTGGCCCAATCGAATGCGACCGTGGCCGCGCGGGCTGTCGATAAACAGGAAGCTGCAATCGCTAAAGTTGAGAGAATGAGAGTCGTTTTCTGCATGAGGTTGTGCTCCAAAAAAAGTTATGGCTAAGTATCGGCGAATGAAATCATTCCCCACCTTTGATAGCCAGCGTGTCTTTCTACCCAGGGTAGCGCACACAAAAATTCCAAAAGGTAAAACGAAAGGTGCCAAGTCTCCATTCCTATGGTTGGCTTCACAGAGCATGGGAAAATAGCTCTGAGTGTCCAGGAAACTTTTCTGAAAAGTTCTTGGCACCTTTTGATTAGTGGCACTTGTTGATTAGACTGCGGCACGCCATCGCCGCATCGCACAGATGCCGCAGCCGACCAATAGCATCAAACCGGCAGCGGGTTCTGGAACGCTGGTCGACGCTGCTTCCGGAGGAAGGGTGCCAAAGTTCGCTTGCCAGGCGTCGAGGCTCGATGCACTCAATTTGCTTCGTTGCCACTGGAGAAAATCAGCCCCGTCGACGTTGTCGTCGAAATCAAAATCGCCGTTAGCAACACTCGGGACGGCCAACTCAAAAGTATTAGCGTGAGTGAGCGTCGTGATGCCCATGATCCGATTTTCGTACATCGGACGCTCCCATCGGTTGATGGCGTCCAGGAATTGCTGGTCCTGAAAATAAGAGTAGGCCAATTCATAGATCGCCATGTGGTGTCTCTGAGCAATGGTCGTATCTTGGGAGTAGCCATCGGCATTCCATGTTGCCGGATCGATGGCATAAGGAGTGATAAAATCCAACGCCAATTTAAGGCTGGCGTAGTTACCGTTGGGGACGCCATTGGTCTCGAATTCATGAACGTAATCATAAAGGTTGACACCACGATTATCCATGATTTCAGCCGTTTGCATCATGGCGTTAATCGCAAACAGAGAGTAATGCAGTCCATCGTCTCGTGTATACTCTTGATCCATTTGGCCCGCCACGGTACTGCCGGAATCTCTGATTTGAATTGGGACCAATTCTTTCCACACAGATTCCGCTTTATCCAATAAGACCTGATCGTCTAAGAAGGCACCCGCCGAGGCAAGCATCACCGTTCGCCAGTTGGAAAAATTATTGGGCCCCTGGCCATTGTCTCTTGCGATATTACCGATGACCTGCGTCCAACCTTGAAAACCAGCTTTCTCCGCCGGATCCCAGCCCTCGTAGTCCGAGATCAAATCCGCGCCATAAAACAAAGAAGGCATGGTAACAAAAATCTGGATCGCCTTTGCTGGCGAGTTTGGTCGCATACGCGTCACTGAATCCAACGACCAAGTCCGGATAAAATCGATGGCCTTCTCGGCATACTGCGATTCGCCTGTAAACGCATAAGCTAAACCCAAGGTCCTTACCGAATCGCTCATGATGATTGCCGCAGCGTGATCGTCGTCCTGATGCCATTGAATGCTACCGGAGACGATACCCTGATAGGTAACGCTTTGCAGATCGGTGGTTAGCGCCACCGCGGCCCTGTCGAGCACGGTACTGTAGGCATCTGCCCAGGGAGCCGCGCCCGCATCGACCTTGAGCTTGATCGCGTCAATTTCTGTTTGGTTCAGAAACATATTGGGGTCTGCCGCAGCGGTGTTGGCAAAGACCAACAAGGCAAACATGCCAAGCAGAAGATGCCTGAAATTGAATCCAGTCCAAGGAGAGCTCATGTCTCCACTTGGCATCGTCTTGTTTTCCATAAAAAAATTCATCTTCGATCTCCTGATAAAGCCCCTGGTTTACTGCGAATATCTACAAAACCGGACTAGGCAGCAGCGTGTCGACGGCATCGCATCGCGCAGACGCCACAGCACACCATCATCAAACCGGTCGAGGGTTCCGGCACACTGGTTGACACTGCTTCCGGAGGAAGGGTGCCAAAGTTTGCTTGCCAATCGTCGAGGTCCGTTGAGCTTAGACCGTCGCGTTGCCAGCGGAGAAAGTCGGCTCCGTCGACATCACCGTCGGAGTCAAAATCGCCGGCGAGACCTGGGACGGCACTCAGCTCAAAGGTATTACCATGCGTGAGTGTGACGTTGCCCATGGGCCGAATGTCATCGATCGGACGGCCCCACCTTTCGAGGACGGCTAGATAATCTGGATCCTGCCAGTAAGAGTAGGCCAACTCAAACAACGCCATACTGTTGTCTGCAGTAATGGGTGTAATTTGCGTGTAACCGAGAAAGCCATTGTCAACGAGACCACGAGCAGCCTCAAATGCCGCCACAGGGTCCTCAGCGCTGGCGAATCCAACGATATAATCCAACGCCAGTTTCAGGCTGGCGGCGCCACCACCAAGATCAGCGGGACCAACATAGTCGTAAACATCAACACCGCGCGTGTTTAAAATTTCAGCGCCTTGGATCATGGCATTGAGAGCAAACAGCGAATAGTGCAATCCTTGAGCTCGTCCAACCTCTTGGCTCAGTGCACCAGCCACATTACTGCCCACACCCTTCATTTGTGACCGAATCAAGCTCTTCCACTCATCTTCTGCAAAATCTAACATGGCCTGATCATCCAGCAAGGCACCGGCTGAGGCAGCCAGAACCACTCGCCAGTTAGAAAAATTGTTGGCCCCGGTACCATTGGCGATGGTATGGTCCGCCAGTGCTCTCGTCCAATCTTGAAAACCAGCTTTTTCCACCGGATCCCAGCCTTCATAGTCCGAGATCAAATCGGCACCATAAAGATAGCCAGGCATCGTGATGAATATCTCGATACGACCGCCAGCATTGCTTATTGCCTTGGGCGATGATATTGGCAACATGCGTGTGGTTGAATCTAACGACCAAGCCCGAATCATGTCGATGGCTTTATCGGCGTATTGCGACTGGCCGGTAAACGCATAAGCCAAACCTAAATCCCGAACCGTGTCCCCTACCTGGATCGCCACATCGTAATCTCCCCGGTCTTGAGCCAGATTGATTTCACCGTCCCGGCAATCCGGTGATTGTCCATCTACCGCTGTCCATCCACAAAAGGGAGCTTGGGTAGAGTATTGATTACCGGTGTCACCCTGAAAAGTGACGCTTAACAACGGTTGGCTCAGCGCGGTATTGGTCGCTGCCATGACTTGGGCATAGGCATCCGTCCAGGGAGCCTCACCCGCATCGACTTTAAGTTGGATCGCGTCGATTTCTGCCCGGTTCAGATACATACCAGGGTCGGCCACAGCAACGCGGGCAGACGTCATCAAGGCGATCATGCCAAGCAGGAAATGTCTAAAATCGAATCCAGTCCAAGGAGAGCTCATGTCTCCACTTGGCATCGTCTTGTTTTCCATAAAAAAATTCATCTCTGACCTCCTGATAGCGCCCCTGGTTTACCGCGAATATCTACAAAACCGGACTAGGAAGCAGCGTGTCGACGTCGCATCGCGCAGACGCCACAGCACACCATCATCAAACCGGTCGAGGGTTCCGGCACACTGGTTGATGCTGCCGCCAGTTGAGCTGTGGTGCCAAAGTGTGCTTCCCAATCGGCGAGGTCTGTCGTGCTGAGTCCGTCCCGTTGCCAGCGAAGAAAGTCAGCGCCATCGACATCACCATCGTTGTCAAAGTCACCAGCGAGGGTGCCTGCTCAGGGATGGTTGCGACGCGGAATCCAGTAGCGGCACCTTCGAGTGTCGGGACGATGCTCACTCGGGACGACGCAAGCAAAATATTGAAGTTTAAGGACCAGTTGCCGCCACGAATGCCGCGGAAAGGCCCACCAATAAATGTCTCTACCCACTCCGCAACGTTGCCGCTCTGATCAAACGTGCCGTACGGACTCGTGGCGTCGGTACAGGCACCGACATCGGTAAATGGACTGGTGTTGAGCGGAAGGTCTGATGTGCCAGAGGCAACATAGCCATCGTTGAAACCGTTAGCCTCTCTATCGTCGTTAAAGTAATTTACCGCCGCCTGATTGTCGCCTGGTTGGTCGCTCACGGGTTCTGCATTGCCGCCGGTGGCGTAGATGAAGTAGGTCGCTTCCAAGCCGGAGCTAGCATCGTGATAGGCCGCTTTGTACCACTCGTTCTCCGAAGGAAGCCAATCGATCGCGTTGGTATCGCGGATGACACTAAGACCATTGCTAGGCGTCGCCGTGCCGCCGTTTAAGGTGTAAGCGCCGCTTTCCGTACCGCCGCTTCCTTGGCCGTTATGGAGCCAGTTGATGAACCTGACTGAATCGTACCAAGAAACGTAGGTAACTGGGTTGTCCTCGCGGCCTGCCTGGGCAATGTAGCGGGAGCCATCAGCGATTCCCGTGTTTTCAATACCGCCAAAGTTGTTGGCCATGTTTGTGTTGAACAAACTAAGCGAGTTGGCCGCAGTCGGGTCGACCGCGTTAAGGAACGTGGTGTACTGAGCGTTGGTGACTTCGGTCTTGCTGATTCGGTAGGTGTAAGCAACGGAACCAAACGTACCTTGCGATTGTACGTCACCTGCGTTGCCCGGATTGCCGATGGTGGCCCAGTCGAATGTGACCGGGGCCGCGCGGGCTGTCGCCATGCAGAAGCATGGAAGAGAAAAAATCGCTAAAGCGGTTGCCATTTTCATGACGTCGTCCTCATCCAAGGAGGGACTGGATTATGAATTAGTCGCTTGGACGCTCGCCCCGATTCCTACGGAAAATCCCGTTCAGAAAACCGTGCCTAGCTTCCCTCGACTAATATCAAGAATCCTCTCAAAAAATCGCACGCCGCCTACGGCGAAAAGAAAAAACTGAAAGGGTTAGCTCGAACGTCGTCTTTGCATTAACAATCCTCCGATGGCTCAGTTGTTGTTTGACGGGAAGTCATTGCTTCGGAACACCGAATCCAAGTTGCCGAGCAAAAGCACGTCGGGCATTGTAGCAAGCCGTAGCAGTAGACGCGAATCTAAATCCGTTTTCAAGAGGAAGAAATGGCTTTGGGGCATTTCAAAAAAATTGCTGGTACTGCAAGCAGAGAAAGCACGGGCAGCATGAAAAAGAATCGCCTCTGTTCTTAGCACCGAAGAAGTCGTGCTTATGTTTGCGTTTTAATTTTCGGGTAGGAGGTGCCAAGAGTGATTACTCAAACTGAAAAGAGGGAACCACGAATGCCACGAATAAATAAGCAAGAAAACGACCTGCTAGGCTTCTGACACGAGTGGTAGCTGCTCTACTGGAACTTCTTAAGAGCTTTTAATTCTTCAAAACTAATCGCGTTATCGCCGTTGACATCAAGCGGTTTGAACATAAACCGAAAGCGTTTGGGCGATTCTTCGAGAGAAATCATTCCATCGAGATTGTTGTCCAGACTATCAAATAGCGCGGTAAGTCGTGCTAAGTCGGGGTCTTGCTCTTGCTGTAACTGAGAGCCAACAGGAATCATGTAGTTGAAATAACCAATCATCATTTCTTGCCATGTTTGATTTCCCCAACGCACATTTTTCGAGGGGTCTGGGTTGGCCAAGTTGGCTTCGGAATTGTCGAAGTGTGCAACACAGTGAATTCGTGTCTCGGCTGGCACTTCCAAGGGTTCTTGCAGGCGGTAGGCCAATTGCCAGTTGAAATCGAATTGTGGGATGTCCAGCAAGGGCTCGCGTTGCCCTCCTGGGTAGACGGCTTCGTAGTAAAAGGCTTTTCCTCTCAAGTGCATGTGAGGCAAGAAAGAGAGAAGCTGCGATTGGGGAGGCAGGCGAGGGCTTCCCGCCTCGGCGCGGTAGTTAGAATCGTAAGCTGGGATCCGAATGGAAGGATTCACAGCGCTCGTGGTTCGAACTTCGTACTTCACCTCCGAGGGGTCGGCAAACACCATGCCAACTTGGCTTTGATCGAATTGCTCTGTCCCAATCGGGGTGTAGTGAACTTGAAACACCAGCCGCGAACCGGCGGGGTAAAACTTAGCAGCCCCTTCGGGATATGGCTGTACTCGTTGCCCCGGAACGAATGCGCCATCGTAGCCGCCGGTGCCGCCACGAAACTTTTGGCGAATATCTCGTTCGATATTCTTGCTGGTGCCAGAGAACATTAAAATATGATGTACGACTGCGTGATTGCCCGGTCGGATTTCGATTTCTTTAACCCACTTGTCTTCCTTAAAGCCAGGATCGACGAAGAAGTACTGATATTCGATCGTACCTTCAGCAGCCACTTTGAACGGTTCTTCGCAAATTGCCGCGATAAAATCAGGCTCTTGCGAAAGCTGCCATTCAGAAAGATAGGTCGGAGGCTCCGGTAATTCGTCTGGATTTCCTTCGGGCGCGCCCGACGCGACCCAATCGTAAATCAGCTGCTTGTCTTCGTCGCTCATGCGTCGGTCATTGCCAAAGTTTCCATGCTCGGGACTCGCAAACCAAGGCGGCATGCGCTGCTGGCTAACGACTTCCTGAATCATATCAGCCCAGCCGGCCACTTCGTCATATTCGGCGAGCTCGAAAGGAGCAATCTCGCCTTCTCGATGACACTCGACGCAATGTTTTTTTAATACACGAGCGATTTGATTCGAGTAGGTCACTGTCGCATTCGGGTCGGGCTCTCGGACTCGTCCGATAAAACACCCGACAGCCGTGTTGACAGGCGTACTGATTTTCTTGCCGGCTAACATCTCCTCAATCGCGTTTCGTAGATCATGCTGTTCAGGAGACTTGCGGACGTATCCGACACCGTATTGATCGTCGATACGCCCCCAGTAGCGAATCACTCGCTTCGCATCAAGCACGAAGACTTCCGGCGTACGTATAGCGCCCATCTGGTCGGCTACATGATTGCCCAGGTCTTTGAGAATCGGAAAATCGATTTTATGACGCCGAGCGTAGGTCGCAATTTCTGTGATCGAATCTTGGCTGTTGGCATTGATTCCAACGAAGCCAACACCCCGTTCCTCTAGCTCTTGGGCCATTTCTTGAAGTCGTGGCCCGTAGAGTTTTACGAGAGGGCATTCGGTACCAAGAAATGCAACGACAAGAATTGGGTATTGCTCGAAACTCTCGAGTGTATGTTCTTTGCCGCGGAAGTCGAGCAAGCGAAAGCTTTCGACCTGACGTCCGAGAGGCGAAATCACCCCGTCGAGACTGCCCAGGGGCTTGCCAGAAAACTTGCCGCCCTGCTCGGCGTGAGCCGTGTTCGTCACCAAGACGATCAAAAAGAGAAAGCTAAGAATGCCTTGGAATCTCGACATGTGAACACCTTCTGGTATAGCTACGAGAAAGAAATCGTTCGTCAGGTTGGCCTACGGTGATAGAAATTGCCATTGAAAACGGCCCACCTCCTACTTTCGTTGCCGCTCTTAATATCTGGGATATTTTCTCATACTTTTCGTAATAAAGCCAGCGTGGAATCATGGATGAAGAGGTTGGAGTGGGGGCTTCAGAATTTCGAGAAGACGCTTTCCCGGCAGTGGATTTTTATCTCCGGCCTCCTCTTCTCCGTCATTACCCTTAGGTCTCTGGTTGAGGAGAAATCCAGGTCGAGGCCCTCAAAAGGGTGACCGTCAGTATCGAACGCGGAGAGATACGTCGCGCTGATGGGGCCGTCGAGTTCGGGGAAGTCGACGCCCTTGAACACGCCGGGGCGCCTCGACCCGACGGTAAGGCGCCGGTTAGTACCTTCGACTCGGGCGACCCTAATCTTCAATACTGACAAAGCACTCGTTTATCTATTTTCAATAAAAACCGTTCAAGAAACGATTGAAAAACTCCGTGTTCTCTGTGCCGCCGTTTTTCAAATCCTTTTAATCCGAGCCCCTCCCAATATCAGCAGGCGGATTGTGAAGTGAGATATTAGCGCACCCCCAAGCGGGTTTGGCGGGAGATCCGCCCGGCGCACACTGATCAAACAAACTTGGTGATGCCGGGAATAGCGACGGGCGGCTCCGGCATATCGCCCCATTGATATTCAGTCGGACCAAGACGCTGCTCGCTACCGAAGGCTTGTTCCCAGGTTAATGTTTGCCCGGTGTAGGTAGCCATGCGCCCCATGATGGCAATCATGGTGCTGTTGCACATATATTCGCCGTTGTTGATCGGATTTCCGTCGCGTATGCTTTTGAACATTTCTTGGTGCTCCGCGACGTACATGCCTCCGCGCATCTCGGGATCATCGGAGTCGCGTCTGGGTGACCGATATCGCCATTTTGTCTTTCCTCGGATCTGGTTCTTAATAATTCGGGCCGTCCCATGCGTGCCGATCACTCGATCGTTGGTAGACATCGAACAATTGTCTTGCTGGCGGCAGGTAAAGAACATGCGAACGCCG
Source organism: Planctomycetota bacterium (assembly GCA_024278955.1). Classification (GTDB taxonomy): domain Bacteria; phylum Planctomycetota; class Planctomycetia; order Pirellulales; family Lacipirellulaceae; genus Bythopirellula. The sequence continues at coordinate 12,395 of JAJRSE010000062.1, read as the reverse complement.
CTTTCATACTCGTAGAACACTGTGTGGTGATCAAAAATGTGTCCATACTTGGGATCAGTACGTTGCTGTCGGCCTCCGATGCCCATTGCTTGCGATGGACTCACATCGCCCAGTAACCACGATGCCCGATCCAAGTTATGGATCGCCTGCTCCACCACATGGTCGCCAGAAAGCCATGTGTAGTAGAGCCAGTTGCGCATCTGGTATTCCATTCGGCTCCAGTCGGGCTTATCGCCCCGGTGCCATAGAGTTCCCGAATTGTATACCGACTCAATTGCGAGAACCTCGCCAATCGCACCATCTTGAATTCGTTGGATAGTTTCTCGCACGCCCGCGTCATATCGCCAACAGAGCCCCGAAACGATTGCTAATTTCTTCCGCTTTGCCTCAGCACATGTTTCCAGGACACTTTTGACACCCGGCACATCAACAGCGATCGGTTTTTCGACAAAGCAATGCTTGCTTTTCTCGACAACATACTTCAAATGCTCTGGGCGAAAATGAGGTGGGGTGGCTAGAATCACCACGTCCACGTCGCTGTCGACCACGTTTTTGTAGGCGTCGAAACCCGCGAAGACGTGGTCCGAATCGACAGAAATACGGTCTGCGACAGCCTGGTCGTCTTGAAGAGTTTTCAAACAAGACGCCGATCGGTCGGCAAAAGCATCACCTATCGCCACCAACACTGCGTTAGGTTCCGCCGTAAGTGCGTTGATTGCCGCACCGGTCCCGCGTCCGCCACATCCAACCAGGCCGATACGAATGACGTCGGTCCCTGCCGCGTGGACTTGTTGTGGAATTGCCAACGTACCAAGTGCCGTTGTCGTGACAGCAGCCTGCCTCAGAAATTGTCTCCGTGTATTGTCGTCATTCATACTCTCAGCATCTCCGTAGTTCGAGTGGAAATGGCAGGCTTGCCACCGACCCATTATCGCTTTTAAGCACAGCTTGCTCAATCCAATTAAAGACCATAGCGACTCCAATTTTGTCTTTTTAATCAACCTCGTTGTGTATAGGTTAAGCTATTGCTTTCTCCTCTCGCCTGAGATTGAAAAAGACCTCTCACACGCTTTGTTTGAACAGGAACCTAAAGCATGAACAGCAATTCTCTACCGTTTATAACCGCAAACGCACGCCGAACTTGCGTTTTTCGTTTGCCCTTTTCGTTGCTTAAATTGGGCCTTTGCCTATTGCCCCTACTAATTGCTTGCTGCTGCCCTGTAGCGATGGCGCAGCGCTATGGGACGCCCGATCGTGGAGAGCCTGGCGACTCGATGATCCAGGACTACCTGCGCAAGGAAGCAGAAAAAATTCACGCTACCTTTCCGCAGGATCTTCGTTCGCTTGCTCAATGGAAGGGGAAACGTGAGCAATACCGAGAGGAACTTTTGTACATGCTGGGAGTGTCTCCTATGCCTCCCCGAACGAAGCTCAAAGCGACTGTCACAGGGACTTGGCAGGGCGATGGCTACGTGGTCGAAAAACTTCATTACCAGAGCAGCCCTGGACTGTATGTGACGGCCAACCTCTATCGGCCTACTAACATTCCCTCAGGCAAGCGACTGCCCGCCATTGTTTATGTCTGCGGACATTCACACCGTGGCGGTCGCAATGGGGTCAAGACACAGTACCAATCCCACGGCATCTGGTTTGCGAAGCACGGCTATCTCTGCCTGACCCTCGACACGCTTCAGTTGGGCGAAATTGCCTCGGTCCATCACGGTACGTATCGAGAAGAACGATGGTGGTGGCATTCACGCGGCTACACGCCCGCCGGCGTAGAATGTTGGAACGGAATGCGCGGGATCGACTATTTGGTGAGCCGGCCAGACGTCGATCCGAAACGTATCGGTATGACCGGAAGAAGCGGGGGTGGGGCCGTGTCGTTTTGGGTGGCTACGGTCGACGAACGCGTGGCGGCCGTCGTGCCGGTCAGCGGCATGGCCGATTTGCCGTCCTATGTAGGGAATTTTGTCGTCAATGGACACTGCGATTGCATGTTCATGAACAATACTTATCGATGGCCTTGGGCCCGCATGGCCTCAATGGTCGCGCCTCGACCGCTGCTGTTTTCTAACGGAGACCAAGACGCGATCTTTCCCATGGACGCCAACGAAAGGATCATCAATCGCCTGGAGCGAACTTATAGCTTGTATGGGGCGGGCGACCGCGTTGACAGCTTGGTTAGCATTGGCGGACATTCCCATCGCCCTGACATGCGCCAGGGCGAGTATCGTTTTTTCAACAGCTTCCTGAAGAACGACGCGAGATACGTGACCGATAGCGAAGACGACCTCGTCTCGGGTCCGAGGGACAATCCCGTATTCCCCATCCCGCCTTCCGAGTTGCGAGTCTTTCCCGAGGATTCCGATCTTCCGAAAGACGAACTCAACACGACGATTGACCAACACTTTGTTCCCCTGGCCAAGGTCGCTGTGCCGACTGTTGGCGATTTCCCGAAATGGAAACAGGGGTTATTAGACCAGCTACGACAAGTCACTTTCCGAACTTTTCCAGAGAAGCTGCCGGCTGCCCGGTTGCTGAAGCAACCTTCGCCTCGTGAGATACACCTTGAAACGGAACCAGGGATCCGAGTACGGCTTCGGATCGTGAGCGGCTCGATCGAAACCGAGTCGCCAGGTCGTATCTTTTTGGTGGTTTTCAACGACTCTCCAGAGTCACGTGGTTCCAACGCTGAGCCAGCTCAAGTTCCAGCGTGGCTAAAAGAGCGACTGCAAGAGGGCGACGTGGTAGCCCTATGCGAGCCACGCGGAGTCGGCTGGACCCGCTGGACTCGCCGGAATCCGCCCAACTATGTCGAACGATCACACGTACTCGTCGGTCAAACGGTCGATACGGGCCGCGTGCGAGATATTGCCGCGGCAGCATCTTACTTGAGGCAAAAGCTCAGCGAAAACGAAGAGTCCCAGTCGCAGATCACGCTTGTTGGGGAAGGCTCGGCAGCAGTTTTGGCAGCTTACGCAGCGCTACTGGAACCTGGTATCGAGAGTTTGCTACTAGCGCATCTGCCGACGACTCACATGGCCTCCGGTGCGCCGCAATTGCTCAACGTGTTGCGTGTCTGCGACGTCCCAGACGTGCTGGGGATGCTTGCACCTCGCAAGCTGACGCTACGAACTAATGGAAAGCACGATCTCGAAAAAGTCTCGGCCATCTACCACGCGGCTGGCGCGGGGAAGGCTTTTTCGTTGATTCAAGAATAGTCTACTGCCCGCTTTCGTTCGCAGCCAAGCTTGCACAGACCAGTTCTTTGTCGTTGCGAACGAAGATACACCGCTCGGCAAAAGCCGGATGGCTCCAAACGACCGAGCGGCCAGCGTGGTTGTTGGTCGGTTCGAGCAAATGGACTCGGCCCAGCTCTTGATACCCTTCCTTGGTGAGTCGAGCCAAAATCAAGTCGCCCTGTTCGCCAAACAGAAAGAAGCGTTTATCGTGCCGAACGATAAAGGCCGTGCCATAGGTAGCCCGCCGTTGCCCCGTTGTGGGGAGGAAGGTTTCCCAGAGTCGTTCTCCGTCTGATAGTCGGGCGCCAATGAGTGCCCCTGACGTATTGTCGCAGCCAAAAATCATCCCGTCTTGTAGGAAAGGTGTGCTGTTGCAGCAGTAAACGGATTGTTTGGGCTTTCCGCGCCAAAGGATTGCCGCACTCCCATCGGTATTCTTTGGACCGCTCGTTTCGCTCAAGTGGGTAGTTTTACTCAACTTATCCAAATCGAGCAGCACTCCGACACTCCCCATGCCACTGGCGAACAGGGTGTTATTTAGCTGACGTGGTGCAGTGACCGACATGCCGTAATTGGGCACGAGAGGTACGGACCAGAGCAGCTTACCATTTTCGGGATTCAAGCCATTGAGAGATTCAGGGTGCCAGATCACCAACTGTCGAATCCCCTGATGTTCGATCATCGTGGGTGGGCAATAGCCGACATCCTTCGTGGAAAGGGCTCGCCATACCTCGGTCCCGGTAAGTTTATCGAAAGCGACTGCTACGCTTCCTTCGCCCCCGACGAGACAGTAGACATTTTTCTCATCCACCAGCGGATGAGCCGAGTGTCCCCAGTAAGGAGTTTCAGCGCCGTAGTCGGCTAGAAAGTTTTTCTTCCATAGTACATCACCGGTCGCAGTATTCAGGCAGAGCAGGTCGCCTTCAGCACCGAGCGTGTAGACCCGTTCTCCGTCGACCGCCGGTGTGCAGCGTGGCCCGCCGGCATACGACATTTTGTAGGGACGATCATACGTATGTTTCCAGAGCTGCTTTCCTGTAGGAACGTCGAAACAGAGAATGCGTTCGCTCCCTTCCAGTTGATCGCGGCCGCCTGGGGTGTTTACGATATCTCCGGTCGCGCGGACGTAGTCGCACACAAACACACGTCCCTCTGCCACGGCAGGACCGGCGTAGCCTAGTTTCACAGGAACACGCCACTTGATGGACAGCTCGTCTGGAAGTTCAGCAACAATGCCTTCCTCTCGCCACACACTGTCGCGATCGGGGCCCAGCCATTGGGGCCAGTCGGCTGCACGAGCCCTTTGGCACGGCGACATCTGGCCGGATACCACGAGGAGAGACATGAGAAAAAGAGTTGTTGCAAAGCGCATCGCAAGTGTTCCTTGAAAAGTTGGCTTACAAAGCCAGTCGTTCGCGTATTTGATTCAGGTAGTGTAACCTTCGTCTCTGCCAATGGGTATTGGTACGGCACACAATCTATGCGCGCGGCACGGTGTGTCCTGTTTTTGATGAAGTCGGACAGGTTGCTTGCTTAGACCTGGCGACAGGAAGCGACAATTTTTTCGAGCTTTTGGAGGACCTCTTCGGGCGCTAGTCCGTCGGTCGAGACTTCGATCGAGTCGGCTGCTTTGCAGAGGCCGCCGAACTGTCTTTGCCGGTCTCGCTGGTCGCGTTGTTGTTGTTTTTCGAGGACTTCAGCCAGGGTGACTTGTTCGCCTCGGGAGAGCAGGTCTTGATATCTTCGCTCGGCACGGACTTCGTCGGTTGCGGTGAGGTAGATTTTGCACTCTGCGTCGGGAAAGACAACGGTTGCTTGATCGCGTCCTTCTGTGACAAAATTGTCCTGAGCGGCAATTTCACGCTGTCGACGGACCATCCACTGGCGGATCGCCAGATTGTCGGCTACGTAGCGAGTGTGGGTGGTAATGTCGAAAGTGCGAATCGCTTCGGTCGCGTCCTCGCCGTTGATGAGAACCCGATCGTCGGTCACTTGAAGGTCGAGTCCTTCGAGAATTTGGGCGAGCGATTCGGAGTCTTCCCAGGCAATTTTCCGCCTGGCGGCCTCTAGGGTAACCGAGCGGTACATGGCCCCGGTGTCTAAAAAGCGGAATCCGAGCTTTTTGGCCAAACTGCGGGCAGCACTACTTTTTCCCGCCCCAGCGGGACCATCGATGGTCACAATCATAGAAACAAGGGTTCGTCAAACAGGTGAAATGCGAGAATCGCCTGGAAAACCTCTGTTATCAAGGCAATTGGTTCGCAATGCAACCACCTGCCCCTGAAGGCGAGGGGTTGCCGGACGAAGAGGTGGCAGAATTCCTATACAAACGGCTTTTTCTAGCTAGAATAGGTGGTAACGAGGGGATGCCAGCTAACTTAGGTATTTTCGGCGGTATTTTCTGCGGTCCCGATGTGGCAAATCGCTGGAGATCGTTCGCAAAAGATTTGACTTTTTTTGCATTCCGACGATAAATTACCAAGAGAGGCGCTGCTTTTAGGTCCGTCTTATCAGCCAAAGTTCGTTTTTGCGCAAGTGTTTCGCTAGGCTTTAGTTTTCGAGTTCTCGAAGCTTCGGTTTGAGCTTGTAGAAGCATTGGTAAATGGTCTTTGCCTGAGTGCGACTAGGCCTAAGTGCATAGAAAATTGGCTAGAACTTGCCTAGAGGCAGGATTTTACCCTTCGGTGGAATTTCCCGTAGGTTGGTCGGAGGCAGCTGGACTTCCTGGCCGCGATGATCGTGGTATTGAGCCCCAGTGGAACAGAGGAATTGGTGGTATGGCAAAGAGCAATGCCGTTTGGGGGATTGATATTGGGCAGTGCGCAATCAAGGCGCTCCGATGTCGTCCTCATGAAAAAGATAATCAGCAGATAGTCGTTGAGTCGTTCGACTACATCGAGTATCCCAGGATACTTTCTCAGCCCGAGGCTGAGCCTGAGGAACTTGTGCGCGAAGCACTCGAACAGTTTCTTTCTCGCAATGACGTCGCCGGCGATCGGGTGGCGATTTCGGTGGCGGGGCAGAGCGGTTTGGCTCGGTTTATTAAGCTTCCGCCTGTCGAATCGAAGAAAATACCCGACATTGTCAAATACGAAGCTCGTCAGCAAATTCCGTTTGCGCTAGAAGACGTGGTCTGGGATTACCAGCAGCTTACCGGAGGTAGCGAAGAAGATGGCTTTGCGCTCGAACCCGAGGTAGGCCTCTTTGCGATGAAGCGAGATCAAGTTGCGCGAGCGCTTGAGCCGCTGGAGTTTGCGGGGATCGAAGTCGATTTGATTCAGCTTACGCCGTTGGCGGTTTACAACTACGTATGTTTCGATCGCTTAGGAGACCTGAAGTCGCAGCCATACAACCCCGAAGATCCTCCGGAGTCGACGGTTGTTATTTCGCTTGGCACCGACACGACGGATCTGGTTGTGACAAACGGTTATCGAGTTTGGCAGCGGAATATCCCGATCGGCGGCAGCCACTTTACCAAGGCGCTCAGTAAAGAGCTGAAGCTTACGTTCGTGAAAGCAGAGCATTTGAAGCGAAATGCTACGCAGGCAGACGATCCCAAAGCGGTTTTCCAAGCCATGCGGCCTGTGTTTAGCGACCTGTTGGCCGAAGTCCAACGATCGTTGGGTTATTTCAGCAGCATAGAAAAAACGGCGAAGATCGGCGGCGTGATTGCCTTGGGCAATGCGATGAAGTTGCCGGGACTTCAGCGATATCTTTCTCAAAATTTAGAGCAAGAAGTCAAACCGATCGAAGAGTTCGACCGTCTTTCTGCTGGAAGTGCCTCGGGGCGGTCGCAGTTCAAAGAGAATATCTTGAGTTTTGCCGTTGCCTATGGGCTTTGTGTGCAGGGCCTAGACCGAGCAGAGATTCGCACGAATCTACTGCCGGAGGAGATTGTCCGGGCTCGGTTGATCCGGTCGAAGAAGCCTTGGGCCGTGGCAGGCATTGCGGCGATTATGGTGGGGCTTACGTTTAACTACATGGCCCATGTTTCAGCTTGGAGCGAAACCCAAACTTCGGCGATGCAATCTGCCGAGAAAAAGGCCGATGCGATAAAGCAAACTTCGTCGAGACTTAAATCGGAGAGTAGCGAGCTGCATACGGTTTTTGAAACCATTCAAGAAACGGGACAAAACCTCATTAGCAATGTCGAAGGGAGGATGCGATGGCTTGAGTTGACCAAGGCTGTCGTGGCGGCATTGCCGAGGGACGAACGCACCCCGGAAGAACGTCTAGAAACCCGAGAAGACATTAGCAATCGCAACGAGCTTCATATTTCGGCGATGGTTGTCCAGCACTACGAAGATTTGCAGACGGAGTACTTCTCGACTGTCGAAGAGAGCTACCGGAGTGCTCGTGATGAACAGAGCACCGAGGGATTTGCCCCGGGGGGCGAGGATGAGTTTGGAGCCGAAGAGCCTGCGGGAGAGTTGGCCGAAGGTGGAGGGGGCTTGTCGGGGCCTGGTTGGGTCGTGCAGTTGACCGGCCACCACTATCACAATCTCGACAAGAGCAATTCGTCGGCACGGTTCGTCAATAGTACGCTTATCAAAGCCTTGGAAGAAGGGTCCGTCATGCTGCCCGACGGTGAGGGAGAGGCCTTGGTTGAGGTCTCGTTTGTCGATTTGGGAATTAGCAAACCGTGGGAAGCTTACGGCGGAAAGCTTTGGGAAGAAGAGCTAGACCCCGAGGCAGCAATTGGGGGCAACAACACGACGCGTCGAAGCGTTGGGCGTTTGGAGAATAGCCCTCGATTTGCAGGGGGGGCGTCTGCAGTCGAGGAAGAAGATAAACTCATCAAGCTTAGTCGCTACGATTTTATTGTGCAGTTCTGCTGGCAGCCCCAAACGAGGGCGATGCGTGAGGAACGTGCCAAGCTTCGGCTTGAAGAGCAGGAAGCTGCGGCAGCCTCGGCAGCGGAAGCTGTCGAAGACGAGGGCGGTGTTCGCTAAAACAGAAGCCGCAGGTAAAGCAAAGACCGAGAGAAGATAAGGTATTGAATTATGGATCAAGTGCGAACCATTTTAGGTGTCGTTTGGAAGCAACGGTTTTGGGTGCTTAGTGTTCTTGGCACAAGCGTTGTGATGGTGTGTTGGTACCTTGCCTCGGGCGATCTTCAGTCGCAATTTACGAAGCGTCTGAGCGCCATTAAAGGCCAGATCAGCGCAGTGCAAACCATCAGTCGCGAGCCTTTCCATCCGAACGATGACGTGATTCAAGGAGATCTGCTCCAGGCCGTGCAGCAGAGCAAGAATGTGTATCAGGTATGGCGCGATCTCTACGAACATCAGCATACCGAGGTGCTTTATTGGCCTAAAGAGAATCTCAGCAAAGAGTTCGAGGACCATATGGAGGGTCGTAAGTTCCTAGACCCCATCAGCACCGACATGCGCACCCAGTATTGGAACTATATCCAAAAGCGTTTTGATGGTTTGTTGGAGATCGTCGACGCTCGGAAAGTTACGAACGGAAGATCTGGCAGAGGGCGACCTGGAGGAGGACGTTCCTTTGGCGGAGAAATGGGGGGAATGGGAATGATGGGCGGCGAGCGTGGAGGCGGACGTCTCGGCGGTCGTGGAAACGCTGGGGCCAACTCGTTGGAAGAAGAGGAGTATCTGGTCGAATGGCTTGACCAAGGAGATCTTGAGTCTCGGCTCTTTTTTAAGAGTCGCCCGAGCCATACTCAAATTTGGGTTGTTCAAGAGGATCTTTGGGTTTACGAAGCTTTGCTGAACGTGATTGCAAACACCAATAAAGAACGAGGAGCAACACGGCCCGACAACACGGCTGTCCGCGAGATCGTAACGCTTCAAGTCGGCACCCCTGCGATTGCTACTACGATGCCGTTGACCCAGGTCTATATGCCTCAGTCTTCTTCTGCTGGCGGAGGGCAAATGGGGCGAGGAGAAGGCATGGGTATGGGCATGGGCATGGGAATGGGTGAGGGAATGGGAATGGGTGAGGGAATGGGAATGGGCGGTCGAGGCGAAGGCATGGGAATGGGAATGGGCATGGGAATGGGTGAGGGGATGGGCATGGGAAGTGGTGGTGGCGGTGACGACTCGGTGCTTCTTGCCAATAGGTATCTCGATCCAGAGGGAAAACCAATCTCGGGAAAAGAAGGGATCGGAACGGAGTTTCGTCAGTTGCCGATCCATATGATTTTGACGATGGATCAGCGATGGATTCCCCAAGTTCTGATCGAATGTGCGAATGCTCCATTGCCCGTTGAAGTGAAGTGGCTTCAAATCAATGCCTCGAAGGCAAATTCTGCTCTTGGAGGCAATTCTTCGATGAGAAGGACTCCGTCTTCGATGGGGAGGGGAAGAGGTTCGCAGGGAGTACCTGACGATAAAAATTTGGTGACGGTTGAGCTTCAAGGGGTGGTCTTGATTTATGGAGAGCCCAGCAAGGAAGTGTTGACTGTTCCTGGGGCAGAACCTGAAGAAAACGAACTAGCAGGCACCTTGCCGGCGACTTCCTGAATCACACGTCATACATTACGACAACGCTAGGTTGAACCACGACGACACGACGGGCACAACGAGATGGAGCTAGAAAAGCAAGGGTTTCAATGATTTTCCCTCGATCAACAGGTTGAGGTGTTGTTTACTGGGAAATGCCTATTCAACAAAACACAGTTGCCCATCGTTTTATCTTGGTTTTTAATAGGACGTGGTGTTCGTTGTGTCGCTGCGGTTTCAATGACTTAGCGCTGTAGTACATAAGTAAACAACTTGTTTTTGCCGAACGGCTCGTTAACGAGTCCCTAGCAGGAGAATCAATTCATGGCTGCAAATCTCAAAGGTGGCAACGCGTTAGTACGCTTTTTGCTTACTCATGGCGAAAAGTTAGGGATGGCAGGAATTGCCGTGTGCGCAGGCATGTTGATTTGGTCGGCACTTGGTCTCGAACGCCTTGGCGAAGAACGCCAGCCTGCGACGCTTGAACAATTGGTGACAAGAGCCGATTCCCACATCCGCGAATTCCGCTGGGATTCCTCCGACGAGGAAAACATTCTGGTTGCTGCGCCGCTGGAAGGCGAGGCGATGAAGAAGGTACTTCGGAAAAACTTTCCGAATTTCCAAGAGGGCATCGACCGGGGAACTTTGGATCCGGTGGGCTTACGTAGAGATCCTGTGCTCGCCACGGCAGAAGATCTTGAAGTTTCAGGGGATGCGGGGCTTTGGGCCGAGGCGGACCCGGCGGTCATGAAGCGGAAACAACTCGAAGCGATTGCGAAAGCTAAACGTGATGAGAAAGCCCAGGCAGAAGCCGTTGGCCGAAGGAGTCTGGAAGACAGCGAACGAGGCGGTCGTCCTCGGGGCGAAATGTTTGGCGGACGAGATGGCACTGCTCGAGGCGCGAAGAAAGGCAAGGGAGGGGCGATCGTAGTGCAATCTCGAACAGGAGCGCAGCTCCATGGGTTTGAAACCATCAAAGCCGATTCCTGGATTACTTTGCTTGCGAGAGTTCCGATTGAGAAACAGTATCAGCTCTACGACGAGGCTTTGAAGAGCGCGTTGGGTTATAACTCGACTCGCGATATCCCCAATTACATAGGTTACCAAGTTCAGCGTGCAGAGATCGCCGCTGCGGGAGAAGGCGAATGGAACGTTATCGATACCGTGACGATGAAGTCGATTCAACGCAAGCTGGACACCTATCCGGTTAACATGACCGATGTGGTGGCCCCTCGGTTTAACCATCCCGTGCTAACGCATCCGCTTCCGCCGTTGATTCTTCGAGAGTGGGATGAGCGAGTGAGCCACTCTTCGATGCCTTTGGCATCTGAGGACCAGAACTTGCCGGAAATCGAAGAGTCTTTGGAAGATGAAAGCGAAGAAGATCCGGAAGAAGAAGACCTGTTTGCAGGACCTGCGACCAGTAGCCTACGTGGCGGTCGCGGCGAGTTGTCGCGAGGTATGGCAGGTGGCCGTGGGGCAAGTATGCGAGGTAGAGGTAGAGGCATGGGGATGGGCGAAGGAATGGGCATGGGAATGGGCGAAGGAATGGGCATGGGCATGGGAATGGGTGAAGGAATGGGAATGGGAATGGGTGAGGGAATGAGGGGGGGCGGCAGGCTAAGCTCTCGTCCAGTTGGGGCGTCTTTACCTGTGTTTAATTGGGATAACAAAACTCCGGACGTACTGCTTCGCTACTTTGACACTTCAGCACGACCGGGGCGAAAATATCGTTATAAAGTGCGTCTCGTGATGATCGACGTCAACAATATTTCAAGCGTGCAGCATCTGGATCCGTCGGTCACCGACCGTCGAGCCACGGTTAAGAAAAAGATGCTGAAATATCGCTTTACCGATTGGAGCAAACCGAGCCCGATTGCTAGCGTACCGCTGCCGGCACGAGTCTACCTTGCTGCTGTTAAGCCAGCCAAGGAAGCCAACTACAACTCGGAGCCCGAAGCAGAATTGTTGGTCAAGGCACTCAACGCAGAATACGCTGCTGAAATTGCCCTGCTTAGGTACTTTCCTCGTGGGAGCGTGGTCAATCTGCACGATAAGGCGACCGTGATTTGGGCGAATCATTATGAGGCCGAAAGTGAGCCGAAGTTTGATTTCCGCACGGGAGTTACGCTTTTAGACTTTAGTGGGGGCGAAAAGCTGAGTAAGAGAAATAAAAAACTAGTCGAGCCTGCGCGAGCCGTGTTCATGGACCCAGCAGGCAGACTTTCGGTGCAATCCGAACTCGACGAGGTAGAGACCTTGGAAGATTTTCGCCTAGCCGTTGAAGGAGGCCAAGACCAACGAGGGCCTGGCCGCGGGATGGGCTATGGCGGGGGCGAGATGGGAATGGGCATGGAGATGGGGGGAAGAGGCAGGTAGGTGTTTTGTAGAGTAGGCCTTTTTCAGGAAACAACAGGTCAACCTGTTGATCGAGGAAAAATCGCTGAACCCCCAGTATTCCTAGCTCCATTCCGTAGTGCCCGTCGTGTCGTCGTGGTTCAACTAGCGTTGTAGTACTATCGCCCTGGGATTGCGATCCGAGGGCTTTTTCTGGTTCATCCGACTAAAGCGTACATGGCTTACAAAAAGGTGGACATGCTGTTCCAGTAAGAAGTGATTGAACGACTTCTTCCAGGAAGGTATCAGCATGTCCACACGTTTGTTGTACCACGCATTCGGCTTGCGT
>JAJRSE010000061.1 GCA_024278955.1 Planctomycetota bacterium | reverse complement strand
TTCCACCGGTCCGCTCGAAGGGACCAACAACAAAATAAAAACCATGAAACGACAAGCCTACGGATTTCGCGATCATGAATTCTTCAAACTCAAAATCCTCGCCCTCCATCAAACTAAGTACGCTTTAGTCGGATGAACCAGAAAAAGCAACTTGACGTAAGTCGTTTCATGAAAACAAGTAGGGATGACAGGAGTTGAACCTGCACTCCCGAAGGAACTGGAACCTAAATCCAGCGCGTCTGCCAATTCCGCCACATCCCCGTACTTGCTTTCGAGTATTCCTTCGTAGTACTTTGGCTTCACCAGCAGAGCAGTGCTGGCTGCGCCGTAGCAGTACACGAAATCGCAACAACCAAGGGTCCAATCATACCCAAAAGCTACCTGTCTGGCAACTGATTCTTTAGTTCGGTCAGGACGTGGTCTCGAAAGTGCTAGGCCGTGTTTGCTTGGGCGACAACTTCTTCAGGCTCTGCTGTGGGCATATGATGCTCGACAACCGGGCCAAGAATTTCGATGGCCTTTCGGCCCTTATGCTGCCCAGGTTTTCCGTAGAACTTTTCCTGACCTTCAATCGAAATAACCAGCGGCTCCTGGATGTCTTTTTCGGTGGCAATGAGATCGCCTACGCGCAGGCCAATTAGGTCGGCCATTGTGATTGTTGTTTTCGCCAATTCAACGACCATTCCTACCGGCGCATCGGCAATATGATCGCTCATTTGCTGTATCGACTCTGCCGTAGGCGGGCGCTTGCTGTAGCTAATCCAGCTATTAGAAGTCAGTTTATGGCTAATTCGTTCAATCGAGTTAAAAGGAATGCACAGATTGACCATGCCGCGAGTCTCGCCAACCGTCAGCTCAAAGCTAATCAACACCACCACTTCATTTGCTGGGATGATTTGTACTAGCTGTGGATTGCTTTCGACGCGATCGACTTCGAGTTTTAGATCGAGGACGTTCTCCCACGCGTGGTGCATTTCGTTGAGGAAAAGGCTTGTGATTCGCGAGACCAGGCGTAGCTCGATCTCCGTCAAGGGACGTCTTGAGGGAGGAGGGCCTGTTGTGCTGCCACCTAACATCCGGTCGATAATCGGAAACAGGATGGACGGGTTGATATCGAGAATCAACTGTCCCTCGAGGGGACTTGCATTCACGAGATTAAAGCAAGTCGGGTTTTCTAGGCTAAAGACAAATTCGCTGTAAGTAAGCTGGTCGACGCTCGTAAGTTTCACTTCGACAATCGTCCGTAACATCGCCGAGAGGCCGGCACCAAAATTGCGACCGAATCCTTCGTGCATCGTCTGCAACGCACGCATTTGCTCTTTGCCAACGCGCTCGGGGCGTTTGAAGTCGTAGACCGTAACCTTCTCACGCGAACGGAAAGACCCTAGATCGGCCCCTGCGGAAGAATCGCTATCGGTATCTAAAGAACCAAGTAAATTTTCGACTTCGTCTTGGCTAAGAACGTCGCCCATGTTGCACTCCTTGCAAGGCCTGTGTGATGCCCGGTCGCTGGAAAAAGAAACGCATCAAGCGTTTTCAAATCAGAGTTCAAGCTCCGCCATCTCACATCTTCTTATTACTTTCTTACTTGTCCATTTCCTTGGACGACATACTTGTAGCTTGTCAGTTCTTCAATTCCACACGGTCCACGAGCATGGAACTTATCGGTGCTAATGCCAATTTCAGCCCCCATGCCAAATTCTCCACCATCGTTGAATCGCGTGCTTGCGTTGACGATCACAGCCGAGCTATCGACGCTCGCTACAAACCGTTTCGATGCGTTAAGGTCGTTTGTTACAATCGCATCGGTATGCCCCGAGCCAAATCGATTTATGTGTTCAATCGCCTCGTCCACCGACCCGACCACAGCCACCGACATGATTGGCCCTAAGTATTCTTCGGAAAAATCGGCCTCGCTGGCCTGTTTTGCTGATTCAACCAGCTCACAAGCCCGCTCGTCACCGCGTAATTCCACTTGATGTTTTGCCAGCTGCTCTGCCATCGAAGGCAAAAACTCGCCAGCAACATCGGCATGGACTAGCAGCGACTCGGCCGCGTTGCAGACCCCCATGCGATGGCATTTCGAGTTGATAACGATCGATTTTGCCATTTCCAGATTAGCCGCTGAATCGACGTACACATGACAGTTGCCAGCGAAATGTTTGATCACTGGCATCTGCGCCTCGGCCGCCACACGCCGAATCAATCCTTCGCCTCCCCGAGGAATTGCTAAGTCGACGTACTCCGGCAGCTTCAGGAAATGTCCCACGGCATCTCGGTCGGTTGTTTGCACAAGTTGGACGGCATCTTTCGGAAGCCCTACTTCCTCGGCAGCTTCATGCAGCAAGTCGACGATGGCTCCACTGGAGTGAATCGCTTCTTTACCGCCTCGAAGAATCACCGCGTTCCCTGCTTTAACACAAATGGCCGCGGCATCTGCGGTTACATTGGGGCGAGATTCGTAAACAAAAAACACCACACCTAGCGGCACACGAATTTTGTTGATCGTCAATCCATTGGGGCGAACCGTTGAGTCGAGTACTTGGCCAATAGGATCTTGCAATTGAGCGACTTCTTCGAGTGCCGCGGCAATTCCCTCAATACGATCGGGCGTCAGACGTAAGCGGTCGATCTGGGCTTCGGTAAGACCGTAACCTGGAGCGGCCTCAATGTCTTGCGCGTTGGCAATCTGGATTCTCTCAAGGTTCTCGCGAAGCAATTCAGCAGATCGCCGGAGCCAAGCAATTTTTGTTTCCCCACAAACTAGCGCAAGCTGTGTTGACGCAGCCTTGGCGCGGCGAGCGGTCTGGCTGCAATACGCACCTAGGTCGATCGTCTCGGTCGGAGGTTCAGCAGTTGTTGTCATGTTGGGCATAGAAATGAACGAGAAAAAAGTGGGCAAGAAAGAAAATAACCGAGTGTTTTGTTGTTATTGCGCTTTGTCCTTATCAAAAATTCGAGTAGCCGAAAATTGAATGTTGGCAAAGCACTAGTAGTCTACCGCAGCTCAACATTCGAGTTGGGTGCCACTGCTGGCTTGCCCAGCAGTGGACGCCGGGTACCCGCTTCGCACTGCTGGACGAGCCAGCAGTGGCACCCGAAAACCAAGCCGCGATGGAATACTAGGCCCCTCGACGAGCAAAGAGCCTTCGCACCGAACCCCGCAATTATCCTTCACCCAGCCATTCGGGTCAACGTCGCTGGCATTGTGTTAGACCAAAAGAACCATAAAATCGCAAGAAAAAAAGAACTCCTCGCGGGCGAAGGCCCAAGGTTATTTGAGGTTTAACTGAGGGCTTTCGCCCGCGGCCATCGATTTTTGCCATTCTGGTGGGGGAGAGGGGGAGAGCCTACTCTGCTAGCACTCTTTCTTGGCCATCGATTCCCCCAACGGCCTCGAAGGCAAGCAAAGCCTCTCGAACTGGGCGGACCTCGTGGACTCGAATCAGCTGGACTCCTTGGGCAGCCAGAGCAAGAGCCCCGCCGATCGTGGCAGCCTGCCGGTCGGACGTTTTATCGCCGAGAATTTTCGCCAAAAAACCTTTCCGCGAGTGGCCAACCAACAGGGGACAGCCAAGCTTGTGTAGCTGCCAGCACTGGGCCATCAGACGAATGTTGTGTTGGTGGGTTTTTCCAAAGCCAATTCCCGGGTCAAGGCAAATTTGCTCGGCTGCGATACCCGCTGCGACCAGCGCGTTGCGCCGCGATTCAAGGTGAGAGGAAATATCCAGTAACACATCCGCATACTGCGGGTCGTCTTGCATTGTTTGAGGTGTGCCTTGCATGTGCATCGCGCATACTCCGGCTCGCAGGTCGGCAGCAATTTTAGGCATCTGCGAGTCGGCTTCGAGCCCGGAGATGTCATTGATGATTTCGGCGCCACAGTGGATTGCCGCCTTTGCTACCGCTGATTTGCTTGTGTCGATTGAAAGAGGAATTGCTACTCGACTAACCAGCGATTCGATCACGGGCAAAACGCGGTCGAGTTCCTCTTGGATTGCCACTGGGTCGGCGTAAGGCCGAGTGCTTTCGCCGCCAATATCAAGTAGATCGGCGCCTTCTGCAGCCAGCCGAAGCCCTTGTTCAACGGCTTTTGCCGAGTCAAGAAAATGGCCTCCGTCTGAGAAGCTGTCGGGCGTTACGTTGACGATACCCATCAAGCGTGGGCGGCTGCCGAATTCCAAGGTTCGTTTGCGCAGACGCCAATGCGTTGCCCGGCTTGGAAATTGCTTGCAGAGAGATAGTTCGCGGGAAGCCATGGTAGGAAAGCTTACCACGGTTCTTCCATCGTCGAAACGATTTGTTGAGCCAGCCGCTCAATGGCTTGCTGCTGTGCGGTAACCATCGACTGCCCCAATTCAGATACCAGCGTCGAAGTTTGGCCGATTGGTAGTAACTCAGCAGGAAGGGCAAGCGTCGAAGGTGCATGGAGCGGAATCCGACGTCGGTTCAGCCAGGTCACCTCTGCGGAAAAATGGATCTCTAACGCTCGAGGGTCGTCGTTACGAGTCTCGATCGTCACGCGCTTGGTGTCGCCGACCAAGCGAGTCGAAAGAATGCTGTCGGCATCGGGCGTGCCGACGACTTTGAATGGCGTTTTTAGTTCGATTTCTTTCACAACAGCTTCGGTAAGCCGCTCACCCAGATCGGGGCGGAAGCTATCGGACTCGATCATCGGTACATAAACGGTCGCAATATCGGGCGCGTACAGCGAGCGGGCCCCGACGCGGTAAGACGCACAGCCTTGTAATAACGCGAGGCCGAGCAGCCCAACGGCTATGAGTCGACCTCGTTTTTCGCCAGCTAAATGCATCTCTCTAACGCTCTCTGCTTAGCTTCGTCTCAAATTTTGTAGACCGATTCATCGGACCGTGGTTGCCTCTGTCGCTTGCATAGGTTCTCTCGCAATTTCGATCGGATTCTCGCTTTCCACCATCGGCACCTGGGCGATCGCCGTCCGTTCAGCGTTTTCGGGGAATAGGTCGACGAGCCATTGCATCTTGGTTTCTGGATGAGCCGGCTTACCGCCTAGCTCGATGAACCGCTTCCGAGATTCCTCGGCCAGGGGAGTGTCTGGATAATCTCGCACCAGCTGAGAGTAGTACATCCGGGCGCTCTCGAAGTGTTTATTGTCGTCGTAGCCCTTAGCTCGATTGAAATCGCGAGTGGCAAGCTGCATGACCAGAGTACCCTGAATTTCGGCCAAGCGTTTGCGTTCTGTCGTACTCAAGTCGGCACCAAATTGTGTTTTCAACTGCTTGATAAGCTGCTTCGCTTCGAGCAACGGTACCGAGACATAATCGGGCCCTTGGTAGATTCGTAGCTTGCACTGCAACCCCAAAACATGGGCTTCGTACTGATGTTCGCTACGAGGATACTCTCGGCGAAGCAAGCCGTAGTAGTAGTCGGCATCGCCGTAGCGGCCGCGTAAAAAGTGAGAATTGGCGGTCGCCATAATCGAATCATCTGCCAGCGGCCCTGTCGGATCGTTCAGGCGAATGTTCTCGTAAGTCTTCAGCGAATTGCCCGAGGTGTCGAATAGCGGACGAGTTTTGTCAAACAAATTTGGCGTGATCGCCCAATGTGGCTTATGCTGATAGGTTTTCTCCCAGTAGTGCGCGATATCGAACTGTCGCCGGACAATTTTGTCTAGGTGCGACGAATTAGGATGCTTGTCTAACAGTTCGTCGTAGGCTTCAACCGCCTCGGGATACTGGTCTGAGAAAAACAGGCTTTCTGCAAGAAAGAACATCCCGTTCTGTTCCAACGAAGGATCTGCCGATTTTGCAATGGCTTTCTTAAATTGCTTGGCCGCTTCTCCGTACTCTTGGCGGCGAAAAAGGCCTTCGCCTGCCGCAAAAGATTGCTCGGCTGCGGCTTGATCGGGGCCATAGCCCAGTTGCGATTTCATGTCGGCGACCGAACTCGCCACTTGCACGTCGCTAAGCAAACCACTTTTCTTCTCTTCGTCCACCGATTTCGCAGCATGAGCTTTCATCGGTCGGCCTTGCTGATCGAAGAACCCCTCGACCCCCACCACGCGATAACCTTCGCCGGGAACAAACTCCGCGGCTTTCTTGTGCTTCTTCCACCAATCGGGCGATCCCATTGGGGCCGCCTCGCTAGCAAGCGAAGGCCATTGCCAAGTGCTAGGATTCACGTTCATCGTGGCGCAGCCGCTTGCTCCGAGCAAACTGGCGACTGTCAAAATCACAAAAAGTTGAGGCGAATTGAGTGGCATATCAAACATGCTAGGGAAGAGGAAGCTAGGCCGCGGGCTGCAAACACCAGTGCGCAATCCGGGCCGAAATGACGCGGGACATTACCTAGACTTGCCCGTCGTGGTCAAGAGCAACCGAGAGCCGGTGCTAGCATCGCTCTATGCACTTTCCAATTGGCCTTCGTCGAGACGGAAGATTCTTACGCGATCGATCCGACGTTGAGACGCCTCAAGGACCTCGATCCGAACCTTTTTCTGCCAATCCACGGTATCGCCGGGGAGCGGGATTCGTCCTAGCTCGGTGAAAACAAAGCCTCCGATCGTGTCGAAGTCGCCATCGTCCGGCAGATCGATATTCATCGTCGCATTGATTTCATCCACATGCGTGCGGCCTAGCGCTTCGTAGGTGTTGCTATCAACTCGCTGGATTTCTTCGACGACCTCTTTGTCGTACTCGTCGACAATTTCTCCGACAATTTCTTCTAAAACATCTTCGATCGAGACCAAGCCCGAAACGCCGCCATATTCGTCCAAGACCACGGCAATATGCGTTCGCAGTTGCTGAAACATTTGCAGCACGTCATCGATTTTCTTGGTTTCTGGAACGAAGACCGGCTTTCTGAGAAGGTCGCGAATCGGTGTTCGCGATTCTCGGTCGCCTGTGGCCAACTCGGGCAGGAGGTCTTTGCTGTAGAGGATTCCTACCACGTCGTCCCGGTTTTTGTCGAAGACTGGAATTCGTGTATGAGCAGCTTCGATCACGTCGGCGACCATGTCGTCCCAGTCCATGGCGAGCGGAAGCATGTGCATGTCGGTTCGCGGTGTCATGATTTCTGAAACGTCTGCTTCGCCTAGCTCGATTACCCCTTCAATCATTTCTCGGGCATCTTCTTCGAGCAAACCTTCGCGATGGCCTTCGGTAACAATGGTACGGATTTCTTCTTCGATCGATTCCTCATCCATCTGCTGTGGCTTGCGACCTGCGATGCGGTGGAGCGACGTATCAAAGAATTTTGCTCCCCAGAGCAGGGGAACAGCAAGCTGGGAAAGCGTTTTCCACAAGGGCCACGTATGAAGCAAAAAATCGGCTGAAAACACTCTTGAAGCAGCCCAAGGTAGCCAAGTCGTCGCCACGATTAAGGCCAGTCCGATCGCTCCGGCCATCGCAAAAAGATTGCCCCAGGCCGAGTTTCCGGCGAATTGCCAGACTTGAGTCAGCCACAGCGTTCCTGCTACGGTGGCCAGGCCGGTCGTAAATAGCGACAGCATTTCTATTCCTAATGCCGTCGACTCGTGCAAACGTAACATCTGACCAAACCGATCGGGTTCTCCATGCCGTCGGCAAAGTTCTTCCAGATCGTGGCGCGAAAAATCTCGCAATGCGCGAACCCCCAAACTCGCGATTGCCGTCGCGGCTAGAGCACACAAGCTTGTCCAAAGCAATTGGGTGGCACTCATGGCTTAGGGACCCCGTCCCGAGTCGCTAGGTCCTGTTGCCAGCGAGAACGATTCTTGGGCAGTTCGAGGCCAAGCTTCTTTAGCTGTGCTGCTTCGGCCTCGTGCATCGCGGCACGTTCTTCGGCGTTTTTATCTCGAAAACCCACCAGGTGCAGAGCGCCATGGATCAGATAGAGAAGCAGCTCGTTTTCGCTCGACCAGCCATATTCGGCCGCATTCTGAATGGCCGTGTCGGAACTTGCGATCAGCTCTCCTTCAAGGTGCGTCTGGTTCTCGTCGAGCACAAAGCTCAAGATGTCGGTCGGGTAATCGTGTTGCAAAAACTGTCGATTCAACTGGTGTATGGTGGGGTCGTCGACCACAGCGACGCTTACCATGGCGGTCTCGAAAGAAGAGTCCTCAAGCACACTCTGTACCGCGGCTCGAAGCTTCTGTTCATCAAGAACGAGCGAAGTTTGCTCGTTGGCAATCGGTATCTGCATCGCAGAAGGAGGTTCTTCTGCCGTGTCAGAAATCGATTCTCCTGAGTCAAGAGACTCGGAGCTATGCGGCCCCGAGTTACAGGGCTCTGTTTGGTAACTATCCATGGTTATCGCAAATTTCGTAGCGATTGATCCCTCGTGCTTTTGTCATTAGGAATTCGGGCTTCTTTTGAACTTGGATATTTCAAAATTCATTATTTGCACTAAATTATTTGCCCTAAGCCGTTTCTTGCCCAGGGTACTTCACGCGACCGTGGTAAACTGCCGTCAGCGATTTTACCAGACTTTCGCCAATTTTTTGGACTTCTTCGAGAGTTAATCCACATTCATCAAATTGCCCATCGAGCAGGCGTTTCATCGCTAGATCTTCGACAATGCTTTCAATCCGAGAGGGCGTTGGCTCTTTGAGAGCACGGCTAGCACTCTCGACCGCGTCGGCTAGCATCAGAACTCCGGCTTCTTTCGTCTGAGGCTTAGGGCCTGGATAGCGGAACGAGCTTTCGTCGACCTCGCCGCTGTCGGGGTCTTTTTCTTTTTGCTCGTTTGCCTGTCGATAAAAATACTCGACCAGAGTGGTGCCGTGGTGTTGTTGGATGAAGTCGATAATGGGTTCCGGCAATTTATTCTGTCGAGCGAGATCGGCGCCGTCTTTTACGTGTGCGATAATCACCAGGGTGCTCATCGCCGGGACAAGCGAATCGTGTCGATTGTCGCCCGGCGTTTGGTTTTCGATGAAGTACCCCGGCTTAAGCATCTTGCCAATATCGTGGAAATAGGCCCCCACGCGTACCAAAAGCCCCCGAGCGCCGACCGACTCCGCTGCGGCTTCGGCCAGCGAAGCAACCGTAATCGAATGGTTGTAAGTACCGGGAGCGCGGCGGATCAATTCCTGTAAAAGTGGATGGGCCGGGTCTCCCAAGGCAATCAAGCTCAAGTCGGTTTGTACACCAAATACGCTTTCAACCGTGGGCAAGAGAACCGTCATCAGCGAGCCAGCAATGACCGACCACACCGCGAGCATGAAACCATTCTGCCAAAGCTCCGCCCCGGGATGCCCGAACAAAGTTCCTACCCCGAACGTCGTCAGTAAAGCAACGCCTGCGGCAATAAACCCAACCGAGAGAAGTTTCCCGCGAGTGCGAACTTCTTTTAGCACCAACACCGAGCCAGAGATCGTTGCCATCAAGACCAAGGCTTGCGACATGTCGTGTCCAAGCGAAATCGTGACGATCAAAGTCACTGAGGCAGATAGCAGCAAAGCCATTTCCTGGTGGTACGCAATCACCGAAGTCATCGCCAAGAGCAAGAGAGGAATCAGGTCAGCTCCCCGTGCATATTGGTTGAGGATGCACGAGAGAACAACGGAGAGAATCACAAGCGATAGCAACGCAACAAAACGCGGGAGTTCTTCCAGGACCTTAGGCTCACGCATCGAGATGTAGAAACCGCAAAGCGTGTAGAGAGCTACATACATTCCCAAAATAGCCAAGGTGCGACGAATCCGGGCGCCCAAATCTTGCTGGGCTATGATTTCTTCGTGCTCTAAACGCAGCAGTTCGACGACTTCGGCAGAAAGAGGTTCACCAGCTTTTGCCAAAGTTTCTTCGCCAAGACGAAAAGGCTTGTATTGCGTTTCGACCGCGTCTGCGGCTTCGTCCTGAGCCTGATGGGTTGCTTCGCTATTGAGCGTCAACGTGGGTTCAAGCCGTGGACGTATCCGGGCATAAATTCGCTGGGCCAATTCTACCGACCCCAATTTTTCTTTGAGTGACTGTTGCAGGCGGGCAGCAGCGCTTTCCAGCAGCACCTCGGTGACTTCACGCTGGGCTTCCGCAGCAAACCCTTTCTCTTCCCCTGTTCGTACAAAAATCTTTTCTAAATTGACGCCCTCAGACAACTCGCCCAAAAGTCCCCACTGGTCTAGCGGAGTCATTACCGCAGAAAGCTGCTCGTCAAAAATATCGAGCGAACCATCCTCGGCAAAGGCATCGCGAAATCGTTGATATTGCTGCTGGCGCTCTTCCTCGGTCGGGTCGGGAGTTCCTTCCGCAGGCGTTGGCTGGAACTGTTGCCACAGCTCTTGATCGACTTCGGCAAAGCTTTCGGCAGACAGCAGCTTGCTCAAGTCAAGCCGCAACTGGGCCCGCAACTGAACCAATGGCTCCACGTCCTGATCGTAAACCGAAATCGCCAAACGGCGTGCTTCGTCGCGTTTCTCCTCGGTCAGCTTCGAGTCGGGCTGTTGGAAGTCGATCTGAACAACGATATCGCGTTGCGGAATCTGCCCCACACGATAACTAAACGGAGGAGCCCAGCCTTGGGTAAAGCCCCAAAGCAGGATCGCTACTAGCGTACACAGGGCCAATCGCAGCAGAACACTGCCCTTGCGAAGTTGTCCAGCCAGGGTGCCCCAGACCCCTGGCGGCAACTCAACCACAGCAACTCGCTGCTGCCGTGTACGTTTCTGATTGCCATTTGCCATAGTGTATAGCTCGAAAGTGTGATCAGAGATAAGCGGTAAGCGGCGGGCGTTCAAGTCCCTCTCCTCTCACCTCCCTCTCTCTTCATCCCTCACTTCTTTTTCTTTGAGCCCTCCTCGTAAGCACGGACAATTTCTTGGACTAATCGGTGACGAACAATATCAGTCGTACCAAGCGTCACGCGAGCAAAGCCTTCGATGTTGCGCAAACGGGCCAGCGCATCGATTAGTCCGCTCTTTGTATGGGAGGACAAATCGGTTTGCGACGTGTCGCCCGAGACCACTACTTGCGAGCCTTCGCCCATGCGGGTGAGAAACATTTTCATTTGCGAAACGGTCGTGTTCTGCGCTTCGTCTAAAATAATAAAGGCTTGGTTAAGCGTGCGGCCTCGCATGTAGGCCAGCGGCACGACTTCGATTACGTCTTCGTCCATGTAGAGACGCATCTGGTCGTAG
Source organism: Planctomycetota bacterium (assembly GCA_024278955.1). Classification (GTDB taxonomy): domain Bacteria; phylum Planctomycetota; class Planctomycetia; order Pirellulales; family Lacipirellulaceae; genus Bythopirellula. Next base: position 54,433 of record JAJRSE010000061.1, on the reverse strand, counting down.
TCCATCATGTCCTGCAATGCGTCGAGCAATGGGCGCAAGTACGGATTGATCTTTGCTTGCAAGTCGCCCGGCAAAAAACCCAGGCTCTCGCCTGCTTCGACAGCGGGACGAACCAACACGATTTTTCGGATTTGTTGAGCCCTGAGCGCTTCGACTGCCGTTGCGACTGCCAGATACGTCTTGCCAGTGCCAGCGGGCCCCGTACAAAACACCAAGGCATTACTTCGTATGGCTTCAACATACTTTGCTTGGCCAGGCGTACGAGAGTGGATCGCGCGGCCACCTCGAACCCCAATCGGCTTCGAGTCAAGCGACTCCTCGCCGTTGGTCACCCTTCGGATTACCTGAGAGACGACATCCGGATCGAGCGAATCTTGGCGATCCAGTCGAGTGCGAAGCTCTTCAAAGACAGCCGTCGCTTGGAGGACGTTGTCTTCGTCGCCTTGCACGAGAATTTTTCCGTCGCGTGTGGAAATTTTCGCAGGAATCGCGCTACGAATCTGCTTGAGGTGCTGATCTTGGGCCCCTAGCAAGAGTATAAGATTTTCGGCGTTACCGACCGAGATGGTTGCTTCTATCATGCACATAAGGCGACCGCACACTGGCTGCCGCACGAGGTTCAAGCTGTTGGCTACCAGCCCCCCACCGCCATCCCCGCATTTTACTTGCCGAGAGACCGGTCGCCGAGAGCTGACGGCGTTCCATTAACTATACCTAATCGACCCAGCGTGAAACTAGTGGAACCGTGTGGGTTACACCTAAAAGATTGGCTCCCTTGGGTTTATAGGGATTGAGGCGATCCTCCGGGGACAAGACACATTGGCCTCTTCCGCTAGCCATCCGCGAAATTATGGCCCTACCAGCCCAGCCACCCAGAAGAAGTAGGCGACCGGAGCAGCGAGAAGCAGCGAATCGAGCAGATCGAGCACCCCGCCGAACCCGGGGAGCCAGCTGCTCGAGTCTTTGACCCCCGCATCGCGTTTTAGCAGCGATTCGGCCAAATCTCCCAGGATGCCAGCCGTACTCACGACTAACCCATACGCTACGGCGCCGACGAGCCACACAGGCCAACTGGCTAGACTTGGGCATCCTAATGCGTTTGCTAGGGGGCCAAGCGTGAGCAGCGCACCTATCACGGCCAAGATCAGCCCTCCGAAAACGCCTTCCCAGGTTTTTCCCGGGCTGATGGCGGGAGCCATCTTGTGGCTTCCCCACAAGCGTCCGGCAGCGTAGGCCCCGATATCGCCAGATTTCACCACCACAACCATCGAGATCATGGCCAGCAACCCCCCATGCGAGACGCCATTGCCAACGTCAAGAAGTCGGAGCTGAACCACAAAGCCCAGTAGCCCACCTACGTACAGAACCGAAAACGCCCCCAAGGCGAGATTGATAATTGTCGACCCCGGTTGCGTGTAACGGCGCATTTCTCCAACGATCACCACAATCAATCCCGCAGCCAGTCCGCAAGCCAGCCAACCTAGCCGTCCCACAGGACAATCCGCCGGATACTCCTTCCAAGCAATCGGAGCAGCCGCCCCGAGAAGCGGCAGCAGCGTGCCAAGATAAGTAGTCCAAGCGATCGGTTGGTGTCCCGACTTGCGAAACAGCCTTAGCATCTCTTGCGTAGCGGCCAAGCAAAGCACAACTGCGAGCGGCGCCAACGCAATCCCAGGCCGCTCGGCACGCGCATCCAACCAACACAGCGCTAGGACGAGCGAGGAAAGAGCAGCACCAAGGATTAATCGCCAGCGAAGCACGTTGAGAGTAGGGTGTCGAGAGGAGCAGGGCGAGAGAATTTACGAGACCGCCGCTGATTGGGATCCCCGGCAGGTTCGATTATTCTATCAAGCAACCGGCGCCCGAATAGCGTGGTTAGGTTTTGAGTCCACCAAACTTGCGATTTCTTTCTGAAAAGTCGGCGATAGCCTCGTGTAGCGTCGTTTCGTCGAAGTCGGGCCAGCATTTCTTGGTCACCCAAATTTCGGCATAGCTAATTTGCCACAGCAAGAAATTACTAATTCGCATTTCTCCTGCCGTGCGAACCAGCAAGTCGGGGTCGGCAAGGCCGGCGGTATAGAGATGGTTAGAAATCGTGTCTTCGTCGATCGCATCGACAGCCAGCGTCCCCGCCGTCAGCTTCCGGCCAATTGCTTGCACCGCATCCACCAGCTCGGCCCTCGCACCATAATTGATCGCCAAGTTAAGCCACATGCCCGTGTTCGAGGAGCTCATTTCAACCGTCTGGTCGAGCTCTTTCAGAACTTGCTCAGGAATGTTTTCTCGGCGACCCACCATCCGCACCCGGACGCCGTTTTTCATGATGGTCGATCGCTCTTCAATCATGTACTGTTCAAGCAAATGCATCAGGAAATCGATTTCCTGCTGCGGTCGTTTCCAGTTCTCGCTCGAGAGGCAATAGAGCGTCAGTTGTTCGATGTCGAGTCGCGCACATTCTTCGGTAATCTTGCGAACCGAGACCACGCCCGTGCGATGTCCCTCGACACGCGGCAAATCTCGCTGCTGAGCCCAACGCCCATTGCCATCCATAATAATCGCAATATGCCGCGGCCAACGCTCGCGAGGCACCTTGCGAAGTCGATGAGGAATGGAGTCAGCCATAAGACAAACAGCAGCAATTCCCCTTCCCACCCAGGGAGGGGCTAGGGGAGGGGGTGAATTACCAAACAATTTTCCTAACAAAACAATGAGGAACCTGGACTAACACGTAGCCGCAACCAGCGGTTCGGAACCAACCGATATCGTCTGACTACGGGCCGGTCCCACCGACACGTATTCAACCGGCACGCCAACCAGCTCGCCGATGCGGTTCACATAAGCACGGGCATTTGGCGGGAGATCATCAAGCGTAGTCGCCTGGGTAAGGTCTTCGTCCCAGCCAGGCAAGGTTTCGTAAATGGGCTCAACTCGTCGTAGGTCGTCAGTATGGCTTGGGAACTGATTGGTTTCCTTCCCGTCGATCTTGTAAGCGGTGCAAATTTTCAAATCGCCCACGCCGCTCAGCACATCCAGCAGCATCACGCAGATCGAATCCACACCGCTCAGACGCGAAGTATAACGTACCGCTACGGTATCGAGCCAACCGCAACGCCTGGGCCGCTTGGTCACCGTGCCATACTCATTGCCTTGATCGCGAATCAGTTGTCCAATTTCGTTATCCTGCTCAGCCGGGAATGGTCCGCCACCCACACGAGTCGTATACGCTTTGACGATTCCAATCACCTTGTTGATGTAACGCGCCGGCACGCCCGAACCATTGCTCACGCCCACGCCCGAGCTATTGCTGCTCGTCACAAACGGGTAAGTCCCATGGTCGACATCAAGCAGGGCCCCTTGAGCCCCTTCAAACAAAATCCGCTTGCCCGCCTCAGCAGCCGAAAGTAAGTACTCGGTTGTGTCGGCAACATACGGCTTCAATCGTTTGGCGTATTCGAGATACTCATCGCAAATGGTTTCGGCCTCGAGCAGCTCAAATCCACCGTCCGGATACATCGAAGCTAATACCGCGTTCTTCGCCTTGACGTTATGTCGTACCTGATCGCGGAACGTATCTCGATAAAGATCGCCCAAACGAATCGCGTACGCACGACCGACTTTGTCGCGATAGCAGGGTCCGATGCCTCGCTGTGTCGTGCCGATATTTTCGCCATCCGAAGTGTTTTGATCGAGAGCCTTGTCCTCGGCAAAATGCCAGGGGAAAATCACATGCACCCGATCGCTCAGTAGCAAATTATCGCTATCGTCAACATTCCGCGAAGCAAGTTCATCCATCTCGGCGATTGCCTTGACCGGATTAAAAACCACCCCGCCAGCAATCACGCACGTCACCCCAGCCGTAAGCACTCCGCTGGGCAGCAGCGAGAGCTTATAAACGTCGTCTCCCACGACAACCGTGTGGCCTGCGTTCGCGCCACCTTGATAGCGCACCACCACGTCGTGCTGCTGCGTTAGCAGATCGACAATTTTCCCCTTGGCTTCGTCGCCCCACTGCAATCCAATAACACATGTTCCAGGCACTCGAATCTCCTTGGTCCCAGTCTTCAGCATCCGGTAAAACACAAACGTGCTATTGTAGCCGAACCCCACCGGAAAAAAACGGGGCACTTTTCCCGCGTTTCAATAACTTTACGGCTCTTCCGACACGAGCAATGCCCAAGATCGCCCCTTTCTGCACGAAATAGTAGGATGCACCAAATTTTCACTATTTTTTCTGTCGTCTCGCTCCTCGCCTCGGCTGCTACCGGCTGGACGCTCACCTTGATAGGAATGCCCGGCAATTGGCTCATGGTATGCGCGGCCGCGATTTATGCCTGGATCGGCCCCAACAGCGGTATCCTCCAGATTGGTTGGCCTGCCGTCCTTTTTCTCGCCGCCCTGGCTGCTGTGGGCGAACTGGCCGAATTGGCCACCAGTGTCTGGGGGGCTCGGCGAGCTGGCGGAAGCCGTCGAGCCGCAATTTTCTCGCTTTTCGGATCCATGGGGGGGGCGGTCGTCGGCGTCATGCTCGGTCTTCCTATCCCCCTTCTCGGCCCTCCGATTGCCGCCCTGCTCGGCGGAGCGCTCGGCGCCCTCATCGGCGCCGCCGCAGCCGAACACTCTCTTGGCGAGGCCCCGGGCCAATCGCTGCGCGTAGGCCACGCCGCCTTTTGGGGCCGCATTCTAGGAACCGGAGCCAAAACACTCGCCGGTACGGCAATCGCCGCCACTCTAATCGTTGGCATGATCTTCTAGAGCCGGCTCGCCACGTGGTCGGTCTCCCTGCTTCCCAATACAGTAAAGCATCTCCTGCCGACGCCCCTCGACGTCTTTGGCCAAACGCATGTAAATCTGACTTCCGCAAATCGCCGGCGTTGCAAACACTTCTCCAACCAGCTCATTCTCTCCAATTAGCTCAAACCTCTCAGGCGTCGCCTTGTAAATAAATGTCTTCCCTTCGTCACTGGTCACATAAATCATTTTGCCAACCAACACCGGCGAAGACGTAAAAGTTGTCCCCAGCCGATGTTTCCAAGTCGACTTGCCGGTCGACATTTCATAACAGATCGCCACGCCCGCGTCGGTTACCGCGTAGAGATGTTCTTCGCGAACTAACATCGAAGGCACGTAAATGCGTGTGTTGTTTTTCCAAACGATCTCGCCCGACCCGTCGGCTCGCATCGCCGAGATATGATTTTCGGGATAGCCACCGCTGGTGATCACGAGTTTTCCATCCGTCACCGTCGATGTGACACATTCGGTTGTCGCCCCAGAGACCTCCCAAAGCTTTTTGCCCGTCAACGGCTCGTAGGAAGCAACCAAATCGCAACCTGTGAGCACCAGCTGATCTTGCCCTGCGATCGAGAGCACGATTGGCGAAGGATAGTTGGGCAGCTTGGGCCGCTCTTCCCGCCAAACTACTTTGCCAGTCGTCCGTTGCATTGCAACCAGCGACCCTCCCGCCATATTGTCGGCCACCGCGATCACCAACGGGCCATAAACGGCTGGCGACGATCCGTAGCCCTGATGCAACTGGTATTCGCAAATTTTCGTCTGCCAAAGTTGCTTGCCCTCCAAGCTCAAAGCGGTTGTCCATACAGCCCCGTGATTCAAAAAGTTGACGAACAGCTGCTCGCCATCGCAGGCAACGGTTGAAGAAGCCCTCGATCCCTTTTTGTTGGGCTGCTTGTCGGCAAACTCAAATCCCCCTTCATGGACGACGGTCAGCCAAAGCTCTTGGCCCGTTTGTCGGTCGTAACAGGTGACCGCCTGAACTTCGCGATTCTCATCGGCCACGGCAAGAAAAACTCGATCGCCTACCACGGTCGGCGAAGCATGACCCCGTCCCAGGACAGGCACTTTCCAAAGGACGTTTTTCTCTTCGTTCCACTCCCTCGGCGGCGATTGATTCGCCTCAGCCACGCCATTCCGAGTTGGCCCTCGCCACCAAGGCCAGTCTCCCGTAGCAATGTGCAGCTTGCCCTCGTCTGCGACAAGAGTGGAAACAGAGCTGAGTGCCAAGAGCATGAACCAACAGAACAGTCGAAACATGGTTGCGATTTACCTTCCTTGCTAATTTTTATTCTCTAGCCCAAGTTCCCTCAGGTAGGGCAGGGCGGTTGGTGCGTGAGGTCAATTTCTATTCCAACCCCTCATTGTAGCGTGCTGGCCGTCTTAGGAGTAAGGGAATGGAATGGATGTTCGGTTGTGCGTTTAGACGCTGGTTTCTTGTGGTGTCCGTTGATTTTTTGCTTCTACCTCTCTCCCCTGCACCCCCTCTGTTGGGGTTTTGTCCCATGGTAGGGGTCCCATGTTTTGGGACTTAATTCGGTGGTTTTGTCCCTTGGGGTTTTTGATGGGTTCGAGAATTGTAGGGTTTGCTGCATGGTGACGGGGACAAAATGGGCCCGATTTAGGACTTTTGGTGCCTTCCGTTGGGACAATATTATTTGGGTGTTCGGTTTGAAACGCAGAGTCGCTGAGGGCCGCAGAGTTGGTGTTGGGAAATTTCTCTGCGGCCCTCTGCGGACTTTGCGTTAAAACTTTTTGTCGTTGGTCTTTTCAGGAATTGTTGTCACCGGGATTATCGCATTTTGGGAATGAGAATGCGACGGTTGTTTTTGGCCGGGTTCGGAATAGATGAAGAGAGGAACCACGACGGTACGGCGGGTACGACGAGTTTTTTTTTGGGGGGGGGGGAGTCATCAAACAATGTCGCGATTCACTCTGTGAATCGAATTTGGTTTCACGGAGTGAAACCCGACTATGTGAGGGTGGTTTAGGCAACAATTTGTCTGGGACACCTGCGATGGCTAGAATAGTTGCACACTCCCCTGGAAACCCAAATAGAAAGACTGGAACAACTACCACCATGCGCCGTCAACTCGTTTTCGCCATCTCCACCACTTTTTTTGCGATGTCAATTCTTTCTGGTAGCTTGGCTGCCGACGAGGCACCGCTTACTCGCATCGCATTTGGTTCCTGCTGTAAACAGGATAAACCTCAGCCAATCTGGGACGCAATCGTCGAAACTTCGCCAGAGGTTTTTCTCTTCCTCGGCGACAACATCTACGGCGACTCGGACGACATTGAAGTTTTGAAGGCGAAGTGGCAGCAATTGGGGAACAATGCTGGCTACCAAAAGTTGAAGGCAACCTGTCCTATCCTTGCCACTTGGGACGACCACGACTACGGGCGGGATAACGCGGGTGAGGAATACCCGATCAAAGCCCAGTCGCAACAGGCGATGCTCGACTTTTTTGATGTACCGACCGACTCTCCGCGACGGTCGCGGCCCGGTGTCTACGGGTCGTATGCGTTTGGCCCCAAGGGGCAACGGGTGCAGGTGCTGTTGCTTGATGTGCGGTATTTCCGAAGTGCGCTCGTCACGCGAGACTGGCGTCCCGAACCAGGTGAAGGAGATCGCGGCCCCTATGGCCGCAACCTCGACCCGCAGGCGACGATGCTCGGCGATGCTCAATGGGATTGGCTCGCTAAGAAGCTCCGAGAACCGGCCGATGTGCGGATCATTGCTTCCGGCACTCAGATCGTCGCGGATGGGCATCATTGGGAGAAGTGGGGCAACATGCCGCTGGAACGTCAGCGGTTGTTCGAGGTCATCCGCGATGCGAAAGCCAGCGGCGTGGTCTTCATTAGCGGCGATCGTCATTCGGCAGAAATATCGGTCTACAACCCGGACGTTGGTTACTCGCTTTTAGAAGTTACTTCGAGCAGCCTCAACGAACCAGCAAAATGGCTTTCCGAACCCAATAAACATCGGTTGGGGAGTATGTACTACGCCGAGAATTTCGGCATGATCACCATCGACTGGACCGCAGACGATCCAATCCTGCGCTGCCAAGTCCGTAACATCACTGGAGGCGTCGTGCTTCAGCATCGCATGAGGCTGAGCGAGCTACGTCCGTAAAACGAGCGGGACAGGAAACGGGTAGGCTCAGTTTTCAATTTTCTGGACCTTTTTCGTTTACCTTTTGTCCCCGTTTTTCCTTTCAAACTCATCGCGCATAAAAAACCGGGAGGCCAGAATCGAGTCGGTCCTCCTGGTTGATCGTAAGAGATTCTAAAGAGGTCGTACGACCGACATGGTTCGCCAATAGTCCCTCAGTGTATCAGCCGAAAGCACGCCGCCGCCCATGCCGCTCTTGTGGACACCGCCGTAAGGGACGCCGTGTGGAAATACGTTATGGGCGTTGATCCAAGCGTTGCCCGCACAGAGCACTTCGGCAACTCGCGAGGCACGGTCTAAGTCGGTTGACCAAACGCTGTTGGCCAAACCGTAGTCGGTGTTGTTCGCCATTTGGATGGCTTGGTCGTCGTTGTCGAAAGTCGAGAGGTAGGCAACTGGGCCGAAAATCTCTTCACGAGCGGCCACATTATAGAGCGAACCCGCTAAGAGTGCAGGCTTCAAATAGTGGCCCTCTCTGCCAGCCACCTCGGCCAATCCGCCTTCCAACACCAACTCGGCTCCCTCTGCTTGGCCTCTTTTCAAATAATCGAGGATCCTGAGGCGTTGTTTCTCGCTAACCACAGGGCCCATTTGCGCTTGCCCGCTTAGTTGGTAGCCGACAACAACGTTTTTCATGCGGGCTACGCATTCGTCGACAAATTGGTCGTAGATTTTGCTATGCACGATCCAACGGGTCGCATCGCAGCAGACCTGTCCTGCGTTGAATGTGATGGCGCCTACAAGTTTCTCTGCCGTCTCGGCAATGTTGACATCGTCGCAAACGACTGCCGCACCTTTGCCGCCTAGTTCGAGTTTGACGGGCACCAGATTTCGAGCACACGATTCTGCAACCAGGCGTCCGACTTCCGGCGAGCCAGTGAACGACATCCGCTGAAGCTGCGGGTTATTGGCTAACGCCGCGCCAGCCGTTGGACCGACGCCAGTCACGACGTTGATCACGCCATCGGGAATACCAGCTTCCTTGGCAACCTTGGCCAAATAGAGGGCCGAAAGTGTGGTGTCTTCGGCCGGTTTGATGACCACCGTATTGCCCGCAGCAAGAGCAGGAGAAATACCCCAACCGATCAACAGCAGCGGGAAGTTCCAAGGGAAGATAAACCCGCAGACGCCCCAAGGGTGGCGCACCTGCCAAGCTTCGTGTCCCTGGACAGCCAAGGTTGTTCGGTACTGAACGTTTTGGGCAAGGTCGGCGAAGTATCGCAGCGTGTCGATAAGATTCTGGACATCGCCCACGGCCTGACCGTAAATTTTCCCCGCATCGAGCGATTCGATTTGAGCAAAGATTTCAATACGATTCTGGATTTCCTCGGCGAAACGATGTAGGAGCGCACTTCGCTCGTTGGCCGGCATCTTGGCCCAATTGGTCTCGCGGAAAGCCTGGGCTCCTGCTTCTACGGCACGGTCAACCTCTTCGGCTTGCAGGTCGCAAATATCTGCCAATTTTTTGCCTGAACCGGGATCGTAAGTTTCAAACGTCGCCCCGCCCGACGAGGCTACTTCTTTACCGCCGATCCTTGCCTTGAGTGGTCCGCCTGCGAGAAACTCTGTGACTTCTGGTAACAGCTGTTGTTGATCGAGAGCAGTCGACATGAGGATTGTCCTTCTTGCCTAATGGAAGTATTGTGAAAAAAAGGGGGAACCCCAGCGACATGAAAATCGCTAAGTTGTTTCTTCGGCAGCGATCGCGGCTTAGCCGGCCATTCTAGCTTTCTCTTCCCTCGAAAAGCAAGGAGAGAAAGAGCATGGGCCCTACCCTGCTCGCCGCCTCGGCCCAAATTTTACCGTCCCCAGCAGAAGCGGATCTCGTCTTGCCAGCAGCCCATCCCTGCCGACGACCGCCATGGCAGGCAGCGGCGTAACTGTTATGCTTTCCTTCAGGAGGCCAGCAAGCGAATACAAGCCCGGCAACTGGGCCAAGGCGATTTCGCCCGCTAGAAAACGAAGGCTGATATTCGGGGCCTCTTTTTTTCTTTCAATTTCCAAAAAATCCAACATGGAGCCCTGTAGCTGTGACAAAAATCGAAGGCATTTTCACACCCACCGTCGTTCTCCTCGACGATCAAGGTGAGATCAACGAAGGCGAACTACGTCGATATATCGACTGGCTTATCGATAACGGAATCTATGGCCTCTACCCCAACGGTTCCTCAGGCGAGTTCACTCGCTTCACCGCGGATGAGCGTCTACGCATTGCCAAAATTACGATCGAGCAAGCCGACGGGCGAGTTCCCGTGTTAGCTGGTGCTGCCGAAGCGAACATCCGCGAGACACTCGCGGCTTGCGAAACTTATTGCGAATATGGCGCAACCGCGGTCGCGATCGTGTCGCCTTTTTATTACAGCTTGGGGTCGGAGTCGGTTTACGAGAATTTCAAGGAAATCGCGATCAACTCTCCGATCGACATCACGCTGTACAATATTCCGATGTTTGCCAGCCCGATCGATGTCCCAACTATCCAGCGTCTCTCTGAACTTGACCGTGTTATCGGCATCAAAGATTCCTCGGGCGATATCACTTCGATGATGAACATGATTCGTGCCGTGCGGCCGAACCGTCCCGACTTTGTATTCCTCAACGGTTGGGAAGCGGCTCTCGTCCCCATGCTGCTAATGGGCTGCGATGGCGGCACCAATGCGCTCAGCGGTCTTGTGCCCGACTACTTCCGGCGAATGTACGAAGCCACTCGTGCTGGAGATATCCCCACGGCCCAGCAAATGCAGTTCGACCTCATTGGCCTCTTTGAAACAATCATCAACCCGTTCGAGTTTCCCATGGGTGTTCGAGCAGCGATATCGCAGCGGGGATTCAAAATTGGCAACAGCCGCCAGCCTATGGGCGAACAGCAGCGCAACCGGTCGGAGAAAATTCTCGATACCATGGCCCCTCATTTAGCTGCGATGGGCTACAGCAACCTGGAGGAATTTTGCGTGTAGAGTGGTCTTCCAACTAATTGGGAGTCTGCTCGGCAAGGCTGGGCCTCTTGGGGACGCACGTCCAGGGTGACACTTGCTAATATCGACCGCTGCTACTACCGCGGGCGTTATGAACGAGCCCTCGATATTTACTGCGGACATCCCAGAAACTCCAGATCAGATAAATGTTTCCAGCCCCTGAGCCGGTCAGCAGTACCCAGGACAGAATTAACGGGAAAGCGGCCCTCGGGGCTCCCTCGTTCGTCGCATTTGCCGGGGCGGCAGATCTTTGGCTGATGTTATCCCAGCCAAAGTCGCTGGCTCGGGGTTGTTGGCCAGAAGTTTGAGGAGGAGTGGGCTCCGAAACGGGGTAGGTAGGTTGAATGCCAACCGTCTGCAAAGCCGCATCGGCAGGTCTCTCCAGCATGTCTCGGCTAATGCCTGGGGCAGAGGAGGTGTGAGCAGGCCGGTCGGATGCCGGTCGGCCTTCGCCGGCTATTTGAGACGAAGGAGGGGAGTTTTTAGTCGGGAAATTTGGGCTGTTGAGCCAATCGTTTTTGAAGTTATTTCCATTCGAGCTGGTGTTTCGGGCCGCACGACCGGTCGAGGGATTGGTCGAGTGGTTTGCCATGTCGTAAGAGTCGTTCGGCGTACGGTTCGGCCAACGAGCTTGCCCCGCAGGCGGCTGAATCGGTTGGGAAGCTTGGCCACGGCTTTCGTTACGCGGAAGCGAAGGGGCGCTAAACCCATTTGAGTTATTATTCGTGGCTTGGCCCAAAGCAGGTTGAGAAGCATTCAGCGGAATGATCGGAAGAGAATGCTGCCCAGCCGGCGCTTGCCAGTTGTCTCGTTGAAGACCGGCTGGCGGATTAGTCCGAGTCTCATGCGGGGGGCCATGTCCTGTCGCAAAGTTTTGTTGGGGAGGTGTCGAGTTGGGAGGGAGAATCGTTTGCGAATTGTTTTGTCCCGTGCCGAGCAAGGCCCCGCCACGTAGAGGACGGCCAAATTGATCGAGCGTCTCTCGCGTCCTTTGCCCAAGCCCCTCGACGGTGCTCCGTATTTGTTGCCCTGTCCGCTGAGCAGCTTGGCCAAGAGGCTGAACGCTTTGCTGAAAACCTAGTTGCAGTTGATCAACGGTTTTTCCCATCTGACCGACGACCCCAGAAACCGCGTTGCCAACCGCATTGTTACCAGCCTGGCCAAACATTTGCTGAGCATCAGTGCGAACCGATTCTCCGACGTTACGGATCTGATTTCCCAACTGCTGAGTCGTGTTTTGAACCGAGCCGGCGAGGCCTTGGAGGTTTTGAGGTGGCAAAATTGCGGAGCCGTTCCCTGCGGGTTGGGCTGCGTTTTGCAGAGATTGGGCAAACCGTTGGTTGCTGTTTGGAGGTGTCGAGTTGGGAGGCAAAATCGCTTGCGAAGAGGTGTTGCTGTATCTTTCCGAATGGGTTGGTTGAACAGGAGGAACCCGATGTTGAGTCTCGATCAAACCTTCGCGGCCTTTTCTTTCGAGCAACTTAGTCTTTTCGAGCAATTCAGATGGCTCGAAGCTCGCGCTGAGCGGGGTGCGCGGCAATGCGCCGCGTCCTACGACAATGCGAATTCGTCCGATGGGTTGAGCTTCCTCGGGGATGTCACTCGTGATCGGCACCGATTGGCCCTCTTCGAGCGAAGCCACGAGCTCTGGATCGAGCTGCACGACATATTCGTACCGAGGGCTGCCATCAGGCATCGGTTGCCAACCGAACATGACGCCGATACCAGAAGCCAACAAGAAGAGTGCGGCTGATTCCATTTTTGAATCCTTTCCTAGAGGTGCTTTGGCCAGCCAAGCCGCGACACGACTCACATACATTTCCTAGCTCACCGGAGAATCCTTCCTCGGTCGAGATTCTAACTCAATTTGGACCAAAGGCCTAGACAAGACAGCACCGAATATGAGGCTGCTAGCATCCGGTTGAATTAGTCGAATTTGTAGGCCAAAACAAGTTTTACGTATTCTGGTCACCGTACTGGCATGTTAGGGGTAAACCGTGCTGAAAGCGGAACCCCCGCCCGGGGCTTCCTAGTGCTTTGTCTTAGCTAAAAATTGGGGTGCTGGCCGTCAGAACAACCTACTGGATAAGAACTTCTGTCAGCCAGCACTCCAATTCTAAGAGTTGTCAAAGCACTCGTGCTTTCTTTTTTTCTTGGCGAACTTGGCGGTTCAAAATATCGACTTGGGATCAAAATATCGACTTGGGAAATCGTCCGGCCCTTTTTTGGGCATCTGGCACAATGGGGGCTGGTTGCGGTAGGATGGCCGGTTTGCCTTCTGTCTGCGAGCCCCTACTGAGATTCAACCACCTGTGTCAGCTTCGTTAGAACCGCCGGCCATCTCGATGATTCGTCTCCGCGGAGTGGCAGTCAACAACCTCCAGCAGGTGGATGTCGACTTGCCTCATCGGCAGTTGATTGCTTTTTGTGGCGTGAGTGGCAGCGGGAAGACGAGCTTGGCTCTCGATACCCTCTATGCCGAAGGACAGCGGCGCTATATCGAGAGCTTTTCGACTTACACTCGCCAGTTCTTGCAGCAGCTCGACAAGCCCGAGGCGACTAGCATCGAAGGCATCCCTCCTTCGATTGCGGTGACGCGAAAAAACATCAGTCGATCGAGCCGGGCGACCGTGGGTAGCACGACTCAGATCAACGAACATTTGCAGCTTCTGTTTGCCCGTATCGGAGAAGTGGTTTGCCATGGTTGCCATGAGATTGTGGGCCGCGATACGGCGGAGTCTGCGGCCGAGGAATTATCGCAACTTGCCGAGGGTTCTCGTCTGATGATTGGTTTTCCAGCTCGACGTGGACAAGACCGAACCGACGAGATTTGGCTGGCCGATTTGATTGCCCTCGGTTACCGTCGGTGTGTGAAAAACGACCAACTGCTTGAACTTTCGTCCAGCGCGCAGGGCGAGCTTGTTGGGTTGGAAGAGATTGATGTAGTGCTTGATCGCTTGGTTATTTCGAGCGATTCGCTTGCTCGACTGCGAGATTCGCTTGAGGTGGCGCTTGAAGCGGGGCGCGGGGCTTCGGTGGTTTGGATAGAAAGTGATGGTCGCGAGAGAGAGGGAAATAATTCCTCTCAAAACTTGGATGTTCTGAGAAACAGGACGGTAGAACTAGGCGGGCGATTGTGGCGTCGGCAGCGGTTTAGTCAATTTTTTCGCTGTGAAGCTTGCGATCTCGACTACCCCACGCCTGAACCGCAGCTCCTGAATTTCAATAACCCCTTGGGGGCATGCCCGAGCTGCGAAGGGTTTGGAAACGTCATTCGTGTCGACATGGATCTGGTCGTTCCAAACTCCGATAAATCGTTACGCGAAGGGGCGATTGCCCCGTGGAACACGCCTGCCTATGCTCACGAGCTTGAAGAGCTGTTGGCTTTGGCTGGCGACCACCAGTTGCCGGTCGACGTGCCATATCGCGAACTTGAGCCAGAGCACTTGCGGCTGATTCGCGAAGGTGTTCCGGAACGTAACTTTGGCGGCTTGGACGGATTTTTCGGTTGGCTAGAACGTCGGAAGTACAAGATGCACCTGCGGGTGTTTCTTAGCCGCTGGCGTAGCTACTACCCTTGCAGCGATTGCCAGGGGGCTCGGCTCAAACCCGACGCCTTGGCGGTTCAAATTGCGGGGCTCAGCATTGCCGGTGTTGCGGCGCTAAAAATTCAAGATGCCCTCGAATGGTTTGGAACGGCGAAGCTCAGCGATTGGCAACGTCAAGTTGGGCGTTTGCTTTTGGAACAAGTGGTATCGCGGCTAAAATACCTCGAACGGGTCGGCGTTGGACATTTGGCTTTGGAAAGATCTCTTCGGACCTTGAGCGGCGGCGAGGCGCAGCGTGTCGCGTTGACTTCGGCTTTGGGATCGAATTTGGTGGGCATGTTGTATGTCTTGGATGAGCCTTGTGTTGGCCTTCACCCGGCAGATATGCCTCGGCTGGTCGAGACGATTCATAGCCTACGCGATCGGGGCAACACGGTTGCCGTGGTCGAGCACGATCCGGCGCTGATTCGTGCTGCTGACCATGTGGTTGAGCTCGGACCAGGGGCTGGCGAATTTGGTGGACGAATTGTGTTTGAAGGCACGCCCGAGGAAATGCTGGAGTCGTCGGACAGCAGCACGGGCGACTGGATCATGGGACGGCGCCGGTTTGCACAGCCTGATTCTCGGCGCAAGACCGACCAAGGTTGGTTGCGGCTGGTGGGAGCAACGGGCAACAATCTGCGCGAATTGACAGCCGAGTTTCCGTTGGGGGTTTTATGCGTCGTGACTGGCGTGAGCGGAGCGGGCAAGAGCACGCTGGTTCAGCATACGTTGTTTCCCGCGGCGGCTCAGCAACTAGGAATCGATGCCGGCAAGCCAGAGCCTTATTCCGATTTAATTGGCGTCAATCAAATTGAAGATGCCGTGATGATCGACCAGACGCCGATTGGCCGTACTCCTCGCTCGAACCCGGTAACGTATATTAAGGCCTTTGATCCGATCCGTACGTTGTTTGCCGAGACAACCGAGGCGCAGTCGCGAGGGTTTAAGGCAAGCCACTTCAGTTTCAACGTCGATGGCGGTCGCTGCGAAGCGTGTGGCGGGGACGGTTTCACACAGATCGACATGAAGATGATGGCCGACGTTTATATGCGGTGTAGCGAATGCCAAGGACAACGCTACCGGCGTGAAGTGCTTGAAGTAAAACACCGAGGACTGAACATTGCCGAGGTGCTTGACCTTTCGGTCCGCGAAGCGTTTACGTTTTTTCGCGGGCATCGTAAGATTCTCACAAAGCTGAAGTGTTTGATGGACGTGGGGCTCGACTACTTGCGTCTTGGTCAACCGGCGAACACGCTCTCGGGAGGCGAAGCCCAGCGGCTGAAAATGGCAACCTATGTGGCTGCTGCTCGCCGGGGGCGAACCTTGTTCGTGCTGGATGAACCAACGACGGGGCTGCATTTTTCGGATGTTTTGCAGCTATTGGATTGTTTTGATTCGCTGATCGCAATGGGCCACTCGTTGGTCGTGGTCGAACATCATTCGCTGATGATGCAAGCTGCTGATTTCATCGTCGACTTGGGGCCGGGGGCTGCGGACGAGGGAGGAAGCTTGGTTGCCCAGGGGACACCCGAGGAGGTTGCGAAGCATCCAGACTCGCTTACCGGAAATTTTTTGGCAGTCGAGTTTCAGCGTGCTGCAGACGCGGAGGAGATTTAGAACGACTTCCTTATTCCAGCAGAGTAAATCTCGGTTCAACTCTCAATGATTGCAATCCTTGGGCTTGTTTCGAATTTTCTAAAACGGCTCTAATACATTATGCACGAACTTATTTCTTTATTTCTTGAAAAGGCGACTGAATCAGAGGCTCGGGTTTACCTGCGCGGTCGTAGCGAGTCGGAAGTTACAAAAGTTGAAGGCAGCCTTCATGGGCCCGTTTGTGATTTCTCGCACACTTTGCCCGCGGAATGCGCTGTGCGATGGAACGAGGGTACGTGTTCGGCAGAATCTCTATTGCTCGAACCATGTTACTGGACGCCGACGCTTCCGTTTCAATATGAACTCGAAGTGACCCTCACGCTCGAAAACGGCACGACGCAACGCGAAAAACGACTGGTCGGGTTGCGCCGCTGGGCGACTGAAGGCGAGGCTTTTTTTCTTGAGCGACGCCGTACGGTCTTGCGAGGTTGTGAGGTCGAGTCGCATTCAGCTGAGACGTTGAAGGAGGCTCGCCTAGCAGAGACGGCGTTGTTTGTGAAAGTGCCAAGCGATGATTTTTGCGAAGCGGCAAGCCGAGATGGGGTTTCGCTGTTGGTTGATCTGCGCCCGCTCACTGGGCCTGTCGAGGATGCCCTTCAGTGCTTAAGTTGGCACCCGGCGGTCATGATGGTGCTGCTTACGACTGAGCAGCTCAGTTCTCTAGGCAAATTGAGATCGCCTTTTTTGACGGCTGTGGCTGTGCCGCCTGATTCGGAGAAGCCAAAAACGGCCCTTGCCGGCTGTGATTTGTTTGCGGTGGAACTCTCGCCAGAGAAAACCCCGCCCGCCTGGCTGGCCGATTCTGGCAAGCCTGCGATTGCGATTCGTTGCGAAGAAACGTACGCTGATTGTCAGGAAGGACGATCGGCTTGCGATCGACTTCAAGCTCGCCTTGCCCCTGAATTCAACCTTGCCGGATATTTTGTCTCGCGATGAGTCTCAACGACCCCCAACTCGACCGTTACCTACGCCAGGTCCGTTATACGCCACTTGGCGAGTCAGGCCAGCGCCGCTTGCTCGAAAGCCGGGTGCTGATTTGTGGTTGCGGGGCGCTTGGTTCGGTGGTGGCCGATACTTTGGTGCGAGCGGGCGTAGGCTTTGTGCGGATTGTTGATCGCGATTTTGTGGAGATCGACAATCTGCATCGTCAGGTGCTGTTCGACGAAAAGGATGCGGCCGAGCAGCTCCCCAAGGCCGTTGCGGCGGCAAATCGATTGACGCGAGTGAACAGCAGCATTGCAATCGAGCCAGTGGTTACGGATATCAACGCCGAGAATATTCGGCGGTTGGCTGAAGATGTGCAGCTTGTCGTGGACGGGACCGATAATTTTGAAACTCGTTATCTGGTGAACGACTATGCCGTTGCGACGAGCAAGCCTTGGGTGTTTGGCGGTTGTGTGGGAGCAGAAGGACAAACGCTAGCGATTGTTCCTGGCGAAACGCCTTGCTTGTCGTGCCTCATGCCCGAGCCACCGCCAGCTGCTGCGCTGCCGACTTGTGAAACGGCTGGTGTCTTGGGACCGATCGTAAATATCATTGCTTCGCTCCAGGCAATTGAGGCAATTAAACTGTTGAGCGGGAATCGGGATCAGCTGAACCCCGCGATGACGATTGTTGATTTGTGGAACAACCAAATTCGCTCGATTGGCATGGCGAGTGGGCGATCGGATAGTTGCCCTACTTGCGGCATGCGGAATTTCCCTTGGCTTGAAGGCAAGCGTGGCTCGACGGCTACGCGGCTGTGTGGGCGCAATTCGGTTCAGATTTCGCCGAGTTCTTCCGAGCCGATCGAGCTAGCATCGCTTGCCGAGAAGTTGCGTCGGGTTGGGAAAGTGACCGCCAATCCATTTCTTATTCGCCTAGCAGTAGAGGGCTATTTGATAACGATCTTTACGGACGGGCGAACTTTGGTCGGCGGAACAGATGATCCGTCGGTGGCACGTACGGTGCTGGCAAAGTACGTGGGAAGCTGATTTTTGGCTGCAAAGCCGCCGTGGTTTCTCTAAGTTACCAATCAATTGTTGGTGGTTCGTTGAATCGCTGCGTTGAGCGTAAGGCAAGCGGCCCAAGTGGCCGATTGAACTGGTAGCCAAACACCCCGCTTGGCACCTTCGCCAGATTTTTCGACCCCGTGATCCAACTCAAGCATGGCAACCGTAGAGCAAGTAACACCGATACGCGCGAATTTTGCCGCGGCAGCCCCGGTAGAACATCACAAAGCCGTAGGTCGCATTGGCCCTTGGCAACTGGTACGGATGCTTAGCGAAAGCGAGCTAGCACGGGTTTATTTGGCGAGACCCTTGAGCACCGAAGCCAACCAGCCTGCTTCTTATGTGGTGAAGGTGCTACGGAAAGAGTGGTGGCGCGACCCGCAGGCAATCGAGATGCAGCGTCGGGCTGCTTGGATCGGCAAGCAAGTTTCGCATCCCCACCTTATGCCGGTACTGTCTGCGAATGTGCAGCAAGCGCCGTACTACTTGGTTTCGCCTAAGCTAAACGGCAGCTCGCTGGCTGATATTCTTGAGCAAGGCAACCCGTTGCCCTTGCCGGTGACGCTTTGGATTGTGCGGCAGGTGGTCGAGGCACTGGCGGCCCTTCATGAGTCGGCGGGGATGATTCACGCCGATGTAAAGCCAGGCAATATTTTTGTCTCGCCCGAGGGACATGCGACGCTGATCGACTTTGGGTTTGCTCACTCGCCGTCGGAAGCACGCCATTGGTCGACACGTCCCGTGGTGGGCACTCTCAGTTATGTGGCGCCAGAAGTGGTGACTTCGAGTCTCTCGTCGAGCATCGCTTGCGATCTGTACAGTGTCGGCGTGACACTCTACGAAATGATCGCTGGTCGACTGCCGTTTGAGGCAGATGCCCCAGACGAATTGGTGCGACTGCACCGAGAGATGACGCCAGACTGTGTTCGTCATAGCGTGGCCGGTTTGCCGAAACCGGTGGCCTCGCTGGTACATCGTCTTTTAGCGAAAGAGCCCTTGCGCCGTCCTGAGTCGGCTGCTGCGGTTGCCGAGGAACTGATGCGGCTTGAGATCGAGTGTTTTTCTGATCGCTAGAAGTTTTTTTGAAATTCTGACGATGCTGCAAGGGTGCAATCTCTGGGTTAATACGCACCAAAGCACTAGTGCTTTGTCACAGCTAAGAATTGTCAAAGCACTGTGGCCATCGCAGCTCAATTTTGGGATTATCCGTTTTGGCGCTAGCCACGGTTGATTCCATGAACCCGAAAATTAAGCTGCGACGCAATACTAGTTCCAGCCGTCGCCCTTGCGACCGCTAAGTCGTTTCTCGCGGGTGGTCAACTTATCGTTTTGCGAAGTAATACGATACTTGAGTGCCAAGCGAGTCATGAGGATCGCTTTGTTGGTGCCAAAGGCTTCCATGGCTCGCGTCTTATGATTATCCACGGTGGAGGGGGAAATCTTGAGGATGTCGGCGGCTTCGTCGTTCGTGCAGCCGAGGCTGACGAGGCGAACGATTTCGGCTTGTCGAGGGGTGAGGTGAGGTTTCATTTCTAGTATCTCCCGAGGCAATGGTTCTAAACAACCACCAGGATACACCCCAGTAATTTCGATGTACACTCCCAAATTATACTTAGTGTGAGACTCCCAAATAGAGTGTGGCAGGGTTTTCAGTTGACCTCGTTCGCTGCTTTTGTGATAGGAATGCAGCGTAGAAATACAAGAATATGCTTTCGTTAAAACTCGCACACCAAGCCCAGGGATTGTACTCCTTGGGCTTAGTGTGATATTTGGCTTTTCAATTCACCTCGACGGGAGCCGGCTCGTGCCCATCAAGAAAACCGGTCAAAGCTCGCGATCGATAAGGCGATTGCAGCTTGCGGACGGCTTTAGACTCAATTTGTCGTACACGTTCGCGAGTGACCGAAAAGATTTTTCCGACTTCTTCCAGCGTATAGGTGTAGCCGTCTGCTAGGCCGTAGCGAAGTCGGAGGATCTCTCGCTCGCGGTAGGTGAGATCTTCCATAACCTCTTCCAAACGCTGCTTGAGTGCTGCGAGGTTAGTGTCGTACAAGGGGTCTTCTACGCATTTTTCTTCGAGAAAATCTCCGAAGTGATTCTCGTCGTGATCGCCGACCGGTTGGTCGAGAGACAATGGCTGACGAGTCATTTTGTGAACGCATTTGGCATCCTCGATAGAAAGCCCGGCTCGTTCGGCAATCTCCTCGGGATTTGGCTCCCGGCCAAACTCCTGGGTAAAGTCGGCGGCTGCCGCTCGAATTTTGCTCATCGTATCGATCATATGAACAGGGAGCCGAATCGTACGGCTTTGGTCTGCGATTGCTCGCGTAATTGCTTGGCGAATCCACCAGGTTGCGTAGGTCGAGAACTTATAGCCTCGGGCATGTTCAAACTTGTCGACCGCACGCATGAGGCCTGTGTTGCCTTCTTGGATAAGATCTAAGAAGCTCATGCCTCGGTTTCGATATCGTTTTGCAATCGAAACGACCAACCGGAGATTAGCGGCCGAAAGATCGCGTTTGGCGGCATCGTAGGCAGCTTTGCGGCGAAGACCTCGCTCTTTTGCGCGTTTGAGAGTCGCAGGAGTTTCGAGGGTGATCCGCATCAAGTATCGAAGCTCTTCGGCGAATTCATTTTGCAAGCCTGAGTGCAAGAGCTGCTCGGGGTGCTTGAGTTGCTCCTTCACACTGGACATCCGTTCGGAGATCTCGTGCAACTGCTCCATGATCGGCAACAGCTTTTGGATTCGGAGCTTGAGTTCTTCGACTAATCGCACGGCCTTGTTTCGACGACATACCAAACGCCGCCAAGCGTCTTGTTTCTCGTCCTGAGAAGCTTGACGACTGACCGCAATCCGAAAGTCCGTTCGATTCTGCGATAGCAGGTGACGAATCGTGATTAGGTTGGGCCCGATCCGTTTCAGGGTACGTTTCTTTTCGGCAATGTTGGTGACTGAGATTTCGATGGTACGATCAAGTCTCAACTCGCCGTCGGCTACTTTTTGCAGCAACTCGGCTGCTCCGTGGAGGACAAAGTCGTTGGAAAGCATCGTTCTTCGGAATTTGGAACGCGTGTACTCGATCCGCTTGGCAGAAGTGACTTCCATATCACGGGTAAGCATGGGAATCTCGCCCATCTGCATCAGATACATCCGCACAGGATCGTCAACTGCGGCACTGCTCCGAGTTTGTTTCTCGCTCGACCCAGTACTGGTTTCCTGGGGAGTCTCCTCACGATTGACTGAATTGACGGCAGGCTTGTTGCTTTGTCGACTGCTAACATGGCCGTTGGTTTGGCTTTTGTCCGCTGCGGCTTTCGTCTTAGTGCTCTTGCGTGGCATGGCTGCTTCCTCGGGGCCTGCGTAATTAGTCTGAGGCTGCCCTATTGCAGAGCCCGTGCCGGGCGAGAGTTCGGCTGCGTATCTGCAACCACAACCTGTTTGACATCAACGAGTTACGTTGCCTACGGACGCGAGAGAGAACAGAAAAGAGCGAGTCCACACGTTGAGACTTCGCCACGTCTCTCTCCAACGAGGTTGCCGAAATGCAACCGGTCCAATTTTAGCCAACGCGGCAGCCAAGGAAACTCTGCGCTTAGCAGAATCGACAAATCCGCTATAGTTGGAATCGCGAAAGATTCAATAAACAAGAACTATAGAACTGCGAAAATACCCATGCCAAAAGATTTAATCGAAGTAAAAACTATCGGGTGTAGCGGGACAGTTGTCATAAATCGGCCCGAGAATCAAAACGCACTGACGCGTTCGATGATTGGACAGTTGGGCGAAGCGCTCGACGACCTTTACCGGGAGAAAAGTGTCCGGGCGATTATTCTTACCGGGGCGGGGGACGCTTTTTGCTCGGGCGTCGACCTCAAAGAATTGCAGAGCATCGACACCCCGGCAGCTCAGAAGCAGTGGGGCGAAGACGCAAGTAACTTTCGCGATTTGCTTCTACACATGCTTGAAACTCCGAAGCCAATTATTGCGGCGGTCAACGGACCTGCGCTCTCCGAAGGTGCAGGTTTGGTTGCTGCCTGCGACCTTGTGGTTGGAGCAGAGGAAGCGAGTATTGGAGTGCCCGACCCGCAATTCGGACTCGTGGCAGGCGTGGTTGCGCCGCTACTTTGCCATCGCCTTGGTCGGGCGCATGCGACCCGTATGTTGCTCACCTCGGCTGTGCTTGATGCGCCTGAAGCAGAGCGGTTGGGGCTATTTCACGAACTGGTGAAAGGCGACCTAGTTTGGGCGCGTGCGGCAGAACTGGCCGAGCAGGTCGCCACCGGCGCCCCAGAAGCCATCCATCTCACCAAGCGGTTATTGAACGACATGGCGAGTGAGCAGCTTGAATCGCAGCTGAGCACGGGAGCAATCATGCGTGCGATGTCTTGCACGACAGAAGCCGCGCAAGAAGGCACGACTGCGTTTTTAGAGGGGCGAGAGGCGGAGTGGAAGTAACGGAGGAGTATAGGAAATGAGCAAGCCCGTAAGCGAGGGATGAAGCGGGTACCCGGGGCATTCCTCGTTTACGTGTTGGATTGTGATTGGTGAGTAACTGGTTTCCCGTGGGGATTATCGCATTTTGGGATGGCAAATGCGAAGGTTATTTTTGGCCACCTGCGTGCTGGTTATTTAATCGGAAGGAAGGATGGTGTGCTTGCCCCCTCTTCACGTGCAATTTTACTCACGATGGGTGAACCTGTCGGTTGAAAGTCTTTAAGCAAAACACATCAATCGCCGACAGAACCAACCATCCTACCTGCTACCCGTTTAGGCGATCTGCTAGATCTCGCCCATTTGCCAGTTGTTTTTGACGGCTTTCCAGGCCACGAACGTGGCGGCGACTTGGCTTAGCAGCAGTAAGGGCAATTTTGCCTGCGAGGGCAACGTCGTGTCGAAGAAATGGTGGCATATAAGCTGGGGAATGATGATCCCTGCGAAGAGCAGTCCAAATGTCAGGACAGCCGCATACAAGGGTTGGCGGAGGATGCAGTAGGTTGCCATCGAGAGCGTGTAGATGAGCAAGAAAACGAGGCCGGTGAATCCAACGGCAGTAGCGGGATGCGGATCGCCGCCAAACAGGCTTCGGTCGGAAAGCAAAAGGGCGAGCAGCATCAACGACCCGAAAGTCACGGCCAGAATAGTTGCCCCAACTACGAACTTGACCCCGAACCAGAGCCGGTAGTCTACGGGGTGTGAGCGCCAGAATTGGTCGACCTGCGGTTTGAGATCTTCTAAGAAGACGCCGATTCCGGTTACGAGGGTGACGAAAAAGCAGACGCTCGCGGTGATGCCGCCGAGGGTTTCGCCTAGGTTGTGCCTGCAGACTTGATAGTCGTTGGTGAAATGAGAAATCGTGGTCAGCAGCAGGACGCCGGCGATGGCGAGTAACGCCAAGGGGCCGGTTTCTCGGACTTGTTTCCAGGCGATGGCGGTGAGCTGGCTGCGCATGGGTGGGGCCAAGTATTGATACCCGCTCGAAGCGAGGGCGAGTGTTTTGCCGTCGGTGCGGGAAGTTCCTGGGCCTGCTTTGCCGTAATGACGCAAGTACCAGATAAGTACGCAGCCGTGTCCGACGATTGCGGATTCAAGATAGGGCAGAAAGTTTTGCCACCAGTCGGTACTCCCTTGTGACCCGTAGCCGGTCCCGACAAATGCGACGCCCCCCGGTGCCGCGGCAAATAGGATGCCGACCCAATATTTTAGCATGGGGAGATCCCACTTATCGGCGATGTTGAGTCCGAATGCTAAGGGAAGCCATATTAAGCAAACGATTAAGAAGCCAATCGCCCCGGCGCGGATTTCGTCAGAACGATTTGCGCCCGCCGCAGCGATCCAAAGTATGAGGCTGGAGGCTACGAGGATGCTACTGAGAATCGTCGCGACAAGCCAGTTGGAAATTCCCCAGTTATAGAATTTGTTGTTTGGCCCATACCAATTGGATTGAGAGAGATCAATTCCGCTGATGCTGTAAAATGTGTGCCAAACGCAGTAGATGCAGGTTAAGGCAAGTATCGGGAGGGTTGCGGTGCAGAGTACGACCAGTAGCTTTGCCGCGGCTGGTTGCCACATCGGCACGGGGAGCGATTGCAAGAAGGGCAGGGTGTTGCGGCTACTTTCGCGACCGGCGGTGCTCATGCCTAGGAAGATTCCTGCGAGCATCGCGTAGAAGTGTGCTATCGCATGAACTCCCTGCTGAAGAGAGTGAGGACCGCTTAAGCCAAAGAGGCACAAGCCTAGGGTGCATAGGGCCGTTAGCGAAACCAGCTTCCACTTGTGCTCGTGCCATTCTTTCCAAAACAGGCTGAGCCAGATGGATCGTATTGGTTGTGTTAGGTCATTCATGTTTCGTCTCGCTAGATGGCAAAGAATTTTTTGAAACACCGAGGCACGGAGGTCACTGAGAGGAAAGCATAAGAATAAGCTTAGTCTCCACCGTGCCTCTGTGTTTCTAGCCGTTTGTGTTTCTACCTGTTTGTTGACGCAACGGGTTCTGTTTCGCCCTGCCCTACGACGTAGGCCTCGAAAATTTCGTCGAGGTTTAGGTCGACCACGCGGTGGTCGGTGCCTTCTCGTTGGAGCTTATCGAGGATCGCTTCGGCTCCTTCGACGATGATTGCCATCTCGGGGCCATCGGGACGCTGATCGAGAATCGACCCCTGGTCGACCAGCGATACTGCATCGCGACCAAGCATAATTTGCTTGACGTCGCTGCGTAGGTGTTCGGTATCGCATTGGCGGACGACTTGGCCTTGGTCGAGAATCGCGACTTGGTCGGCCACCGGCTCGACTTCGTAAAGGAGGTGCGAGCTATAAAAGACAGTGCGGCCTTCGCCTTGCAGATGGGTAATGAGGTCGCGATTGAACTGCTTGCGCATGATGGGGTCGAGCCCCAGGGCCGGGTCGTCGAGAATCACCAGCTCGGGGCGATGGGCGAGCGAGAGGACCAGGCCGAGCCTCACGTTTTGGCCCTTCGAGAGATGTTTTATTTTTGTTTGCAGCGGCACCTCGAACTCGCGGGCGTATTTCAGCGCGAGTTCATGGTCCCAGGTGGGATAGAAGGGCGCGATGAAACTTAGCATTTCTGCGCACCGCATCCAGCCGTACATGGTTTGATCTTCGGCCAAGTAGCCAACGCGGGCACGAAGTTCGAGAGGTTGTTCGGTAGGATCGAGGCCCAGGACGCGAATTTCTCCTTCGTCGCGGTCGAGCAATCCCAAGAGCAGCCGAATAGCGGTCGTCTTGCCGGCACCGTTGCGGCCTAAGAAGGCGAAGGTTTGGCCGCGTTCGACTTCTAGCGACATTTCGCGTAAGACGTGGTTGCGGCGAAACGATTTCGAGACGGCTTTGATTTCGATGACCGGGTCGCTCATGAGGTGGCCTCTGGTTCTGGGTTAGTTTTGTTTAGTTGATCGAGTGCCTCGGTGAGTAGCTCGTGGAGTTGTTCGCTGGTGAGTCCCAAGGCAACGCCCTGGCGAGCGATTTGACGCAGTTCTTCAAGCAGTCGATTGCGATGGGCTGCGAGGCTGCCGTCTTGAGATTGCAGCGAAACGAAGGTGCCTTGGCCGTGGCGCATTTTGAGTAGGCCGCCGCTGGTGAGCCGCTCGTAGACTCGCAGGATGGTGTTTTGATTGACGGCAAGCTCCCGAGCCAGCTCGCGTACCGAGGGGAGACGCTCGCCCGGTTTCAGCTTGCCCGAGGCGCAGAGCGTAGCGATCTGCCCGCCAATTTGGCGAGAGATCGGGACGGCAGAGCCTTTTTCGATACGAAGAATCATGGGAGGTATTTTTCTTTCCTTGCCAAGTGACTACACAACTATAACAGTAGTCTGCCGGGCGTCAAGGCTGTTTTTTTGGGGAAACAAGGGCCTGAAAGAAGAGAGTCCTGAGGAAATCTCGGGGATTGTAATCCCTGGGCTTGGGTGTTGTTTCAAACGGAGATCGTTACTTCGGCAACGTCACGGTTTGTTTTTCACGGGCGCTTTGGACCGCTGCTTCGGTGATTTGCTGACCGATGCGGCTGATCGCGGGGGAGAGGGGGCCTTCGAGAGACCGGCCCTTTTCTAGGCAGTCGATCAGATACTGGACCGGGTTTTGGTGGGGAGGTAGGAGCTCGTCGCACGGGAGGTCTCGCCCTTCGGGAGACTCGGCCGTTTGGATTCGCACGGTCGGTTGATAATCGTAGCTGCTGATGGTGCCGGCTGTGCCGACGATCACAAAACCACATTGTGGTTGAGGCTGGTGAGTCCAGGGGTCGGTGTAAGTACCCCAGCGGGTTTCAAACTTGGAGAGCCCCGTTTCGTAGCGGGCGACGGTTACGCTGTGCTCGTCGACTTCAAGTCCCGGGGGTGAATTGACGGTGGTGGTAACTTCGATCGGTACCTGGCCGTTGATGAACCAGGTGCCGAGCGTTACGCCATAGCCGAGATAGTCGAGCAGCGATCCACCGCCTTGATTCTTTTGGTAGAACCAACTGTGTGGCTTGTTTGCGTTCACTTCTTCGGCAGTGACTTCGATTTTATCGGACGTGTGCCAACAGGGGCCGCGATTACCGTCGTAGTAGTGAACTTCGAGGACGTCGCCGATTGTATGTTCGTCGATTAATCGCTTGGCGGTGCGGTGAGAGGCAACCCAAGCCAGGGGCCAGTTGATGGCGAGTAGTTTGCCCGTCGATTCCATGGTTGCGATTATCGAATCGGCTTCGGCCAACGACGCGGCGAAGGGTTTTTCCATCAGGAGGTGTACGCCGTACTTGGCTACTTTTTTCGTCCAGAGGCCATGCTCTGCCGTCGGAGGGCAGAGAAGTACGAGGTCTGGCTTGGTCTTTTCGAGGCAGGCTCGGTAGTCGGTAAAAACCCGCTCGGAAGGAATCGCAAAGTTACGAATCGCGTCTTGCATTCGCTCAGCCGACTCGTCGGCAATGCCTACAATTTCGCAGTCGGGATGCTCCCAGGCCATGCGAAGATTGTCGCCCATGTGCATGTGGGCAAAGTTGATTCCGGCGATTCGCCAGCGAGGGCGTTTGGAGTCGGGTGAGGGCATCGGAGTCAATTGATTAGGCACGGCACTTAGCCTAATTATCACCTTGAGCAAGCGAATCGCTGGTGGCTTTGTGATCGACTGACATGAATGAGTT
This sequence comes from Planctomycetota bacterium, assembly GCA_024278955.1. Lineage (GTDB taxonomy): Bacteria > Planctomycetota > Planctomycetia > Pirellulales > Lacipirellulaceae > Bythopirellula. The sequence continues at coordinate 27,128 of JAJRSE010000061.1, read as the reverse complement.
GTCGTCCGTTGAGTCAGAAAACCGCTTAATACCGACTTGTTTGATTGCCTGGTTATCGACTTTTTCTAGCGGTGTGTAACTCGGGTGAGGTCCTTCTTTGTAGGGAGTGTTTTTCTTGGCGTTGTAGCAACAGACCAAAGCCCAACGGTCATTGGGTGAGTGATTCTGGTCGCTCCGATGAAGCAGATTGCCGTGAAAAAATACGGAATCTCCTGGCGACATCTCGCAGTAGACAAGTTCTAACTGCTCGGAAGCAGCAGCGACTCGCTCGGGATCGGCACACGTCTGGTCGCCAACCTTAATATGAGATACCCGACCCAGCAGGTGTGAACCCTTGAGCACCTGCAAGCAACCATTCTCTTTGGTCGCCGCGTCGACGGCAGTAAAAACACTACAAAGATTGGGATAAAGAACACCGTTCTCGTACCAGTAGCCGTAATCTTGGTGCCATTCCCAGGCGCCGCCGGTGACGGCTTGTTTCATGATCATTTTGGAATGATAGTGATAAGCTTCGTCGTCGAGCACTTGTTCGACGGTGTCGACTATTCGCCGACTACGGGCGAACATTCCGTAGAGGCCATCGCCGGGGTAGTTCCAAAGCGAAAGCCGGACGCTGCCACCTTCGCCATCGTCGCGACCAAAGGCGTGGTCGTCCATGGTACGATCTTCTTTGGCGGCCTGCCGTAGAAGATCGACTTCTTCGGTGTCGAATAAACTGGGAACAAGCACGTAACCATCTTGCTGGTACGCAGAAAGCTGATCGGCTGAGAAAATTCCTTGGCTCATCAGTGGCCCCCAGTAGAAATCGATTCTTTAGTAGAAGAGTTGGTGAAATTGGGTTCCGCCTCGGCGAGGCAACGCTTGATTTGCCGGACCGCTTGGCGGAGTCGTTCTTGGTTTTCGACCAACGACATTCGCAAAAAGCCTTCGCCAGCAGGGCCAAAGCCGCTGCCTGGGCTCACCGCGACGTTGCCTTTGTCGAGCAGCATCATGGAAAAATCCATGGTGCTCATCCGCGATCGCCAAGGCTCGGGAATCGGCTGCCATACGAACATGCCTGCCTTCGGGAGATTGATTTCCCAGCCGAGTCGCGTTAAGCCTTCGCAAAGTGCGTCGCGGCGACCCTTGTAGATCAGCGATTGCTCTTCGACCGCAGACTCGGTGTGACGAAGGGCCATGATCGCAGCGACCTGGATGGCCTGGAACATGCCGTAGTCGTAGTAGCCTTTGATCGTGGCTAGTGCAGCAATCATCTTGGCGTTGCCTGAACAAAAGCCGACCCGCCAGCCGGCCATGTTGTAGCCTTTGCTCATGGTCGTGAACTCGACGCCAACGTCGATCGCGCCGGGCGAAGCCAAAAAACTTGGGGGCTTGTAGCCATCGAAGGCTACGTCGGCGTAGGCGAAGTCGCTGATCACCATGAGGTTGTAGCGTTTTGCCAGCTTGACGACTTCGTCGTAAAAACCCTGTTCGACGACCGCGCTGGAAGGGTTATGCGGGTAGCAAAGAACCAGAAGTTTGGGCTTGGGGTAAAGTGTTTCGCAGGTGTAAGCGATATCGGAAAGAAATTTGTCGCTGTCTGCAACCGGCAGCGAGATGACATTGGCCGACGCCAAGGCAACCGCGTAGACGTGAACCGGGAAGTAGGGGGCTGGCACCAAAGCCGTGTCGCCTGCACCCATCAGGGCGAGGCACATGTGGCTGAAGCCTTCTTTCGAGCCAAGGCAGACGAGCACTTCGCTTTCGGGGTCGAGCTGGGCGCCGTATTTCTTGAGATACTTGGCCGCCACCTCTCGGCGCAGATTCACGATGCCGTTGGATTTACTGTAACGATGGCTGCGAGGGTCGCGGGCCGCCTCGTTGAGCTTCTCGATGACAAGATCTTGAGGCGGGTCGCTCGGATTACCCATGCCAAGTTCAATGACGTCGTCGCCTGCAACGCGTTTGTCGTAGATCATTTTATTGATCTGACCGAACAAATACGGCGGCAGCTGCTTGACGCGTTGCGCAACTTCTACTTGAAAGTCGTGGTCAGATGACGGTAGGTCGGCAGACATGGGTTTTACTCAGCGGGAGCATGGCAAGTCGTTTGCTAAGAACAAGTATACCCTCTGCCGGCTCAGAGCCAATGACCAATCGCCGGTCTTTCAGCACATTCAAAACTCGCCGGTCTACCGCTGGGTTCCGGTTGGTTGGACTGCCGTATCGCGTCGAACCGAGGCTTGAGCGTTTGGAGACCTTGCGGCAGGGGCGCTCGAAGTGCCGCTGAGATAGTTGTCGATACGTGAGGTTTCGCGGATCAAGTCAAATTTCTCGGCCATGGCAAGTCGCATCTTCTTTTCGAGGATGTCTTTTTGCAAAATACTTTGCACGTCGTTTTGATGAACATCGATTCGCTCGGTACGACCCTCGCAGCGAAGAATAATGAATTTATCGCCTACCTGAACGATGCCCGAAAGCTGGTTGGGCTCAAGACCAAAGGCGACGTCTTCGAGTTGTGGTTGGCCTCCGAAACGCCCGATTGGCGGCACTTCGCCGCGGAGGGCTTTGCTCGAGGGTTCGATCGAGTATTCCTCGGCCAAGTCGCCAAAGTAGTTGAGCGTTGGGTTCTGCCGGGCTTTGTTCCAAACTTCTTGGGCGCGTCGCATGGTGCCTAAGACAATCGCATGGCAGCGTACTCGCTGACCATAATTGGCTTCAAAGCCTTTTTGGATATCTTCGTTGGTAACTTGAACTTCTTCGGCCGTAAGTTTTTTCAGTGCTGCGGAAGGCCATACGGAATCTCGCATGTATTGGTCGCGTTTCAGCCCACGTTGATTGGCGATTGTTTCGAGCCACTTCGAGAGATCGCCGTCGCCTTGGTCGTCCAGGACGCCGGCAAGCTCGGCAGCGTGGCGGACTTCGGCTGCGAGGTCGGCGTCGGTAACCGTGAGCTTGGCCTGCTTTAATGATTGTTCGAGCAGCAGTTGGGAGATTTCAGTTTCGAGAACTTCTTCGCCATGCCGTAACATGCACTCTTGTCGCAACGCGTTAAGCGTGATGCGATCGCCGTTGACCGTGGCAACCACGCCGGGCATGGTTTCGCGGAGTTGCGGATTGTTGAAGACGTTTTGAATGGTTGCCGAAGCTTGTAGCTGAGCAAACAAATGGTGAGCCAGCTCGCGGAGTTTGTCGTCGGAGATTTTTTCGACAAGTTTCTGCTCGACTTCGGCTCGGTTCACTTGGCGAGGCTCAATATGACCTTCGCATTTGAGAATGACAAATTGGTTGGCCACGCTGATGATCGAAGAAATTTGCCCCGGCTGGAGGCTGAACGCTTCCTTCTCGATATTCAAATCGCCTACGTGCCGACGAATCGGTTGGATCAGCCCGCCGACGCTCGCGCTGTTGATATCGATCGAATGTTCGATCGCTAGCCGAGCAAAGTTATCGGGCTGGGCCGTAAGCTGGGCGTGAAGCTGACGGGCAAGGTCGGCGTTTCCAACTGCAATCAGCCGCGCACGCACCATGGCTCCGTATTGTTTTTCAAATTCTTTGTCGATTTCGGTATCGGGCACCCGGAGGTCGGCTGCGGCGAGCTTTCGCAAGGCAAGCGTAGGCCACACAATATCTCGGGCATACTCTTGCGGCGTGATGTCACGTTCTTTTTCGAGCATTTCGAGCCACTGTTCGCGGCCCAACTGAAAACGGGCGGCCATGCGATCGATCTCGGCAGCGATGTCTTCGCTAGTGATCGCGATGCCTCGTTTTTCGCAGTGATTAAGGATCAGACGTTTGTTAACCAGACTTTCGAGCACTGTTTCGCCGTGACGAGCGAGGCAAGCCTCGAGCAAGTCTTTACGGCTAATGTCTTGACCGTTGACCAGAGCCATGACGTCGTGTTTGGGTCGACCGACACGCGGCAGTGTCTCGGAGCTACTTTTTTTCGTGGTTTGAGCTTGGAGCGGTGAATCGGCCTTCGCGGTCCGGTCGCCTTCAAGCGAACGAACTTGAAACGCGATGGTCAAGATTACGGCGGCGCCAAGAAGCCAACCGATCTGGTGTTTCCACGCCCAAGCCATTGAACGAGTGCCCAGTGGGCGTGAAGTAGCATCCTTGCGAGAAGTCTCAGGAAGAGACATAGCGGTTTCTCCATAAACCGAGTCGTAACTGGGGTGGGTCGACGCGCGGTGGGGCGCGAAGAAACGGGGTATCGGTTAAGAATTATGGCCGAAGTGCCGAATCCAGGCAAGAGAAGCTGACAGGAGTGCTAGCAGAGCGTGCAGTCTGCCCTTTGCACGTGAGCCGTTTGTGTTGTGGAAGTGGTAGCAGGATTTGACGGCATGTGGGGCGTTCCAGTGGGAAGCTGGATAGTTGGAAGGATTCGGGATGGCAACTAGCGACCTCGACTGCTTCAGAAAGCGACGAAAACATCGCCCGCAAACCGCCGGACCTACGCATTGTGTAGGCGGTACCCACTGCTAGGTGAGAAGTGTCGAAATCTAAACGCACAGATTCGCCATCCACGCTCCGTCCTTGGATTCCAGCAGCGTTAGCTTTCCATTTTGGAGACCACTTTGTCGATCAGCTTGTATTCGCAAGCTTCTTCGGCTGACATAAACTTATCGCGGTTGGTGTCTTTCTCGATTTGCTCCAAGGTTTGCCCCGTGTGCTCCAGCAAAATTCGGTTGAGCTTGTCCTTGGTTTTTTTGTATTCCGAGGCGTGGATCATGATATCCTCGGCGGTGCCTTCCATGCCGGCCGAAGGTTGGTGAATCATGATGCGAGAGTTGGGCAGTGCGTGCCGTTTGCCCGCAGCACCCGCGGCCAACAGCAAGGCCCCCATCGAGGCGGCCTGCCCCATGCAATAGGTCGCGACGTCGCAGTTAACAAACTGCATCGTGTCGTAAATCGCCATCCCTGCCGTCACGCTGCCGCCGGGCGAATTGATGTAGAAGTGAATATCTGCCTTGGGGTCATCCGTCTGCAAAAACAGAAACTGCGCCACGATGCTGTTGGCAACATCGTCGTTGACAGCCGAACCCATCAGCACGATGCGGTCCTTCAGCAAACGACTATAAATATCCATGGCCCGCTCTTCGCGGCCCGATTTTTCGATGACGTAGGGAATCAGCGACATGGCTGGATCAATCCGTTGGTTGGTAGGAGGTGTAGCAAATTAAAAATTCGCAATTTCCGGGAGGTCAGTCCGAGAGGTCAGTCGTCATCCTCTTCGTCGTTGCCCGGAGGCTTGGTCAGAATGTCGTCGACGATGCCAAATTCTTTGGCTTCTGGCGCGGTCATGTAATAGTCACGATCGCAGGCTTGGCCGATTTCCTCGGCCGTTTTGCCGCAGTGGTCGGCAAGAATTTGATTGAGCGTTTCACGAGTGCGGAGAATCTCATTCGCTTGAATTTCGATATCCGAAACTTGCCCTCCCACGCCGCCATGGGGCTGGTGGATCATGACCTTCGAGTTTTTCAAAGCAAATCGCTTGCCCTTTTCTCCACCGGCCAAAAGAACCGCCCCGCCGCTAGCTGCCAGGCCGACACAGTAGGTCGAAACGGGCGGCGAAATCATCTGCATCGTGTCATAAATCGCCAGCGTCGAGCTCACGCTGCCGCCGGGCGAGTTGATGTAGAAATGAATCTCTTTGCGGCGATTTTCGCTCTGCAAATACAGCAACTTCATCACCAACTCGTTCGCGTTGCCATCGTAGATCTCGCCTTGCAGGAAGATCACACGATTCTCAAGCAACAAATCGCCCAGCGTCATTTGACGCTGACGCTGGTAATCGCGAGAAGCCGCAGCCATCATTTGCGGGGTGAATGATGGCGGGAATGAAGACTCTGATGAAGGGTTCTTGTCCATGTCCAATCCGTGGTTATCTAAAGGCTGAAATTTTTAGTGCGAAGGACTCGTTTTACTACGGACTACCGTCTACTACCTTCACATTCCTTATTTTCATCCGTGGCGTATTCCGCCTCTCCCTACCGGGAAATCTATTGGCCCTACGAAGAGGCCTCAGCCTCAACCGTCTCCGAAGCATCCTCTGCGGTTGCATCGGGAATCGACGCGGCACCTTCTCCGCCTCCAATCGCGAGGTAAACAGCTTCTACGTCCATGGGCTCGGGATCGTAAGGTTGGTCGTTGAATTCGGCTTTCGATTGCACCAACTCAAGTACTTTGCGCTCGAGGATCTGGTTTTGAAGCACATCCATGAGACCCCGTTTTTCGATCGAAGCTCGAACACGTCGAGGCGACTCGCCACTTTGGGCAGCAATCAAGAAAATTTCTTTCTCGAAATCACCCTCTTCGGCCTCAATCTCGGCTTCTTCGGCAATACGCTCAAGAATGAAGTGTTCCTTGAGGCCCTGGGCCGTCGAAGCAGCACTGTTTTGTTGCAGCTGATTCTCGCGGACGCGAATTTCGGCCTCGCTAAAACCTGCCCGACGTAGCTCCATCACCGCACGCTCAAGCTCTCGCACGCTCTGACGCTTAAGCAACCCAGGGGGAAGCTCCCAGTCGGCCGCGATGGTAAGCGAATCGGTGATTTGACCTCGGATTTTCTGCTGCTGTTCATACTCAAGCTGTCGACCAAGATTCGCACGAATTGCTTCGCGAAGCTTCTCTTCCGACTCGAAACCGCCCATCTCGTCGAGGAAGTCCTCGGTCAACTCAGGCAGCTTCAATCGTTTGACTTCAAGAACCTCAAACTCGATGTCGACCGTCTTGCCACGCAGATCTTCGTTCGGGGCATCCTCGGTCAATGTGACCTGGGCCGTACGGCGGTCGCCTGCCACGACTCCTTCTACCAGCTTGCCAAAGCCTTCCAGCTCGCTGTCGGTGAAGCTCAAGGTTGGACGAACTCGCAATACCCGTTCTTCCTCGCGATGGACCTGATTGCCGTCCAGCGTCGTCACCACATGGGTCGTCAGATAGTCGCCATCCTCAGCGGGACCCTCGTGCGGCACGAGCTGGCCAAACCGAGTAAGCATCTTCTCAAGCTGCAGGTCGACATCCTCGTCCGAAAAATCACGAACGGGCCGATCGAGCTTAAGGCCCTCCCACTTCGGCATATCAAACTCGGGACGCACTTCGATATCAAACTCAAAAGTCATCGGCCCTTCGTCCGGAACCTCAACCGCATCGAGGTTCAGTTCCGGCTCGCTGATCGCCACAAACTCCTGCTCTTCGCTGATTTGGCCCAAGCTATCCATCAGCAACGTGCCTTTGATCTGCTCGCCAATCTCCTGCTTATGCCGATTCTCGACCAGCTTCCGAGGAGCACGCCCAATGCGGAAACCTGCCACATTGGCGGTTGGCATCATGTCGGTAAATGCCGTATCAAGATAGCGGTCGATGTCCTCGCGGGAGATCGTCACCGTCACATGGCGTTCACACGCACTAGGACTCTCGACCTGCACCTCAAGGCTAAGCTTGATATTCTCTTCCGAGGCGTCTCCGCCATTTACTTCATCCGATTCGTCGGCCATAGACTCATACTACCTGTGGTTTGGTTGGCCTGTTGGGGCCCGAAGGTTTTCCTGGCCTACTCAGAGACCAGCTTGTAGACATGCCCTATAAAGCAACCATGCTTATAAGACGACATACGGCCCGGCAATACTCACCGGGCCAATTTGCCATTTAACTCCTAAAGAGCGGGTGATCGGATTCGAACCGACGACAACAACGTTGGCAACGTTGTGCTCTACCAACTGAGCTACACCCGCATGCTAGCACCGCAAAACACGCGGAATTCTCCCTATTTCTGACCCGTAGCAAAGGCCTCGTCCCCCAAGAAGGCAATCCTCCGCGTGGTCCTCGTCTGTGCCCCAGGTAAAATAGGTCCCAGAATTATAGGTTCCGACCAGACGCACGCAAGGGGACTCTAGGGCTTTGTCTGTGCTAAAATTGGGAGACCACAATCCACGCACTCGAAAATTGAGCTGCTACGGACGCACGAGTGCCAAACATCTGGCATTCCGGGTCGCGAAAGCCTTCCTCCCCCCTCAACCGTCGCCTCGATAAAATAGCCGTAAGGCCTGGTTGACCCCTTGCCTTAAACCCCGCTTATTTTGACAGGGGAGAACAAGATACACAGTTTCACGGCACTCTGCCCCGAAATAGCAAGCATGTTACTTTTCAAAAAGAAATTCCTGCTAGCCATCCGCCGCGGGGATAAAACGCAAACGATTCGCCTCTGGCGATGGCGAAGGATGCGAGCCGGCCAGCGAAGCTACATCCCCGGCATCGGCGCCATCCACATCGATCGCGTCGAACCCGTCTGCCTCGAAGACCTCACCGACGCCGACGCCCTTCCCGACGGTTTTGAAACTGCCGACGCGCTGCGCGAGGAACTCACTTCGATTTACGCCGAAAAATTAGCGGAAGGCTACCAAGCCTTTCGAGTCGTTTTTCGCATCCAGAGTGAATCCGATTCAGAGTAGTGCCATCCTCTTCGTAACCGCTCACACATTAAAAAAGCCTCCTCACCAGAATCTTTGGGTGAATTCTGCTTCGGGTAGGGCTCCGAGGTTGTGATATAAGGCGGTTTCAATGGCTTCGCAGATTCGCTAGTCAAACAACCCGTGCGGCATAAGTTCATCCAGCAGATGGGCAATTTCTTCTTCCCCCAGCGCAGGAGCTTGGCACGTGTGGCCTTCGCAAACATAGAGCGATGGTCCACTGCCCTGGACCGACTTTCCGACCAACAGATCAGCCAAGGCTGCTGTAGGAGGATTGCCTTTGTCGGAGTTGCCGGCAAAAGCCAGCACCTTGTTTGGCAAATAGCGTTCACGCAAACCTGCCAAGGCACGACTCGTAGACTCGTCCTGTAGCTCGCCTGCCAACACCATTTCGTAGGTCGGGCCTAAGAGTAAATCGAGTGCGATTAGAATCTGCCCTGTCGCAACCGGCGCACGGTCCATCAACTTCAGGGTTGGTAGCATCGCCCCCTGGGCCGCGTCGAGATACTTTTGCTTGCCCGTAAGCTTACCCAGCCGGACCAAAACCGTTGCCGCCATGGAATTGCCGCTGGGCACCGCGTTATCGGCAAAGTCTTTGCCTCGCACAATCAGCGTTTCTTGCTCGGCAGACGTAAAGTAGAAGCCACCTCCCTTGTTGTCCGAAAATTTTTCTAGCACGGCCTCAACCAGCTTGACCGCTTCGTCAAGAAAACGACCTTCAAATGTCGCTTCGTAAAGCGAAACCAAGCCATTGGCCAAGCAAGCGTAGTCGTCTAAATAGGCGTCAATTTTTGCTTGCCCGTTGCGCCAAGTGTGTAGCAGGCGTCCCTCTTCGGGGCGGAGTTCGGTAAGTAAAAAGTCGGCTGCCTTGGCTGCTGCTTGCACGTAACGTGGCTCGTCGAGCACGGCTCCTGCTCGGGCCATCGTATCGATCATCAACCCGTTCCACGCGACGATTACTTTATCGTCTTTGTGGGGATGAATTCGTTTTTCTCGGGCCGAAAACAGCTTGGCTCGGCTTGCTCGAAGCTCCGCCGTTAGGTCGGTCAAGTCTCGCTTCAAGAGTTCGGCTTGTTGTTTCAAAGTCTTCGGCAAGTTGAGAATGTTGGAATGCTCAAAGTTGCCCGACGCGGTCACGTCGTATACCCTGGCAAAAGTCTCGGCTGCATCTCCTCCAAGCACCTCTTTGAGTTGGTCAGGTGTCCAAACGTAAAACTTGCCTTCAACGCCTTCGCTGTCGGCGTCCTCGGTGCTGTAGAAACCTCCGGCCTCTCCGGTCATGTCTCGCAGGATGTAATCCAACGTTTCACGCACCACGCGAGCGTAGTTTTCTTCCTCGGTTACCTGGAAAGCTTCGAGGTAGGTCGCCGCAAGCAGGGCATTATCGTACAGCATTTTTTCAAAATGCGGCACCAACCAATGGGCATCGACCGAGTAGCGAGCAAAACCGCCGCCCACGTGATCGTAAATCCCCCCCGCCGCCATACGGTCGAGCGACACACGCACCATATCGAGCGACTGACGATCTTGCTTCCGATGCCAATGGCGCATCAAAAATTGTAGCGCCATCGAGGAAGGGAATTTCGGTGCCCCACCAAAGCCGCCATACGTACGGTCGAACGAGTTGCTCAGCGTGCTCGCAGCGGACACCAGTAAGTTTGCCGAAAGTTGCCCTCCCTCGGCACCTTGGTCGATCTTTGCCATCGCGACGGTCAGCTTGTCTGCCATGTCAACGGCTTGCTCTCGTTTCTCTTTCCAGAAGTGAGCCATCGAAATGACCACCTCATCAAACCCCGGCATTTGGCCCCTGCGTTTTGGTGGCCAATAAGTGCCCCCGTAAAAGGGCTTCAGCTCGGGCGTAAGAAACACACTCATCGGCCAACCGCCACGACCTGTGAGCATTTGCACCGCATTCATGTAGAGTTGGTCTAAATCGGGCCGCTCCTCGCGATCTACTTTGATGCAGACAAAGCTTTCGTTGAGAAGTTTGGCAATCGCTTCGTTCTCGAAGCTCTCGTGCTCCATCACATGGCACCAATGACAGGCCGAGTAGCCGATCGAAAGAAAAATTGGCTTCTGTTCCCTCTTGGCCCGTGCCAGTGCCTCGGGCCCCCAAGGATACCAGTCGACCGGGTTATCCTTATGCTGCAACAAGTAAGGGCTGGTCTCGGTGGCCAAATGGTTGGGCATGGGAGGAAATCTCTAAACGGGGATTCGTTCTGGGGTAAACTTCTGCTGGGGGCCAGAATTCTGAGGGCTGTGCTTGCAGTCGTCGAATTCCAAAAAAAACACGGGTTCCCCCCCACTTTCCCGCACAGGACAAGGTTTGTCTACCGAAGCTCCTTCGCGGGGCAGCAGGCAAGCTGGGCAAGGCGATCTTGCCAAAAAATGTCGAGTTTTGTAAATCCGCATGTGCTTTTACTGACAGAGTGTCGAAAGCAGTGGATGTAGAGTAGGCAGCAAATTAGGAAACTGTAGCGGAGAAGCCAGTTATGAGCACCGAACAGAAATCGCTTGGCATGCAGGACAGCCAGCTCTTAGAAAAGTCTGAGAAGCTCATTTGGGCCCTTCTTGACGATCAAATCAGCGACAACGACGTCAAGCAGCTTGAGTCGCTTATCAAAGAGAACGAAGCGGTGAGAACCCGCTATCTGCAATGTGTTCAGGTCCATTGCGACCTCTATTCGCACTACCAAGCTGCTCCTACCGAAGCTGCCCAAACCAAGTCACCAGTGCTCGGGACACTCTTGAGCAACCCTTTGTTGACGCAAGGCAACCCTTCGTCGCTCGCCGACTGAACGGCTACCACTGCTTTCAAGCGATGCAATAACCGGCCCGCGATGCGGGCCGAGAGAGCCGCAGTTCGCCCAGAAACGCAAAAATTCTCTGCGAAAAGCTGCACTCACAGCCAATTCCTTCCCTGCAAGGCCTCAATTCTGGGGTAGAATAGAGGGCCAAGAGGTCTTTCCTCATAAAGTGTGGAGGGATCTCTCCACTGGGACATTGAGCCGAAACCCGAGTTGTTGCTTTTCATGCGCCGTTCGAGAACACAACTTGAATGCTCCAGCGGTTTTAGCCTCGTCGAGCTGTTGGTGGTCATCGCCATCATTGGCACGCTCGTTTCGTTGCTGCTGCCTGCTATCCAGGCCGCCCGCGAAGCTGCGCGGCGCGTGCAATGCACCAACAACCTCCGGCAGATTGCAATCGCTACGTCGAACTTTGAATCGAACTTCGGCGCCCTGCCGCGGTCGGCGATTCTCGACTACGAAGAAAGAGAATACAACCAAGGTGTTTACCCGGTGGTCGACCACCAGTCGGGCAAGCAGTTTAGTTGGATGGTTTTGCTGTTGCCATTCTTAGAGCAGCAAAATTTGTACGAGCAGTTCGATTTTTCCCTCACGGTGTTCGAGCAAAACCTTGAACCACAAGAAGTGCATCTCTCGGGCCTTATGTGTCCCAGCGACGAGGCAAATTTGCGTTACTTTTCTGACTCGGACTTAACCCAGGGGAAACGCTTCGCCAAGGGCAACTACGCCGCTTACGTTAGCCCGTACCACGTTGACCTTCAGTTACTCTATCCAGGGGCGATAGTGGCCACAGGGCAACCGTTAAGTCGTATCGAAGATGGTCTGTCACGCACGATCGCGTTTACTGAAGTACGCACGTTGGATGAGGAACAAGATGAACGAGGCGTCTGGGCATTGCCCTGGGCAGGAGCCTCGATTTTATCGTTTGATATGCACCATAAATGCAGCCCGCTCAATGGAGAAAGCAGAAACAGCTGCCCGGAAGATCGCCACTATCTGGCTGACCCCAGAAGCTTGGGCCAAACCCAACTACCGAACAGTAATCTAAAAGATACGGTTCGCTTTTGCTCGGGAGGAAGCGATCAGCAGTATTTATCCGACTTGCAGAGCATGCCCTGCACTCGATGGAGATGGCCGATCGGTGTCGGCGGGTATTACTCTGCTTCCCCGCGTAGCCTGCATCCGGGAGGAATTGTGGTCGCCTATTTAGATGGGCACACGAGTTTTACTAGTAACGGAGTCGACGAAATTTCTTTTGCCTACCGCATCAGCATCAACGATGGACGGTCCGACGATTTCGACTACTGATCCCATGACGCAGCTGCAAAAAAACTCCCAACGCCAGCCACACTCCTGGCTTCCGATCGTCTCCTTGATTGCGGGGGCGCTGCTTATCGCGGCATCGTTTTTCCCGATCGGACGTTTTGCGTCGCAATCTCTGTGGACTGTCGAGAACTCGGCTAAATATGATCGAGTCACTCAAGAATATAAACGCTCGGCATACCAGAATCCGGCACGGACAGGCCTCAGTAAAAAAGAAAACGAGGCCCGACGCGAGCGAATGAAGCAGCAGATCGACGTCATGAAAGAAAGGCTCGAATATGCTAAAAACCAGCCCGAACTTTGGAGCCGCTACTTTCTCTGGGCCGGGATCTTGCTGGCAGCTGCAGGCGGCTTAGGCCACTTTGCTAGCAATCAAAAGTGATCTCAGGGAAATCGATCTCGAAGATTCCCTCCCATTATGCCGAGATTGCAAGGGGGCCCCGCGTCTTGCTCGCAAAGACGAGTTGTCCTACCTACCCAGGACCTCTAAACTACTGAATCCGACCATTCCTTCTCGGGCGGCTTACCGCTAGCAGGTGCCTTCCTTGTTTGAAATTTGCTTGCCAGCCGCCCCAACCCGCGATCTTCTATGACTTCCTACAACCTAACGCATCTTAAACAGCTTGAAGCCGAAAGCATCCACATCATCCGCGAGGTTGCGGCTGAATTCGACAATCCGGTGATGCTCTACTCGGTTGGCAAAGACTCGTCGGTTATGGTGCGTCTAGCCGAGAAAGCGTTTTATCCGGGCAAGCCTCCGTTTCCGATGATGCATATCGACACGACGTGGAAATTTCGCGAGATGATCGCGTTCCGCGATAAGCTTATGCGAGAGGAACTTGGCTGGGACTTAATCGTCCACATCAATCAAGAGGGCGTCGCCCAAGGGGTCGGCCCCTTCACTCATGGGAGCGATGTTCATACGGGTATCATGAAGACCGACGGCCTGAAGCAAGCTCTCAATAAATACAAATTTGATGCTGCGTTTGGCGGCGCTCGTCGTGACGAAGAAAAATCTCGCGCCAAAGAGCGAGTCTATTCTTTTCGCGACAAGAACCATCGCTGGGATCCTAAGAACCAGCGTCCCGAACTTTGGAATCTGTACAACGGTCGAGTTCATAAAGGCGAGAGCATTCGAGTGTTTCCGATTTCTAACTGGACCGAACTCGACGTTTGGCAATATATTCATCTTGAGAAAATCCCAATCGTCCCGCTTTACTTGGCTGCTGAACGCCCGGTCGTCACACGAGAGGGGACTCTCATCATGGTCGACGACGACCGCCTGCCGCTTGAAGAGGGCGAGAAGATCGAAAAGCGAATGGTCCGCTTCCGCACGCTCGGTTGCTATCCACTAACCGGAGCCGTCGAGTCGACGGCCGCCACGCTGCCCGAGATTATCCAAGAGATGCTACTCACCACCACTTCCGAACGCCAAGGCCGAGTTATCGACTACGACCAAAGTGGCTCGATGGAAGAAAAGAAAAAGGACGGGTACTTTTAATGACGAAGCATTCGTGTCGGTGCAAACTACAGCGAAGCTGATGGCACGGATTCGAAGAGAGATTTCCGTCACAAGATCGCTACTGACGGAAAAGAAGCCGACGAGCTACTACGTAGTCTACCGCAGCTCAAATTTCGAGTTGGGTGCCACTGCTGGCTTGTCCAGCAGTGGACGCCGGGTACCCGCTTCGCACTGCTGGACGAGCCAGCAGTGGCACCCGAAAACCAAGCCGCAGTGGAACACTAGCCATCACCGTGACGTCCATTACCTCCAGACGCAACAAGTAATTTCACAATTTTTCCCCATTCCGCAATCTAAATTTCGAATTCCGAATTCAAATGAGCCATCAATCAGAACTTATCGCCACCGATATCGACGCTTACCTGAAAGAACACGAGCAAAAAGAGTTGCTTCGCTTTCTCACCTGCGGTAGCGTCGACGACGGCAAAAGCACCCTTATTGGCAAGCTGCTCGTCGAGGCGAAGATGATCTACGAAGATCAACTCGCAGCCGTTGAAGCCGAGTCGACAACCCTTGGGTCCACGGGCGGAGCCTTTGATCCGGCTCTCTTGATGGATGGCCTCAAGGCCGAGCGTGAGCAGGGCATCACGATCGATGTCTCTTATCGCTATTTCTCCACGGCAAAACGTAAGTTCATCATCGCCGACACCCCGGGGCACGAGCAGTACACCCGCAACATGGCTACCGGAGCCAGCGCGTGCGATCTGGCGATCATCCTCATCGATGCCCGTCGCGGTGTGCTCACCCAAACCAAGCGTCATAGCTTTATCGTTTCGCTGCTCGGTATCAAGCATGTGATTGTGGCGGTCAACAAAATGGACTTGGTCGACTTCTCTCAAGAGAGGTACGAAGAAATCCGCAAGGAATTCACTGCCTTTTCCGGACCGCTCGGCATGACCGATCTGCACTTCATTCCGATGAGTGCGCTTCAAGGCTTGAACTTGGTCGAAAAAGCCGAGAAAGAAATGCCCTGGTACGAGGGGAGCACGCTGATGCATATGCTCAACAACACCCACATCGCGTCGGATCGCAACTTGATCGACTTTCGTTACCCGGTCCAATACGTCAACCGTCCTCATCTCGACTTTCGCGGTTTCTGTGGGACCATCGCTTCGGGACGCATCCATAAGGGCGATGAAGTGATGGTTTTGCCGTCACGCAAAAAAAGCCGCGTGAAATCAATTGTCACCTACGACGGCGAGCTGGAAGAAGCCTTTGCGCCTCTGGCGATTACTCTTACTCTTGAAGACGAAATCGACGTCAGCCGAGGCGATATGCTTGTCCGGCCCGAGAATGTGCCACAAACGTCCGACACCTTCGACGCCACCCTGGTCTGGATGGCCGACGAACCCATGCTGCCGGGCAAGCAGTATCTTATTAAGCAAGCGACCAAGCTTGTTTCTGGCAGCGTTTCGACCTTGCGTTACAAAATTGACGTCAACACGTTGCACCGAGAACAGTCACCAACGCTAGAGCTCAACGAAATCGGACGTTGCCAAATCAATCTTAACCAACCCATTGCGTTCGATGGCTATCGCAACAATCCTGGCACGGGATCGTTTATCGTCATCGATCGCATTTCGAATATCACAGTTGCTGCCGGGATGATTCTGCAGCGAACCGCTGGCGATAAAAACGATCACTGGGACGACCAGTCTAGCGAGCACTTGCAGGTCGAGCATAGCGACGTCACCACCGACGAGCGGCAAGCTCGTTTTGGCCAGCAGCCCCTCACGCTCCTGTTGACCGGCCTTGCCGGCGCCGGCAAAACGACCTTAGCTTATGCTCTCGAACGAAAACTTTTCGACCAAGGTCGCGCCTGCTGTGTGCTTGACGGCCAAAATATGCGTCGCGGTATCAGTCGTGATTTAGGATTCACGGCCGATGATCGTAGCGAGAATCTTCGCCGTGGTGCAGAGGTAGCGAAGCTAATGAACGATGCCGGAATGATCTGCATTGCGGCATTTCTTGCTCCCAGCGAAGAAGTCCGGAAAAAAGCTGCGGAAGTTGTTGGCAAAGAGCAATTTCTGGTTGTCCACCTTAGCGCCCCGATAGAGGTCTGCCGCGAGCGAGACCAAGAGGGCCTCTACGGTGCCGCCGACGAAAAAAAAATCGCCAACTTCCCTGGCGTCAGCTCTCCGTACGAAGAACCAACCGACGCCGACTTAGTGCTGCCGTCCCACGAACTCGACGTCCAGCAGTGTGTCGAACGCGTGATGGAACTACTCACAGAACGTTCGGCGATTGCTGTCTAGAAAAGCACTCTATGTCTGACTCCGAAACCACCGTTGAAGACCTTCGCCAGCTCCTCAGCGACTTTGTCGACGAGCGAGATTGGCAACAGTTCCATTCTCCCAAGAACCTTGCCATGGCTCTCGCAATCGAGGCAGCCGAGCTAATGGAGCACTTCCAGTGGATTGACATCGCCGATTCAAGACGCTTAGCCGAGAACCCTGCCAAGCTCGCAGCCGTCGGCGAAGAACTGGCCGATGTGCTCAGCTACACGTTGGCCATGGCTAATTCGCTAGGCATCGATTTGTCGGATACGATCCGCGCGAAGATGATCAAAAACGCAATCAAGTACCCGGCAGACCAATACCGCGGCCGATCGGGAGACGACGACCTCGGCGCCGCTCCGAGTAGCTAAAGGCGAAAAACATTGCCTGATAAAAGCGAAAATCTCACCAACATTCCGAATTCCAAATCCCCAATTCCGAATTCAATCGCCGTTGTCGGAGCAAGTGCCCGTTCGGCTGCATTCTCGGTGCTCCGATCAGGACGCAAGGCCTTCGCTGCCGACCTGTTTGCCGATGCCGATCTTGCTCGTCATGTTCCCGTCACACAAATTTCTCAGTACCCCGAGGGACTCGTCGATTGGCTAGCTGCGACCGAGTGTGACGCTTGGCTCTACACCGGTGCACTCGAAAACCGACCCGACTTGGTCGATCGCCTTGCCCAGGTCCGCCCCTTGCTTGGCAATTCGGGAGACGTCCTACACCGTTGTCGAGATCCTCTGAATCTGCAAACCCTACTTGGCAACAACGGCATCGACTTCCCCCCGACCCAAGCCTCTAGTCAAGGCTTGCCTCAAGACGGCTCATGGCTTTGCAAAACTTATCGCGGCAGCAGCGGCAGCGGCGTTTGGCAACTTGCCGATAAAAATTCACAGCGCCAAGCCAAGGCCGCCGGTGCGGTCTTCCAAAAATGTGTCCGAGGGTACCTAGCCTCTGTTGTCTTTGCGATTGGAAATCGCGGGACATCGACTCTTGGTATCACCACCCAATGGGTTGGCAGCGTAGAAGTTGGAGCGGCAAAATTTCAATACGCAGGTTCGCTAGGAATTCAACAAGACCTCCAGCCTGCCGTGCAGAAGCAAATCGAAAAACTGGCTCGCGTCCTCGCCGAACAATTCCAGCTACGCGGTCTCGTAGGAGTCGACTTGCTAATCGAGGGCGACCGCCTTTGGGTGCTGGAAATCAACCCTCGTTACACGGCTTCGGTAGAAATTGTGGAACGCAACGAGGGAGTCTCTTCGATCGACTCGCATATTGCCGCTTGCACAGGACAAACGCTTAACAACCCAAAACGGGGCGAGCCCTCAGCCCAAGCCCACGGCAAAGCCATCCTCTACGCTAAACAAGATATCAAAATCGATCCCAGCTTCTTCGCCTGGGCGATCGCGCAGTCGGGAGTTCCGTTCACGAGTTGCCTTGCCGACATACCGCTCGAAGGAAGCAGCATCCTACGCGGCCAACCAATCCTCACTCTTTTCGCGACCGCCGCGCCAGCGAATCTCGGCGAATGTTTGCTCAAACGAGTTGAAGAAGTCGAGTCTTGGCTTTACGGACCCTTTTAAGTGTGCCACGCAAGTAACTGTAAAAATGCGCGGTAAGCGACTAAGGCGTGCCACTTCGGGGTTAGTTGGCCCATCCCCCACCGTTCAAGCCGGAGGTCGAAGGAAACAGTCTGAATTTGCAACATGAAGAACGACAAAGAAAGGTACTTTGCAGGGGTTACAAAGAGCAATCCAACATCGATAATGTCATTAATGAAAAGTCCGCGGCTTAGGCGGAATTGTTTAGTTTTGAGACTGCAAAATAAAATCAGCAAGTAAAGGTAAGTAACAAGAAATGTCTGACCTAGCATCCGACCTTGCAGAAGTCGAGGCGAAAGCAAGGTCAATTCATGCCAAGTGTAATACCAAGGCAATTCGAGCTTCAATTGACAAACTCTCTAATGTTGCCATCAATGCTGGACTTGCACATAGCTGTTCGTGGATTGGCTATCATTCTTGCGTGTACTACAACGAGCTAAAAAAACCTGCCACAGATGCTTTCTTTGACAGCCAATGGGGTCTTGAAGACCGGTTTTCTAGTGATACAGTCGGTGACTGGGTGTATTATCAATATGCAGATATTTACGACTATCTGAAGAGTTCTAAAGTTAAGCCTTCGCTCGATGATTTAGCAAATCTTACGGAGGATGTTTCAGGCCAAATTGATGACATTCGAGAAGAGCTTTTCTTGACTATTGAAGCATGCCTTACTGTTGGAGATGATGGGTATCTAAAGCGATTGAAGGAGGATGTTGACAAAGCTCGTATGCGTTCCCCAAAGAGCTTCTCACACTCAGATGCTCCGGCGGGGACTTTTATGACAAATGACCATAAAGCGATGGCGGGTGGGATAAAGGTCCCCCCACATATAGCATTTTATTCAATAGTTAAATCAATTGAGTCGTTGTTCGACAATGCAGAGCAACTTGCTAAAATTGCAAACAGGGCTGGGAAATACATCGCAAAACGAGCAAAGGCGGCTTTGATGCTTAAAAGCGAAAAAACTGGAACAAGAGTTTTCATTGGGCATGGACGCTCCAAGGCTTGGCTTGTTTTGAAAAACTATATGCAGGATAGACTCGATCTGACCTGTGATGACTTTAATCGTGAGGCTACTGCTGGAACAACTACTGTTTCAAGGCTATCAACAATGCTTGATGAGGCGTGCTTTGCTTTCTTAGTGCTGACTGGGGAAGACTGTCAAAAAGATGGCAGTTTGAATGCTCGCATGAATGTTATTCACGAAGTAGGCTTATTTCAGGGGAAATTAGGATTTGAAAAAGCAATCGTAATGCTCGAAAAAGGCTGTCAAGAATTTTCCAATATACACGGCCTAACTTATATCTCATTTGAGAAAGAAAAAATAAAAAGTGTGTTCCATGAAGTCAGTGATACCTTGAAGCGTGAAAGAGTCATTCCATAGTGCCTTATTCCAGCGCCAACCGATAACAAGCGACCTCTTTATCGTTGCGAACTAGCAAGTACTCGCCAGCCAGGGCAGGCGGGTTCCAAGTTTTGCTGTCGAGCACTGCGAAGCGAGTTAGCTCTCGATGTTTCTTAGGCGTGGGCTCTAAGAGTACCGCTTCGCCACTTTCGGCCATCACCAACAGTAAGTCGCCCACGAGTATCATTTGACCGTGGCCGTAGCGCCCTTTCTTCCATTGCCGTTTGCCTGTCTCTAGATCAAGGCAGGCCAAAATGCCGTCGTCGAGCCCATAGATCGACCCGTCGCGAACAATCAAATTCGCAAATTTCGATTTGAGTTTTTTAGACTCCCAAATCGGTTCCGCAGACCAGCCTTCGGAATCCTCTTGGCCAACTTGAAGCAGTTCGCTGCCGGTACCGTAGCCGCTTGAAATCAGTACCCGGCCGTCGGGCAGCACGACCGGCAAGGCAATGTGAGGATGTCCCCCACGCCAGTCGTAACCCCAGAGAACTTCGCCCGAGTCGAGGGCGTGCGATTTAACGCCCGGGTCGTTGAAGATAAGCACCTGTGGTCGACCATCGATCGACGCCAATAGCGGAGAACTGTAACTCGCATTGTCGTCGCCTGCCGACCAAACCTCGTCGCCAGTCAGAACATCATACGCAATGAGCGACCGCCCCTCCTCAGCACCCACGGTAACGAGCACTTTTCCTTCGGCCACAAGTGGCGAGCAGCTAATTCCCCAATCGGGAAGAATTGTGCCATCTTCCGAGGGAGCGATGTTTTCCTCCGCAACATTCTTTGCCCAAATAACTTTACCGTCGAGCAAGTCAAGGCAATTCATCTGCCCTGTCGAACCTAACGTAAAAACTCGGCCGTCAACAATCGTTGGCACCGTACGAGGCCCGCTACCGGCAATGATCGACTCGAAGTAAGTTTTGTCGGCATGTGTCCAAATCAATTCGCCTGTCGTCAAGTGATAGCAAGTCACCAACTCGCTATCGCCCCGTTGTTCCATCGTGACGGCATACTGTCCAACGATTGCAAAACCCGACCACGCGGTGCCGATTGGCTGACGCCACAACAGCTCAGGCGGTTGAGCGTCCCAATCTTTCGCCAGCCGAGGCCCCGCCAGTTTGCCGTTGCGATCAGGTCCCGAGAACTGCGGGAAGTCGTGAGCCGATTCAACCGGCAGGGGAATGCTCCCCGGCTCAACCTCCGCGGCTTCGATCGTAAGCTGCTCAGAAGAGGTCTTCGTCCAACGCCATTCCAAAACCAACAACAGATCGCCGGTCACTCCCCGTATCTCAAGAGTCGCTGCAAGCAACCCCACCAAGCCAAGAACTCCACCGCAAGCGAGGAGCCGGTTTTTCCAACGAAGACGCGACGCAAATAACACCCACACCAACAAGGCCCCGATTGTGGCAAGAAACACTTCGGCCGACTTGATATACAGCCCTTGGCGGTGCAAATCGAGAAATTGCCAAATGGTAAGCAAAGCGCCAGCGGCAAGCGCCAATATCACCCCCACCGGCCAAAGCCGGATTCTCGGCGAAGCCTCAACTTGCGTGCTTTCCAGCAGTTCGGGAGTGTCCATCTAGAGATTCTCTGGTTGGCGAAGTGTGCGGTTTTCAACAAGCCGACTGGCTGGTTTTCTATGTTAGCCTCTGCTGAACTTCGTATGCAACGAGCTGATCTTGCAATAGAAGTGGTTTTTCGAGGATAAAGCTGGGCCGTAGGATCCCGCGAGTGAAAATAGGCTCTCCTACTCGACTCGTTTCCCTTCGGGTATAGTAACGGGCGAGTCTCGATAGTCACTGATAGCCCCCGATAGCCACTGTCCCCAGTTTTTTTCGTCCATGCCCAAATACATCGTCCGCCATGGCGTAATGCGACACCTCGGCGTTTTCTCCACCAAAGGGGGAGATTCGTATGGACGAGGGATCTCGGTCATTGCGCGAACCAGCCGCGGGCTTGAATCGGGCGAGGTGCTTTGCGAGGCGACTGATCATGTGGTTGCCAGCATGGAGAATCCCAAACACGGCCAAATTCTTCGCCAGCAGAATGCCGACGACGTTGGCGAACTACGTCGAATGCTCGAACAGCAGCAGAGAGAGCACGAGATCTGCAAGCAGCAAATTGTCGCAATGAGCTTAGACATGCAGCTGGTCGATGTCGAGCACCTTTACGGCGGCGAACGAATTATCGTCTACTATCTGGCCGAAGAGCGGGTCGATTTTCGAGAGCTGGTCAAAAATTTGGCCAAAGAATTTCAAACTCGTATCGAGATGCGCCAGATTGGTGTGCGCGACGAAGCTAAGCTGCTGGCCGACTATGGCGACTGTGGCAAGCCCGTTTGTTGCAATACGCACCTTTCCGAGATGCCGCCGGTTTCGATGCGAATGGCCAAGCTCCAGAAGGCAACTCTCGACCCCACCAAAATATCGGGCCGCTGCGGCCGATTGAAGTGTTGCCTACGCTACGAATACGACACCTACCAAGATCTCCAAAAAGACCTTCCCCCTGTGGGCTCCGAGATCGTTACGAGTGAGGGCAAGGGACGCGTGCTAGCACAGGAGATTTTAGCCTCTCAAATACTCGTTGTCGGCGAAGATTCCCGGCGATTCGTGGTCGCAGGCTCCGACGTGCTCACCATACTGAAACGGGGCAACGGGGCTCGCAGCAGGCCCAAAAAACGCCCAGCAGCTTCCCAGCAGCAAGATTCCTCTCCTTCGCCGCCCGATTTACCGTTGACTCCCCCCTCAAAGTCAGAAAAATCTCCTCCCAGCGAAGACGTATCTCCAACAGATGAGTAGAATGAAGGGAGCCAGACTCAGGCTCCTACCTGGCTGCTCAACGCAAATACCTTTGAATTGTTTTCACCTCAGGTTCACAGCCCAACGACCATGATCGATCCTACTCATCCAATAGCTGAGCTGCTGCGTCGCGACGAGCGATATCACTTCAATGCCTATGTTTTCGTATTTGAAGCACTCCGACATGCCCAAGAAAAAATGGGAATGGGCGCTAAGCACTCTGCCGAAGACGGAGAAAATTTTAACGAGCAAGGCGAAACCGAGCAGCATGTCACGGGGCAAGAGCTTTGCGAGGCGATGCGACAGTACGCCCATGAAGAATATGGCTACCTAGCGAAATGCGTCTTGAACGAATGGGGAATCGAGTCGACCGGCGACTTCGGCGAGATTGTTTTCAATCTCATCGAAATCGAGCAGATGCGAAAAACGCCGCACGATCGCCGTGAAGATTTTGAAGACGTCTTTGATTTCGACGAGGGCTTTCGGGAAGCTTTCGAGTTTTCGCTGCCTGATACAAGCGAAGAGCATCGTTCGTAATGTCAGCTGAACCAATCGGGGCTCCCCAAAAGAGTCGCCTGCAATTGATTGTCTCAAGTGTCTTGCTAGCTACCTGGATTGCGATGCTCGCCTGGTTTGCACTGGGGAGATAGGGCAATCGCGTAGGTAGGATACTTCGCCACAAGACCAAAGCCCTAAAGGCGGCCTTCCAAAAAATTCAATCCAAGTGCGGAGCAGAAAAATGCTTAGAATACCAACGCTTTCTTGCTGCCTCGTTCTCGTATTCCAGGCTTGGACTTTTCAGCTTGCCTCGGCTGCCGACGTTTCTGCCGAGCCCGAAACAGCCAACTATCAAAAGCTGGCTCCGATTGTCGCCCGGGCGATTGCCTTTCTCGATGCCGCCCAGGCTGCTGACGGTTCTTATAGCAGCCCCACAGGCACAGGCGTTACTTCGCTCGTCACGACGAGCTTGCTCCGCCACGGCAGTTCGCCTGCCGAACCGAAAATCGTCAAGTCGCTCGCTTATCTTCAGCAGCAAGTACGCAGCGATGGCGGCATCTATCAGAGGGGCAGCCGCCACCGCAACTACGAAACTTGCCTCGCTATTCTCTGTTTCAACGAAGCCAATCGCGATGGCCGCTTCGACACTCTCCTGGCTCGTGCCGAAGCCTTTGTCAAAGGAATCCAATGGGATGAGGACGAGGGGCACGACCCCTCAAGCACCAGCTACGGCGGGGCAGGGTACGGCAAGCACCAGAGACCCGACTTGTCGAACACGAACTACCTAATCGATGCGCTCGCAGCCATGGGCCGCGGAGAAGAAGATCCCGCGATGAAGCGTGCGTTGATCTTTGTTTCACGTTGCCAAAATCTTGAAACGAAGCACAACGACTCCCAATTTGCTGCCACGAACCCCGATGGCGGATTCTACTATACCGTCGCAGCAGGCGGTTCGAGCCAAGCAGGCGAAACGGCCGCTGGGGGCTTGCGCAGCTATGGATCAATGACCTATGCAGGGCTCAAAAGCATGATTTACGCCGGCGTCACGGCCGACGATCCCCGCGTCAAAGCCGCCTTGGTTTGGGTTCAAAAACATTACACTCTGCAAGAAAATCCCGGCATGGGCGACAGCGGCCTCTTTTACTACATGCACACTTTTGCCAAAGCTCTCGAAGCGACCGGCAAAAAGGAAATCGTCGACGCCAACGGCAACCCTCATAATTGGCGACAAGAACTCATCGACGAACTAGCCGCCCGACAACAGAAAGACGGCAGCTGGCTCAACGGCAACCAGCGCTGGCTCGAAGGCGATCCCAACCTCGTAACCGGCTATGCGCTCCTCTCCCTCTCTTACTGCCGCGGTAACGAATAGACGCGTTGCCACCCAAAAACATCCATGCCCACAATACCCCTTGGCCTTTCGGAATTGTAAAATCCTGAGGATTCGTCGAAAGATCGATGAAGCAAAAGGTTATGAGACGGCAAAGAATCGCGAGTCGCTGCCGCCTGAGCCTACCTGAAACTGCACTCGCTTTACACAGCGGGGGCAATGGCCTACGTAAGCCGACTTGTCGTGTTTGAGATAGATTCGCGAGTAGACGTCGCAGCAGACAAAATGCACGCCCAGGAACTTTTTTTCGCCAGAATCGTGGCCCGAGGTTCCGCCCCGCTTCGGTCCTACAGGGCTCGTCAGATCCAGTTCTTTCCCTTTTTTTTCCATAACGACTTCAAATCTAGTAAAAGATGGTCTCGATGGCGTCTCTCGCCGATGCTTATTCTATTTCGACTAGCCTGAACACAAAACCTCAACTTTTTTGTGTTGACTCGTTCTGGTCTACGTAAAAAATTCGCCGGGCAACGAACCTTGACCTCGCCCGACAAGTCAAGTAAAGTGTCAGACGTACTGAAGGTGGTTTTCCCCGCCTTTTCAAGGAATTAAAAACTAACATGAATGCCAAGTCCCTATTACCCTTACTACTTCTAGAACTCGCTATGAGCGGGACTTAGGGTTGTACGGACATTGATGACCGAAACCAAAACCCTGAGCCCACCGGCTTCAGGGTTTTTTTTTGGAGTCTCTTTACCTCTCCCTACTAGCTGAATTTCTTAAAAAACAGTTCCCACTATCCCACGAAAAAAAAACATGCCTACTTCAAGCGAGCCGCGGCAGATTACGATCTTCGACACAACGCTTCGCGACGGCGAGCAATCGCCCGGTTGCAGCATGAACCTCCGCGAAAAGCTCGAAGTCGCCCAGGCACTAGCCGATTTGAATGTTGATGTGATCGAAGCAGGCTTTCCAATCACCTCGCTTGGCGACTTCAAGGCGGTGCGCGAAATTGCGAACACGATCTCCGGATCAACCATTTGCGGTCTTGCCCGATGTCGTAACCCAGATATCGATCGGGCGTGGGAATCGCTTTGCCAAGGAGACGACGTGCGTATTCACGTTTTCTTGGCCACTAGCGCAATCCATCGCGAATTCAAGTTGCGAATGGGCAAAGATGAAATTATTCATCGGGCGGTCGAAGGCGTTAAACGGGCTAAGAGCTACTGCGATAATATCGAGTTCTCGCCCGAAGACGCTGCTCGTACCGAAGCCGATTTTCTTTGCCAAGTTGTCGAAGCCGCAATCGACGCCGGTGCCACGACCGTCAACATCCCCGACACGGTCGGCTACGCTACGCCGAACCACTTCGCCGGTGTGATCTCCGATCTCATCAACCGTGTGCCTAATATCGATAAAGCGGTCATCAGCGTTCATTGTCACAACGACCTCGGCCTAGCGGTCGCCAATAGTTTGGCTGCCATCGAGAACGGGGCGAAGCAAATTGAATGCACCATCAATGGCTTGGGCGAACGAGCGGGCAACTGCTCGCTGGAGGAAGTTGTGATGGCCATGCAGACTCGTAGCGACCACTACCAAGTTACGACTCGAATCAATACTCCTCGATTGGTTCCTGCAAGCCGTTTGGTATCGAGTATCACCGGCATGTTGGTACAACGTAACAAAGCAATCGTCGGCCGCAACGCATTTGCTCACGAAGCGGGCATCCACCAGGACGGCATGCTCAAAGAACGAACCACCTACGAAATCATGCGCCCCGAGGACGTTGGGTTCACCAAAACCGACCTCGTTTTAGGCAAACACAGTGGCCGCGCTGCTTTGGCCGATCGTGCCAAGGCCCTGGGCTTCCATCTCACCGACGAGCAGCTCACCAAGGTGTTTGAAGACTTCAAAGATCTTGCCGACAAGAAAAAGGATATCTACGACGGCGACATCGCCGCATTGATCGAACATCAGGACACCCAGACGGTCGATCAGTGGAAGCTGGTGACTTACGAAATCCAATCGACCAGCGGTAAAACTCCAACGGCCACCCTCACTTTGTCTCATGGAGATCAGCAGTGTACCAAGACCATGAGTTGCGGCGACGGTCCACTCGACGTGCTTTTTCGAGCGATTGAAGAGTTGACCGGAAAAACCGTTACGGTCACCGACTTCCGAGTGCAAAGTTCGACCCGAGGTAAAGACGCTCAGGGCGAGGCAATTATCGAGGCCGAATACAACGGGCGCATTTACCGCGGTCGAGGAGTCTCTACCGATACGGTAGAGGCCAGCACCAGGGCTTTCCTCAACGTAATCAACCGAATCGAATCGGGAACCACCGAGGGTCAACCAGGAGCAACAACATAAGTGCTACGTCGCGTCAGCTAGTTTTTCGACCATCAATCGAAAGCTGCCAAAGCACCAGTGCTTTGGCAAGCAGTAACACTTCAGCCATCTGAAGTTGATTTTCGGTTCGCGGGAACTGCGAGCCGCCTGCTTTGTGAAAAGTTCAAATGCCATGAGGAGTTGTGAGTTGTTAGGCGATAAGTGGGGAGTAGAATTCTTGACCGTTCGTTGCTCAGCAACGCTGGTAAGCAAAGCTTCGATGCGATCGAGCCGTTTCCATTGTCTATAGAACAATCATTCATACCGACTTCCCCCTCTCCTACGCGGAAGTGCTCCAACGAATAATACTGATATCGAATCGCCTCAATACATCATTGGCTAACCTGACGAAGGATGGCTCAATGCATCTGTTTTCACCCTAGCCAACGATAATTTCCGCTTTGTCGTTGAAGGACAGGTCATCCCTGAACCATCGACAGCCCTCCTTCTGGGACTTTGTGGAATAATGCTTCTCGTGGGGGAGAAAACGGGGAACAGGTCCAGATAATTGAAGACACGGAGCAAACAGAGCCTGCAAGTCACGGCGATTTCAGAATTTATCATATGAAAAACCTACTAACTGGACCTGTCCCAAAAGTGTTCGGCACAAGATTTGCGCCGAGCAAGGCAGGTAAAATGCGGAGTATAGATAGACTTGCGCCCGATGGCCCGAGCGCGCATAATCTGGTGCATGGCATCCACCGGTCGCAAAAAGAAGCCGAAAATCGAAGAGCCTGAC
>JAJRSE010000005.1 GCA_024278955.1 Planctomycetota bacterium | reverse complement strand
GACCATGTGGACACTCAGTGCGTCGTAAACATCGGGCTGCTCACGCAATCCGTCAGCCAGCATACTGCCGGCCGCGACGCGGTCGCGCAGAAGTAACAAGGAAGTCTGAAAGCTGCCTTTATGTTGTTTTGCTTGGGAATCGAGAGCTTCGAGGAGTGGGATGCCGGCTGAGAGGAGTGTGCTAAGCTCTCTGATCATGGCGACTCGCTTGGCACTGTGTCGACTGCGTCGGCGGAATGGCCACCAACTATTTTTACTTGCTTCTTTTTGGGCGGCAACCGTTTCAACGACGAGCCCTCGACTGCGGAGCAGGTCGCGTGCTGTACGCGGATTGTCTGCCGAGATTTTGGATGGGCAAGGAGTTTGTGTCGAGAGCTTTGTAGGCAAAAACGGCCATTTGGGAAATCTGCTACAGTTGGTGGCAATGTGCAGAGTTCATTCTACGCGATTTGAGACAAAAATTGCTATCGTAATTTGGCCGACGTGGGGTATTCAATGAAGTTCGTCATGGAGCCTTGGCATCTGTTGCTGCTCGTTCTAGCCGGGATGATGGACAGGCAGCAGCGACAGGCCATCGAATACCTACGCACCGAAAACAGCGTGCTGAAGGAAAAGCTTGGGAAGCGGCGGATACTGCTTAGGACCGCTCGTGAAATTAGTGACGACTTGCTTGGTCTGATTTGATATTCTGTTGGGGACTGATAGCACTCATTCCCTTCTTGAGAGAGTCCAAGGATGGCGACTGCGACATTTGAACCGTATGATAAAGTTGTTGAAACCCAGACTCGGAACGTTTTTCGTACGTTGAGCGAAAAAGACCGAAGACGGTTTGCTGCGATTCAGGCTCGACAACTTGGCCATGGCGGGATCGCCTCTATCTCGAAACTCCTCGCTATTTCCGAGTCGACTATCAGTCGTGGCATCGACGAACTGGACACCCTACCGGACGATCCGGCTGAAGGTCGCGTTCGCAGGCCGGGAGCCGGGCGAAAAAAAAGTGACGCCGGGGTCGGATGTCGAAGCGAACCTTCAGTCGCTGATCGAATCGCGAACGGCAGGCGACCCCGATGACGAATCGATTCGCTTCACCGACTTGACTCCGACGCGAATCGAAATCGAACTGACTTCGATGCAGACGCCTGCCAGCGACGATCTTATCCGACGGTGGATGGACGAGCAGAATTTTCGCCTGAGGAAGATCGACAAGGTGATCGCGGGTGGTCATTCCGAGGATCGCGATGCTCAGTTTCTCAACATCGCGGCATTGATCGATTCCTTCAAAGCAGACGGGAATCCGGTATTTTCTATTGATACCAAAGCGAAAGAGCATCTAGGCGAGTGGTTTCGCCAAGGGCGTGTACGCTGTACTGCTCCGTTTCACGCGTTCGATCATGACTTTCCGTCCTTGGCCAAAGGCGTGTTGATTCCGCACGGCATCTATACCGTATTTCTGGTAATGGGGTTCGTAATCGTGGCCACGTGAATATCAGCCTGTCGCGCGACACAACACAGTTCGCGTGCGATAGCATTCAGTGGTATTGGAATCGCATCGGCCAACAAGCGTATCCTGATGCGAATTCCATGTTGCTGCTGTTCGATGGCGGCGGTAGCAACTCGGCCAGAAAGTACCTTTTCAAACATGACCTTCAATCGGTCGCTAATCAGACGAACATGACGATCCGTGTGGCTCACTATCCGAGCTATTGCTCGCCAGTATTCCGAGAAAGGGACAATCCGATTGAACGTCGCTTCTTTCCGCACTTGAGTCGCGTGTGCACAGGGATGTTGTTTGATACGCTCGAACGAGTCGTCGAACTGATGCGAAAAGCAACCACGCGAACAGGACTTCGCACAACGGTCAACGTGATTAAGCGAACCTACGAAACCGGGAGGAAAGCAACCGACAAGATGAAGGATGTCATTCGCTCAACTGTGCAGTTCGCCGAATTGCTCCCGAAATGGAACTACACCATCGAACCACAAAACACGCACTAATTTTACGAGCGGTCCTAACCGTTCACGGCGCTGAAAGAAGGGAAAGGAAAAGCCACAGATAAACGCAGATAAACGCAGATGAGGAAAGGGTTTTTTAGCCGAATTCGATTGCCGAAAAGAAAGATGGGAAAAATAGCGGAAAAGCTCCGAATCCCTCCAGAAAATCGGTGTTTATCTGGGTTCATCCGTGGCTAATTTTTTCCCTCGCGTGAGCGGTTACTCAACTAGACCAAGTGGCCGACGAATCTGGACTTTTGCAAGGGCTCGCGACCGGTTGGCCAAGGCCCGCCGTGTGAAACCTCTGATGCAAGCGACAATCGATTTCTTCTGGACGACCGTGCTGGCTTGGTTTACCAAGTGGTCTCTGTCCCCACCCATGGCGAAGTTGATACGCGAGATTCTGATTCCTGTTTGTTATTTGCGGTTGGCTGCAGGCAAAGCTTCCACGGCGGACGAGCGAAAGCGTTTGCAAGAGCTGGCTGAATCGGTCGAGGCACGAGCACGTTCGCCGGATTGTGTGTGGAACTCACTGAATGCTTCTGACCAAGAGCAATTGCGTGAGCGAGCCCATCTCCAGCGAAGCAGTTCGTGCGTGGAAGGCCGTAACGGCCACTTGGCGCTGAAGCATCATGCGTTACACCAGTTGAGCGGCCGTAAGTTGAGCGTGCTGACCGTATTGCATAATTATTTCGTCCGCCGCGCGGATGGCAGCACAGCGGCAGCACGTTTTTACGGCCAATCGCCGCGAGATTTATTTGGCTGGTTGTTGGACCACATATCGTTTCCCGCTCGCCCGCGACGCAGGGTGACTTGAATCGATTCTTAAAATGGGACACTATCGGTGCGTGAAAGGTATGCGCCGACCGGGAAATAACGCGTCGACACCAACGTGGGGTGATCTGGCAAACCGGCATTTCGACGTTAGCTTGCCCAAAATCTCGCCCAGGCTCTGCTAGCCGTGACAGCATTTGCCGGAGTTATGATCAAGGCCGTTGCCGCGACTGGAGCAGTTTATGAATCCGTTTATTGAAAGCTTGGTCCGTAAGGAACAATGCGAGCATGCAAGCACCTTTGTGCGAGGCTTGCTCTCGGACCTTGAGCACAAAAATGTCGAATCGATTGCCTACCGTTTTGGTCAGGAACGCATGCCTTTGCAATGGTTTGTAGGCACGTCGAATTGGGATCACCAGCCGCTGCGTGACGAGTTGG
>JAJRSE010000060.1 GCA_024278955.1 Planctomycetota bacterium | reverse complement strand
TTTTTACTGTGTCATGCTTGGATCAGGACGGTATTCGGTAGACGCATCGCCGGTTGACAAGAATTCCAGCGTCTGAGGAGGTGTTACCGACACGGGACCGGGTGGGCAGGACACCGGCAAATTCGAGCTCGCACTGAGCAAGAGAGTAAATCAGCAAGCCCTAAATACAGGCTTATTTCTTCCTGATACACATGTGATGCATCCGAGCTTTTTCTGGATATCCTGAATTAAAGTGTTGTATCGGTCGCATGGGCTGGTTATGCTACTGATTGTCGACAGGGTGTATTCTTGCGGTCGACTTATATGCTGCATGGCTGTCGACATGCTGTTTTATTAGCCTCGAATGAGTACTGATTGATAACAATTAGGGCCTTTTTCGATTGATTTAAGAGGAGTAGGAGTAAGTGAAAACACTCGCCAAGGATGTCTATTCCGTGATTCGCCACCGGGTGGCCAACGGCAAGTTGCCGCCAGGTGTTCGCGTGTCGGAGCTTGCTCTGTCCAAGGAGCTTGGTGTCAGTCGGGCACCGATACGCGAGGCGATTGGGAAACTAACAGCCGAGGGTCTTTTGGAACGGATGCCTAATGTGGGTGCTTTTGTGAAAAAACCAAGTCGGGCGGAGCTGCAAGAACTTTACGAATTGCGCGGGTGGCTGGAGGGCGAGGCAGCGGGCAAGGCGGCATCCACAGCTTCCGAGGAGTCCCTGCAGAGGGTAAGGAGGTGCTGCGACGAGATGGATGCCGTTGCCGAACACCACCGAAGCACAGGCGAAAAGTTTATTTCGGTTGAAGATTACGAGCGATGGGCCGTGGCCGACCTGTCGTTCCACCTTGCGATTGTTAAGGCGTGTGGCAATGGGAGAGCGCTCAGTGTGCTGGCCAATCAGCATGTCTTAAGTCAATCTTGGTCCGCATTCATGGGACCGCAGGGTTTGGACAACTTGCTCCGAACCCAACAAGAACATACAGCGATTTTTCAAGCCGTCCAAAGTAGAGACCCTGAGTTAGCTTGCCGACTTCTGCGAGAGCACATTAACGAGGCGATGCGATTGGCGTTGGCTGCGTTCGATCGTCGCGACTCTGCCTCCTCTATGAATCAGGAGTCGGTCCCAGAGGATATCGAAGAGATCATGCGTCGACTTGAAGCGAGGCAAGCCTAAGTCGTGCCCATATTGCGAAGTAGAAACGAAGGAGGTTGCATGGCATAAATGAAAATGGAAATCGAATGGTGTACTTAGCAGATTTCGCATTGCACTTTTGGGACTCTCATTCACCGAGTCATTCACATGTTTAACATTTTGAGGGAGGAAAGTTAATGTACCGAACGAAATATTTTGTCGTAGTATTGGGACTCACATTTCTTTTTGTTTTGCCGCCTGTTCAGGCGGGTATTTTCGACGCACCGTTCGATGGGGATGCAGATGGAGACATTCTTATCACTCGTGCTGATGGGAGCCTTACTTGGCTTGAGCGGAGTGGTAGCAGCTTGACGGCTGTTTTTACTGGCGCTAGCCAGGGTGCTGGCACCGTGCAGGAACTCGCCATCGGCGATATCGATGGGGATGGCAACGGTGACATTCTGACTGCACGGAACACCGGATTGACAACATGGACTGAACGCAACGCTAATGCCTTGGGTGGCGTCACTTCGACGAACGTCTCGCCCGCAAACAGTGTTGCCGTGGGTGATCTCGATGGCGACGCCAACGGTGATATGATTTACGGTCGAAACGATGGGAACCTGACCTGGGTAGAACGCAACAGCAACAGCTTGTCGGGTATTGCATCCTTCAATGTGGGTAGCGTCAATGCGGTTGCGATTGGCGACCTTGATGGCGATTCCAACGGCGACGTGGTTGCGGCTCGAGGCGATGGGCTTATCACCTGGGCTGAGCGGAGCGGAAACGCCCTATCCGGTGTGTTTACTGGTTTCAATGTTTCGCCGGCAGTAACGATAGAGATCGGTGACCTCGACGGAGACGCCGATGGCGATATTGTCGTCGGTCGTGCTGACGGAGTTGTCACCTACGTCGAGCGGTCTGGCAACAACCTGACCAGTGGCGTCGCAGCTCCCAGCTTCAACCTCGGTAGCATCGCCGATCTTGCACTGGGCGACGCCGATGGAGATGGCCTGGACGAGATCATCGTGGCCCAGTCCGTGAATGGTGGTTCCGTGTTTATCCTCAACCAGAACGGCTCGGGCATCAGCTCTATTGCTGGTGCGTTCACAGGGGTTGGTCCAATCGATTCGATTACGTCGCTCGATGTCGGCGACCTCGATGGCAATGGTCAGTTGGACATTATCATCGGCCGTACCGATGGCATCGTTCTTTGGCTGGAAGCAGCGGCTGACGGCACGTCGATTTCTAGCGTTGCGAGTTTCAATGTGGGAAGCTCGATAGTGGACCTTCGGGTCGCATCGGCAACAGTAATTCCGGAACCGACGTCGCTCGTATTGCTAGTCGGTGGGTTGCTGGGGTTGCTGGCGACAGCTCGCCAGCGGACGTAATGGCTTGATGGCGTGGCAGTGTTGTTTATCACGAGAGAGGCCCACCGCACTGGTGGGCTTCTCTTTCGGTCTGCAAGAGGTGTAGGAGAAAAGTCGATAATGAGACTATATTGCTCAAAGACCTATCAGGCGGCGGGGGTGTTCGTGCTGTTTTTTGCTTGCACTACTTCCCACGCTGTCGAGGGTCCGAAGTTTAACGTAACGGTCGAAAGCTTGGTCACGGTAGATACGGTGACGATGGCCGACAGCGTCGGGCCGGGGTTCAAAGCGCATCTGAACTTCCCTTACTTGCAACAGCGCTACGATGGCACGCTGGTTGCCAGCTACTCCGTCGGCCAAACGCAGAGCGGTCTGCAGTTCGCCAAGCAGGCAATCAGCACCGACAATGGGCAGACTTGGTCGGCCTCGACGAGCATCATCAACGGCGGCCAGGTGCAACTGATTCGGCCGCCGGGCCAGTTCAGTGTTGGGTTTTCTGTCGCCATCAGTTCCAGCGATCCGCTCGTCCCGATTCTGACATGGGCTAACTCCAACTTTGCCAGCACCGATGGCGGAGCAACGTGGGTGACGGGCGCATCCAACTACGACACCAGCACCGAGAATTACAAGAGCATCGGCGGTGCGTTCGGCGATGTCGTCGAAGCGGGTAGCACGCTGATGATGCCTGCCTTTGCTCAGCGCGTCAACGCAAGCACGTTTGAGAACATCCTCCTGACGAGCACCGACGGCGGTATCAACTGGTCGCGGCGTTCTACCATCGCCCAGTATACGCCCTCGCTGAACTTTGGCGTGATGGGATCGGAAGGCCCGACGGAAACCGGACTCGTGCAACTGGACAACGGTAACCTGCTGGCGGTTTATCGCACCAGTCAGACGTTCCCAAACACCGATGTCGACGCGGTCGAGCCATCGCTGTTCTTTTCCACTTCACAGGACGATGGATTCACCTGGTCCACGCCGAAGACGCTCGGCGTGGCGGGCGTGTTTCCGCTCTTGAAGAAGTTGGATGACGGGTCGGTGGCACTGACCTACGGCCGATATGGCGCGAAGGTCATGTTTGCCGACGAGACCGGCACACGATGGAGTTTCCCCACCACCATCTACGAAGGCCCAGGTTCGGGACACGCCGAGTTGCGCCCTATTGGCAACGACCGATACGTCTACACCTATGATCAGTCGGGATTTTACCCTCCGGCTTGGAACGGCAGTGTGCCAGCCGGATTCGTGTTCGATAACGATCAGTCGGCGAACCTGATGGCGGCGACGCTGTTCATCCAACGGCTTCCAGACGTGGATGCCTTCCCGTGGTCAATCGAATATCAGGGGGACACGACGCCCACCTCGACTGCAGATCCGTGGCAGTCCACGTCGGTCGGTTCGGGGATCAGTGCCCGACTGTCTGCTGATCAGGGCCAAGACTTTCTACAATTCGATACCGGCGCATCTGGCCCGTCACGAACTTTTTTCTACAAGCTAGACAACACCGCTGCAGAGTGGTCGGCACAAAACTTCCAAACCGGCTTCGTGTTGGAAATGCGGGCTCGCATCGGTGATCTCGCGATGACCGAAGGCGCTGCCGTGTTGCGAGTCGGCGATGGGGTCAACGGTGAGGTCTCGATCGAGTTCACCGGTGCTGGGATCAATCTTGATGGTAGCTCCCAAACTACCGCTGCCGTCAACACTCTCGATTGGCAAGAGCTGCGGCTCGTCGTCTCGCCGAATCCGGGCACAGGGCTAGTCACCGCGCTGCTGTATCTGGATGGCGATTTTGTCAACCCGGTGCTTGGGCAACTGCTGGAGCCATCGGCCTTCGATGGCTTGCAGTTTGGCGATCTGGTCGCTTCATCCAACGGAATTTTCGAGGTAGATTACCTGCGTTTTGCGACGCTTGCATTGCCTGGAGATTTCGACGGGGACACCGACATCGACGGCTTTGACTTCCTCAAGTGGCAACGAGGCGAGTCGCCCGGTCCCTTGAGCGTCTCAGACCTAACCGATTGGGAGGCGAACTTTGGCACCGGTGGTGAGGCACTGGCTGCTAGTCAGACCGCTATTCCCGAACCGTCGAGTGCTATTTTGCTCGGCCTTGCGATACTGCTCGGCCTGCCTGCAAGAAGGCGGCCAATAAGTTTGTCTCATGAATGTTCTGGCGAGAGGAAGACAGGACTAATAAATCGAACTTCTAGGACCCGACATGGTTTCACTCTCGTCGAGTTATTGGTCGTGATTGCGATCATCGGAGTCCTGGTCGCCCTCTTGCTACCTGCAGTGCAGGCAGCTCGAGAATCAGCTCGAAAAACGCAATGCATGGGAAACTTTCACCAAGTTGGAGTTGCGCTGAACAATTATCATTCAGCGCATGGTAGTTTTCCACTAGGTATCGAAATGTGGGAAGCCTCAGGCGCTGGAGGCGGCGTGCCTTGCCCTCGTCCTCAGGGTGTTACTTCGAGGCGTTACGGATGGAGTTGGTCTACATATCTCCTGCCCTATTTGGAGCAGACTCAGGTCTATGACTTGATCGATTTTTCAACGGAGAATTATGCGGCTCTCCCTGGTTTCAAGGCGGCTTCTTATGACATCGCTACTTTTCTCTGCCCTTCTGATGCACAGTCGGGTGAATGGCTTTCCTGTTGCTCGGAAGTTTTCAGTGGTGGTTCTGAGAATGAGGATTGGCGACTTTCTTGTATGGGCGGAGTAGCTGATGACCTTTCGTCGCGTTGCAACTTCCAGATATTTCCTGGACATAGACCGGCAGACTCAAAGTATCCACGTCCTGACGCAGGTGGCATTTTGTTTCAGCGGTCGAAGATCGCAGCCAGAAACGTGACCGATGGCATGAGTAATACACTGATCGTCGGCGAAATGATCAGTGCAGGAGAAGGTTCTTCTCGTGGTTACACCTGGTTGACCTGGAATGTGATGGACACGAGCAATGGAATCAACTTGCCGTTACGCATCCGAAATGGTGGTGGGAATTATGACCCCTGGGGTTTTAATACGGGTTTTGCCAGTTTTCATCCTGGTGGTTGCCACTTTACCATGGCCGACGGCAGTGTTCACTTTTTATCGGAAACCATCGACCAGGTCCTTCTTGGCCAGCTTGCTACACGTGCGGGTGAAGAAGTCGTAGGTGAATTCTAACTCTTCTTGTCGATCAAACTCATAAATACCGGTTTGTAAGAAAATGCAAAAATATCGAAGAATCAAGCTGACACGAGTGTGGAATTTTCAGACGAGGCTGCTGAGGTGTCTCTGCGTGGTCTTATTGGTCGGGTGTAGTCACAGCGGCGACAGTTCCCGTGTGATCGTTTCGGGAAAAATAACCTACGATGGGAGACCGGTTGAGAAAGGCTTTATTCGTTTTTTACCGTTGCCTGGAACTGGCGGTAATCTTTCAGTCGGCATCGTCAACAACGGCCAATACCATATCGATGATTTTGGAGGAGTTCCTGTAGGGAAGCACCGTGTCGAAATTATTGCTTTGGATCCGAATTCCCCACCAGGCGGTGGAGGACCGGGTGGTCCTCCCACAAAACAGTTGCTACCAGCAAAGTACAACGACCAGTCGACTCTGGAAGTCGAAATCAAGGGCCAGCAGGCAAGCCTAGTCCAAGATTTTCACTTGGAAAAGTAAGTAGAAACTTAATGCGCCACTTTTTATTACGCTACTTTACGAAAAGGGGAAAACGATGATGAGTCGAATAAACAGAGCACGAACCACACACAGCGGATTCATCATGTTGGCGATTTGCCTGGCTACCACGGTCGCATCAAGTGCCTCGGCATTTGATACTCCGTCGTTTGTCTTTGATGGCGACGCCAACAATGGTTCTATCATTCTGACAACTGCTAACGGGACGCTCCAATGGCTGAAGCATGACCCCACTAGCCTGATCCAGGGACAGTCCAGCACCAACGTGAGCAGCGATGGCGGAGTGACCGATCGGCCTGTAGCCCTGGCGGTGGGCGACTTCGATGGCGACAACAACGGTGACATACTCATCGGACGTACTGGGGGCGGTACAGGAGGAAATGGCCAGCTCACTTGGGTGGAGCGTTCGATCACCGATACGCTGACCGGAGTGAATAGTTTTATGATCTCGCCGGCTACCAGCATCGCCATCGGAGAGTTAGGCGATGGAGGCTTCGCTGACGTTATTGTGGGCAGAGAAGATGGATTCATCACTTGGGGGCTGAAGGCCAATGGAAGCGACACCATTACCGCGAATAGTACGTTTAACCAAGGGGACGTGACGGGAGTGGCGATCGGCAATTTTGACGGTGACGGGAATGGCGACGTCTTGGTCGTTAAGCAAGGTGGATTCCTCAACTGGACGGAACGCAACGCTGGTAACACGCTTTCCGGCATTCACAACTTTAATGTGGGGCCGGCAAGTAGCATCGCGATTGGTAATGGCGACGGTGATTTAGCCGGCATTGATGAGGTGTTTGTCGGTCGTGACGATGGGCAAATCACCTGGGCCGTCAAGCAGATGGCGAGCGACACAATCACAGCCTACACGACCTTCAACGCCGGCGGAGTCATCGACTTGGCATTTGAAAACGTGCTTACCGGCGATCTCGAGGCTGACACGAGTGGAGATCTGTTTGTAATCAACCAACTCGACGCTACCACGGGCCGGCTGCTGTGGCTAGAGACCAATGCGTTTAATCTTAACATCAGTACGCAAGATTCTTTCTTGATACCTTTGGGACTTGGCACGACGCTTACCTCGGTCGACGCAGGTGATTTTGATGGCGATGGAGACATTGACATCATCGTCGGGAAAAGCGAGGGAGGCGGGACCGGGGGTTCCGTTGCATGGTACGAGGTGTCGGACACGGGTGGCGGCGTATTTGAGATCGTCGAACGAGACCCTTCTTTCAATGTGGGCGGGGCAGTACTCGATCTGCAAATCGTCGCACCTCAGACAGCACTCTTCCAAGACACGGCCGATTTCGACGAAGATCTCGACATCGATGGGGCCGATTTCCTCGCTTGGCAGAGAGGCTTTGGCAGCGGCACTACCCTGGCAGAAGGCGATGCCAACATAAGCGGAACGGTCGACGGCGTCGATCTCGGGATATGGGAAGCCCAGTTTGGCGATATCACACCACCACTCAGCGCAGTTTCAACAGTGCCAGAGCCTAACGCGGCGGTTCTGTTCTTACTCGGCTTGTTTGCCCTAGCGTCGAGCAGGTCTCGTCTTAACTAGGTTTGAGGATATTGTCGCAATGAGAAAATCGAATCAAATTAAAACATGTTCCGATTAACCTGGAGTGTTCTATGTCGACGCAAGTCCCAATAGATTCCGGAGCTACTTCTCAGCGATTGGGGAATCCGTCAGCAGGATGCGAAACTCTGGTCGTCAACGAGTTGACAGACGGACTGCTCGATCCGGCGTGCCCGATGCTGGGACCCGTGAAAGACGGCGGCCAAATCATTGCCCATACGGCGCCAGGCTGCTGGGGGCCGATGATCACTCCGGCGATACGGGGTGGGCATGAAGTCACCCAGCCCGTGGCCGTTGCCGGGGCTGAGGTTGGCGATGCAATCGCCATCCACATCGAAGAAATCACCGTCACGTCTTTGGCTACCGCTTCCGGAAACGACAGGCCCGTGGAAGGGCGATTTCTCGGTGACCCATACGTTGCCGCTTGCTGTCCCAATTGTGGTACGAAGAATCCGAAGACCGTCGTAAAAGGAATCGGCCCCACCTCGGTTCGTTGTGCCAAGTGCGACGCGGACGCGACTCCCTTTGTCATCAGTCATGGTTATACGGTTGCATTCGATGAAGACCGTTCGATGGGTGTCACACTCGACCGGAGAGCAGCCGAAGAAATCGCTCGAGACGCTGCCCGTTATGCAGCCTTACCGGAAGCGTCTGTTCAAAACCCGATTCTGACGTTTGCCTCGCACGATTTGGTCGGCGTTGCCGTACGGACGCGGCCGTTTCTCGGGCAACTAGGGACCACGCCTGGGGTCCGATTGCCCGACTCGCACAACGCGGGTGATTTTGGTGTTTTTCTGATCGATGCGCCACACGAATTTTCGGTCACAGCAGAAGAGCTCGAGCAGCGAACCGACGGGCACATGGACATTGACGCCGTTCGATCAGGCGCAACCCTAATTTGTCCAGTAAAAGTTGCCGGTGGTGGGATTTACTTGGGCGACATGCACGCTTTGCAAGGAGACGGCGAAATCGCTGGCCATACTTGCGATGTGGCCGGAACTGTCAAATTGCGAGTCCAGGTTCTCAAAGGGTTGAGCATTGATGGGCCGATTCTGTTGCCGCTACTTGAAGACTTGCCGTACCTCGCTCGTCCGCTATCCGAGAAGGAACGGGATCGTGCGCTAACTCTCGCCAAGAGTTTTGGATTAGAAGCGATTGAAGAAACCGCGCCGATTTCTGTGATCGGTACAGCTGTCGACTTAAACGCAGCGACTGAAAATGGCCTGCAGCGGGCAGCTGCATTGCTAAAGATGTCGGTTGCCGAAGTGAAGAACCGAGCAACGATCACCGGTGCCATCGAAATCGGACGACATCCGGGAGTCGTTCAAGTGACGTTTCGGGCACCTTTGGAAAAATTGGATCGCGCCGGACTACTGCCCCTGGTAAGTGAATACTATAGCATCGTGGTTTGAGAGCGATGCCATCCTGCCTATGAGAAGGAGATTTTTATATGTCTACCGGCCTTGTCTAATAATCCACTTTTTCCACAACATGTAGTCGCGCGCATCGAGTTACTAGCCACGATATTTTGTAGTTGTGCAACAAGGCCCTGCTCGGCCATAACTTGATCCGTGCCACAGCCGCTGGTGCCGCTTTGTTGCATGAGAAGCAACCACGCCAAATCTTTTTTATAAGTACTTGCCAATACCTCCTTACGTCGTGGATGCTCACTTCATGCGGGCTGATTGATAAAGCGAAAGTGGAGAACTACCGTCGAACGCTGCTGGAACAGATAGCGGAGTGCCAAGTCGCCAACCGTCCTAAACGACTTGAACCACTCGTGGTCAAACGCAGACCCAAGCCTTACAAGTGGATGCAGAAGCCAATAAACGAATTGCGGCGAGAACTTCGCAAACAATGCACATGAAACTACTTGCGGCACGACAGTGCCATTCGTACTTAGTCTCGGACACCTTTGTTTCATCTTTACCGAGGATTTACATTCCCATGAAAACGCTTCTTGTCCTCTTGGTATTTGCATCAAGCCTAGGCACCTCTTCCCGGGCAGCTTCCGAAGAGGCACCCTTGAAGGTGTTGCGATATGGACCAGTGAATGACCAAATCGTTGATGCGCTATCACCAGGAGGGTTGATTCAAACCCAATCGGGTGATCTGATCGCGACATTTGTCAACAAAGGCGACTCCGCTGCAGGCTCGACATGTTACTTCGTCCGCTCAAAAAACAAGGGGAAAACTTGGTCGCAACCCTATCGAATTGTCGAGCCGAAAGATCCTAAGGAAGGACTCGCTGCCCAACTTGTCCAGCTTCCCGATGGAGACCTGTTATTGCTGGTCACCCGAATTTCCCACAGCGACACAAGCCGAAAATCTGTTTTTGGAAATCGCGAATCAACCCTCGAGTTGCAAGTCAGCCAAGACAATGGCGAATCATTTCAGTCCCTTGGTTTTTTGGATACTCCGCCTGAAAGTTTAACCGTAACGACGGGGGCCATCTATCAGTTAGGAAATGGCGATCTTCTCATACCGGCTTATTGCTATGCAAACCCTTCTCATCAAAATCCCGAGTATCAATATGGAGCCGGTTTTTTTCGCAGTGTTGATGGAGGCAAACATTGGGGGCGGCTCGAAGTAGCTTTTGAGGACCCGCCTTCAACTGAAGAAGTGAAGCAAAGGTTCAATGAAACGGCTTATGCGGTCCTGGATAATGGCGTGATAATCGCATATGCTCGCGTGGATGTTCATAAGGGAGAGGACTACAAGGAAAATAAGTTATGGAGGTGTCAGTCCAAAGATCATGGGATCACTTGGACGAAACCGATCGAAACTGGGATCGCTGGAATTTACCCAATAATCAGCAAGTTGCCCTCCGGTCGATTGGTCATGCTTTGCGGACTGAGAGATTCAAAAATTTGCCGACGTACGACCTCTCTGTTTACAAGTCGGGATGGCATCCATTGGAAATACCGAGGGCACCCTTATTATTCGCGAACGAAAGGTATCCCCCATAATTCCGCCACTGGCGGTTCGCATGCGATGCTTTCCATGGGAGGGGATACGCTCTATGTGGTATTTTATGCCAGTGATCCTGCGCTGCCCGGTTATCATAAAACCTATGTGGATGGCTGCTTATTAAGTTTGTAGCCAGGCAGGAAAGAAAAAAAGTATCAAGTACGAATGGCACTGCCGTCGTTTTTTTGTGAGCGGAAGTCATGAGGGGAAAAAGGTGTCAAATTTAGAGACTTATCGTGATATCGCTCATCAGCTCTGGGATGATGGGGCGGATGGAATACTTCTGTTCAATTTCTTTACGACTCGAGATAGGGGCGAAGAGCCGCCGTTCGAGTTGCTAAACGAGCTCGGCGACAGGTCTACGATCAAAGCAACTCCTTCAAACTAATCCTTATCATGCCAGGAACGAACATCATGCGCAATCGCAGGTACGAAGACTAATATCTTTTGGCAGTTACGGGACTGTTCAAACACCACCAATCGCTTACCTCCTCCCAGGAACTCTCTGACAATGATCGATCTACTGCCCCTTCGTTCTTGCGGCTTCGTGTTGCTCTTGTTCGCCACCGTTGCCGCCACCGCTTGTAGAGCGGCAGAGCCCGAACGCCCCCGGCGAATCATCTACAACAGCGACGGTGGCAATATGTTTATTTACAAGCAGCCGCCGATGTTGCCTGCCGACGTCTATTCGTATGTCGACGAAGTGGCCGACTCTCAGGTGACCACGTTTTTCATCTGTCCCAATTACGGGATGCCTCTGCTGTATCCCAGTAAGGTGACTGAAATGATCGGCACGTTGCTCAGCGAAGAAAAGTTGAAGGAGACTTACGAGGAGGGTGCGAAGCCCGAGAAAAAAAAATCATTGGCCCGAGGCATTTCTAATCTACATGCGTTGGTCGAGGCTGGCCACGATCCAATCGGGCTGGTTGTCGACCGCGCTCGTGAAAAGGGGCTTGAAGTCTTCATCACTCTACGGCTCAACGAAATTCACGATGTGCAAACCCCGGGCAGCCTTATCGTCTCGAAGTTTTGGGTGGACCATCCCCAGTGCCGAGTCGGCAAGCACGGTGATGAAATCCTCCCTTTGTTTAAGGAGATTATTGGCGGAAGCCCCG
This sequence comes from Planctomycetota bacterium, assembly GCA_024278955.1. Lineage (GTDB taxonomy): Bacteria > Planctomycetota > Planctomycetia > Pirellulales > Lacipirellulaceae > Bythopirellula. The sequence continues at coordinate 43,880 of JAJRSE010000060.1, read as the reverse complement.
ACCATAAAGTCCACCCGATGGTAGCTTCCTGGTTCCCGGGTGCTTTGAACTTTGCGATTCCCGAAGTACGAGCGATGAGGCTGGCTGAATTGCGAGAATGTTGCCAGCGGTATGCCATTGATGGAATCGACCTCGATTTCCAGAGATTCCCGATTTACTTTCCACAAGACGAGGGCCACAAACATGTCGCGACGATGACCGAGTGGGTTCGCTCGGTCCGCGAAATGACTCGCGAGGTAGGCAAGAAACGTGGACGGCCGCTCAAGGTGTCCGCTCGTATCCTAGCCCGCCCGGAGCAGAATCTGGGGATTGGGCTCGACCCGGTCACCTGGGCGAATGAAGGACTCGTCGATTTCCTCGTCGTCTCACATTACCTGCGTAACGATTTTTCCCTACCGATCGAAGAATTTCGCAAGCTGGTGCCGGCAAGTTTCCCGCTATACGGTTCGATCGAAGTCGAGCGGAAGTTAGAGACTTATCGCGATATCGCTCGTCAGCTCTGGGATGATGGGGCGGATGGAATACTTCTGTTCAATTTCTTTACGACTCGAGAAAGGGGCGAAGAGCCGCCATTCGAGTTACTTGACGAGCTCGGTGACAGGTCTACGATCAAAGCAACTCCCTCAAACTAATCCTTATAATGTTAGGAACGAACATCATGCGCAAGCTCTCGAATCTTTCAATTTTCGCCGCACCTCTGATCGGCTTGGTATTCCATCAAGCGGCTGCTGAAGCTCAGAACCTTGGCTACGCTAAACAGCCGACGATTACCGAGTACGACGTCGATCCTGATTGGCCTCAGCGCCCCGAGCATGTGAGCGGCAAAGGTTGGGTATCGGGCATCGCCATCGACGGGAAGGATCAAGTTTGGATTTTCAATCGAGGTTCCGATCCGATTCAGGTCTATACGACCGAAGGCAAGTTCGTGCGGACTTGGGGGAAGGATCGTTTTAAGGATGCCCACCAGCTTCGTATTGGCCCAGAAGGAAACATTTGGGTCGCCGATTTTGGGCTACACATCGTGCAAAAGTATACCCCAGAAGGCGAGCTGCTTCTCACCCTGGGCGTTCGCGGAGAAAAAGGCGAAGACCAAACGCATTTCAACATGCCGACCGACATGGCAATTACGCCGGCAGGCGACATTTTTGTCACGGATGGCTATGGTAATCGAAGGATCGTTCATTTCGACAAGGACGGAAAATTTATCAAAACCTGGGGGGAATACGGATCGGCTCCAGGCCAATTTGTTTTACCCCATGCGATCGTGGTCGACTCGAAAGGGCTCCTGTATGTCGCGGACCGGAATAGCGGGCGCATTCAGATTTTCAATCAGGAGGGGAAATTCCTAGACCAATGGTCCAACATAATCATGCCTTGGGGGCTTACCGTCACCAAGGACGATCAACTCTGGGTCTGCGGGTCGTCCCCCCATTGGTGGGTTCGCAACGGCAAAGCGCCCGAGTTCAAAGACCAGCTTTTCATGCGGTTTTCCTCGGAAGGGGTGGTTCAACAGGTCTGGTCAATACCGCTCGGTGATATCGGACCGAATAAGAGCAAACCAGACGTTTCGCGACTCAAGCCGGGCGAGGCGGTTGGGGTCCACTGCATTGCACAGGACTCGAAAGGAAATCTGTATGTGGGCGATATCTATGGCGAGCGGGCACAAAAGTTCGTGCCGGTCACAGCCCGGCCGAAGGAGCAACCTGAAGGGGCTGACGTTCCGCTATGATCGGTTTCACCTCATATACCGTAATCGCCTTTGCCCGGTGTGCAAAAGGCATCGAATCGAGAGAAGTCGAAAACACCCCGGCAATAGCAGCGTGAAAATCACCCCGTCTGGTATCCGTCGATCTTGGGGCATCGCACTCGTAGCTGACCAGGTTTTACCCACAGATTACAGGTTCTAGTGAGAAAATATTTTTGCTGTTTTCGGAAAAATAGTGGCGAAAACCTTGCCTTCAGCAGTAAGACCCGTCTATAGTGGTAAGTAGTACTAACCGCCATCGAAATCTCGCTTTCATGCCGGGGTTAACAACTGCGTCGTCATTGACGGCAATGCTAGCGGTGGATAGTAGCACTAATAAGTAGTTTTTGTAGTCCGAGGAAAATCGGGCAAATGGCCATTTTCGTGAATAGCTGTGCCTCGCTTTTCTTTTTTTTTTGTGGAGGGTGTTTCTAATGAAGGTAGTTACTAGTGTGTTTGCCGTAATGGCAATTGTTTTGGGTACGATGGTTTCATCGTCGTACGCTCAGGTGACGGCGCTGTTTGAGGACTTTGAAGATAGTGCGGCGACATACGGTCTGTACGCTGCGAATGGCACCGGCAGTCCTACGCAGATTTTTGTCGACCCTACGCAGATTAATTTCATCGGTGATTTTGATCCGGTTATTGCTGGCGGTTCCGCCACTTCCGGCGCTTCGGATTTTAGCTCCGATTACGAAGATTACTTTGGACGCGTCGACGATTACTTTGGTCGCAACCCCGTCGATGGAATTTTAGTTGGCCTTACCGATCCTGCACTTGAGATGCCTCCCGAGCCTCTTGACAGACCGTTTATTGAATTCACAAATGTTCAGGGAAATGGTTTTTTTACCGCTCAAGACAACGATTCGATACCTGTCGCTCTCGAGATGGATACTGCAGTTGCAAGAGCGTATGTACTATGGGATGACATCAACATAGCTGGTGTTACTGACTTACAGTTCTCTGCGTTGTTTGCTGAAGATGATGCCACCAACTCGGATGGCACCCAGACCGAGGAGGATTGGAACGGTAATGGCGAGGTGTTTGTCGAGGTGCGTTTCGATAGTGCCCTGGCATTCGACGATCCAGCCGGCCCATGGACTAGAATTTTCGCAATCCAGTCGGCAAGTACTGGCAATGATACCGAACCGCGGGTCGACACTAATGGCGATGGCATTGGCGATGGTGCAGAGATTACCGATGTGTTCACCACGTATGGAGCGGCTATAAGTGGTACTGGATCAACTCTTGATCTCCGTATTGTCATTTCAGGCTTGGATGCGGGCGATGAAGACATCGCCTTCGACAATGTGACGATTTCTGGAGTTCCCGAACCGTCCTCGCTCGTCCTTGGCATGTTTGCCCTTAGCGCGCTCTTCATGCGTAGGCGTGTTGGCTGAGTTCTAAGATTGGGAAAGGTCGGCTCTCCAAATTTGGAGGTCGAAAGGTAGGTATTTTCTCAACCGCTAGCGGCGGCAGTCGCTAGCGGTTGAGGTCTGAATGGTCTGGGCGAGAGGCAGGAGCTCAATTCTAATTCTAATTCTAATTCTAACAAATGGAGGAACTGATTGATGTGTTTGACCATGTCATCGAACGTTGCGTGGCAGTTCCGTTGGTGACAGGGAACAAGGGAATAGTGGAGAGGTTTTTTCATTTAGAGTGCGTATCTCTAATGCAGTAGGTCGATGGGAGCTCGTTCTGTAGGGATGGACGGCTGTGGAAACGCAGGACGAATCAGAACAAATGCTCCCAAATTCCACTTGCATAGTACACCTGTTTTGAGGAGAACGAAAAATGAGATTATTGAAGAGTTTAAGTTGTGCTGTGGTCATGGGCGTCTTTGCGATTAGTAATGCCGCCTTTGGAGCGCACTCTTTTACCGAGGACTTTAGCGGCAATGTCTTGCCTAGCAATCTAGAGAATCAGGATAATGCCTTTCCAGCAACCTTCTCCGGTGGCGAGGTAACTTTAGGAACGCCGGCAGGAGACGGGTTTAATGATCGCCGTTACGTGCGGACGGTCGAAACAAATTACTTTGGTGTCGATTTTGTTGCGGAAGTCACGGTCACCGTTCCCGGACCTATCGATACCCTTGATGCGGGCGGGTTCTTTGGGATCGGCCAATCCAATTTTGGACGGTTTGGTGAGCCCGATCAGGTTCCGACGGTCTATATGCGGGTAACACCAAATTCAGCAAGTGGTCCCAATGGCGGGGTTCACGGTGAGTTCGGCACAACGCAGGTCGTCCAAGACCTTTTAGATGATGTTTACCCAGGAAGTGTTGCAGCCGAAACGTTTTTAACGGATGCTGCGGGTGGATTAGCAGCGGGTTCGGCCGATCCGCTTGGCCTCGTCGGCAGTGGCACGAGTCGTTTGCAACTGTCATGGAACTCTACCACTGAGCAAGCCACTTTTTCGGTGGATGCGAACTACGTGGGTGGGGCGTTTGCGGCAGATTTCACGAGCATTCCCTTCGACACCAATTTGCAATCCGCCGTACCGGAATTGGGCGTAATGGATGACACCAACTCCAACATCTTTTTCGGGGGCGGTCTAGGGGTGGTTTTTGATGATTTCTCAGTCACAGTAGCTACCGCCGGACTCTCGGCCGACTTCAATGGAGACGGAGATGTCGATGGTGCCGACTTTCTGACGTGGCAGCGTGGCTTCGGCTTGGGCGGCCAAGTAGACAACAGTAACGGCGATTCGAACGGTGATGGCACTGTCGATGGCCTCGACCTGGGTGAATGGGAAGGCCAGTTTGGCAGCGCAAGTGGACCGCTAAGCGGAATCGGTGCGATACCCGAGCCGGCAAGCGCTTTATTGGCTCTGATTGCAACACTTTCGACGGCCTTTGTTTTTCGCCGTCGCTAGAGACCTATCTAAGATCCTCCTCTCCCGTCACCGGGGGGGGAGGAGTTATGTAAAACAGTGCGGATAATTTAACTCTGTCAGTTGAGACCCCCACCAGTTTGTCTGGCGGGGGGACCGCGCGAAACTCCTACGACTGGCAATAATACGAACCTGAAACAATTTTAAGTACCTACAAATAGGAAAACCCGGGGGAAGGAACTTACGGTGACTGAGAAATTCGAAATCTCGATGGCGTCTAGGAACGCACACATACGCACGACCACCACCGCTACTGCTCTTAGGTCGGTTTCGTTGGTTTTGGTCGCCATTATGCTGCTGACCGGTTGCGGTGAAGGTAGCAACGATCCGCCCTCGGTTGAATCGCTGATGGCGATCGAAAACGTCGGCAAGTGGTATCAATTGTATCGGGCGGACCATGGCGGCAAGCAGCCGGCTGATGAAGGTGCTTTCCTCGAATATGTTAACCGCAAATTGGCTGAGCGCGGGGCTGAGCCAGTAGATTCTGGCGAGCTGCTGACCTCGCCTCGCGATGGCGAGCCCTATGTAGTCCGCTACGGCAAAGTCAGTTCTCGCGATCAATCGCGTAATTTGGTGGCGTATGAAAAAACCGGGGCCAATGGGACTAGGCTGATTGTCTCTGAATTAGCACGGAGTCGAGAAGTCGACGACACAGAGCTTCAATCCCTTTTAACGGCCAAATAACGACACGGACCTGCTTCCTTTTTTTAACCCTACAACTTCCTCCACCTATCCAAGGGAATGAGATCAGTTATGAATAACCCTAAAAATTGTCGATTGGGTTTTACTTTGGTTGAGTTATTGGTAGTCATTGCGATCATCGGTGTTCTGGTTGCCTTGCTGTTGCCGGCTGTTCAGGCGGCGCGGGAAGCTGCTCGGCGCAATTCGTGTAAGAACAATCTCAAGCAGCTTGCTCTCGGTGCCATGAATCACGAAAGCACTACCGGACATTACCCTACTGGGGGCTGGGGGAGTGAGTGGGTTGGCGATGCGGATCGAGGCTCGGGCAAAGATCAACCTGGAGGTTGGATTTACAATCTTCTGCCATTCATCGAAGAGGGAGCGAAGCACTCCCTGCCATCGGACGGAAATCCGAATGTCCATGAAGCGGCACAACTGCAAGGTGCCTTGGAGTTGCTTCAACAGCCGGTCAACGTGATTAATTGCCCCTCGCGGCGATCCGGCACGTTTACTGCTGGAGTTACGGCTGGTGCGTCAAATTGCCTGCCGGTCGACAGTGGTTTGTTGCTCGGTCGTAGCGATTACGGAGCGAATGCTGGGGATGTTAGCGGTTTTGATGTTAGAGGCCCGGGCAGCTTGCAAGCGGCTCTGACAGGGCAGCAGAGAGGGGGTGGCTCAATCTGGGAAACGGCAGATACTCTAGGCACTGAGCTCAACTTCTCTGGCAACCCGACTGGCAAAGTCTTTTCGGGTCTCAGCTTTCAGCGGAGTGAAATTGCCATTCGCCACATTAGCGACGGGACAAGCAACACCTACTTTTGCGGCGAACGCAACCTGAACTCCGACCATTATGAGACCGGAGAGCACACCGCCGACAACGAAACTTGGTGTACCGGAGCGAATAATGACAATTTTCGCTCCGCTAACAGACTGCCGCGGCCTGATGGGCAGGGGCTAGGATCCACTGGAGACGAGTCGGACAGAGATGGAAGGGACATCTTCGGCAGCGCACACCCTAGTGCCTGGCATGCGGCCTATTGCGATGGAAGTGTCAGATCGTTGGGTTACGACATCGATCTCCAAGTCCATCGGAACAACGCCAATCGCTCTGATGGTAGAGTCAGTTCTGAATGATTTGGTAACCGTTCACAGAAAAAAACGCTCATGCACGCAGATAAACACGACACGGATTCGCTTCCTTTTTTAATCCTACAAATTCGCCCAACCTGCCAAGGGAATCAATCATGAATAAGACCAAAAATTGTCGATTGGGTTTTACTCTTGTTGAATTACTTGTCGTGATTGCGATCATTGGAGTCCTCGTTGGCCTGTTGTTGCCTGCTATTCAAGCGGCTCGCGAGGCAGCTCGGCGAATGCAATGTGTCAACAAACTCAAGCAGATGGGCGTAGCAATGCTCAATCACGAGGATGCCCGAGGAGAATTCCCAACCGGCGGCACGGAACCGTGGCACGATCGAGGTGGCGTAGAGACGGGTTTTAGCAAGGGCTACGGCTGGATGGTGCAGATTCTGCCGTACGTTGAAAATGCGAACTTGCAGGATATCTCAAAAGGTTACGGCGCAGGTGACTTGCATCGCGACCTACAGGTCCGTGCCACGCCCGTGTCGCTCTATTTTTGTCCGTCGAAACGAGGGGAGACTATTCGGACTACGGGAAGAGCGTCGGCCGAGGACTGCACTCAAGGCTGTGCGTTGAACGACTACGCCGGTGCCACACCGGCCAACATACTGGACCCTCTACTTCCCAGTTTTAGCCCGTGGTTCTGGCAAGGCACCGTTCACGGCGACGTGACTCGAGGTGCTAGAAAAACCATTTTCTACGAAGGCCAAAGGTATCCTGTTGATTATCAGGGGGTGATTGCTCGGACGGGGATAGGACCGGCCTGTAAATCGAAGGATATCACCGATGGCCTTTCGAATACGATGGTGGTTGGTGAAAAACGACTCCTCATCGATAGGTACGAGTTAGGAGACTGGCACGACGACATCGGTTGGACTGATGGTTGGGACCCCGATATTATGCGCTACACTGGCTACCAGCCAGGCCCGGACGTGGCACAGGGTGGTCCACCGCTGCTCGGTTTTGGTTTTCACTTTGGCGGTCCCCACCCAGGCATTTTTAACGCCGTTTTCGCCGATGGCCATGTGACGCAGATTAATTATGACATCGAGTTGGTCACCTTTAATGCGATGGGCAACCGTGAAGATGGTTTGGTTTTGAATTTGGATTGACGCTAGTGCTTTGGGCAACGTGGAGGCAATTGATTATGAAGCCACTAAATCGATCTGGTATCGGAATGTTATATAGGTCGGGGTGCTTTTTCGCGGCCCCGTTGTCCAAATGAATAGTTTTATCTGCAAAATATCACCGCCATCCCGGTCGGTCTGGTTACGAACCTTGCAACGTGCGGTGGTATGTTTTGCGATCCTCATTTCGCTCTCCTGTTCAACAGAATCGCCAGACAAGGGCCTGAATGAATCGACAGAGACCGTGGAGCCCTCTGATGATGGCTCCACGCCAGATCAAACCATCAATCAAGTGACCGCTGTCGATGCGCAAGTGCCCGCTGACAATGCCCCGAAGTTGATCGACCCACGCACGGATGGTTGGGAAAGTGAAGCAGTTAGTAATGCGATAGATCGGCAGCTCAAAATTTTTGGCAACTTCATAGTGGAATCTCCTGCGGTTGATTCCGACAAGCTTGCCTCGCTAGTCGTACCTGATGTCAGCACCGGCCCTCTGCGCCCGCATTCGCTAACCAAAGTGTTTCAAGACGAAACGATCGTGGTTCGTCGAGCAGACCGAGCCGAGGAGCAGGAGGCCAAGGAGCAGGGTGAAGTCAACACGGTCTCTGGCGTGGAAGGTTTTGCCGAAGCGCTTCGCCTGCTTGCTATTCCTCTTAAATCAACCACGAAGCAGCGTTACAAATTCAAGATTGTGCAAGTGGAAGTAGAGACGGATATCGCCAAAAGTACCGCCTACTTTCAAATCAGTGGGCGTTCCGCTGAAGGCTCGGTTCAACAGAAGGCGACATGGCATTGTCGCTGGATTCTCTCCGATCACGAGGCACCTCGATTAGCGTCGATCCGTATCGAAGATTACGAGGAAGTGGTGATGCAGGGCAGCCAAGGCACCTGGTTTGCCGACCGGACCCAGGCGATCTTGGGGCATAACCGGTCGTACCGAGAACAGTTAGCTTATGGTCTTAACCACTGGACCAAGAGGATCGAACGCTTTGGCGATTTCGACATCTACAGCCGTAACGGGATGGCGGTTGGCGATGTCAACGGGGATGGATTAGACGACGTGTACATTTGCCAACCTGGAGGACTACCGAACCGGCTTTACGCACAGAACTCCGATGGCACAGCCTCTGACATTTCAGCCGAGGCGAATGTCGATTGGCTGAACGAAACCCGCTCCTCGCTGTTCGTCGATTTGGACAACGATGGCGACCAGGACCTCGTCTTGGCAACGAAGTTTGGGCTCAAATTGTTGGAAAACAATGGACATGGCAAGTTTCGTTTCGCCGCCGACTTGCCTGAGATGGACAGGGACGTGCAGTCGATTACGGCTGTCGACTTTGACAACGATGGTGATCTCGACTTGTATGCGTGTGTCTACGACGAAGATGCAACTTCACTTGGCGAGTCGACTTGGTCCGGTTCGGTATACGACGAGCGGAGTGTGGGTGGTGCAAATCGGCTGTTCCTCAACAAGTTCGACAGTGCAGCGGCTAACAAGTGGCGTTTCGACGACGTGACGCAGGATGTCGGCTTAGACAGCGACAACCGCCGCTTCAGCCTCGCTGCGGCCTGGGAGGACTACGATAACGATGGCGACCAGGATCTGTACATTGCCAACGATTTCGGCAGGAACTGCCTCTATCGAAATGATGCCGGGGCAAAAAAGGGGACGAGGCATTTCGAGAACGTCGCCGAGCAGACAGGTGCGGTCGACTATGGCCCTGGAATGTCTGTCAGTTGGGCAGACTTCAACCGCGACGGGTACATGGACCTGTACGTCGGCAATATGTTCTCGTCAGCGGCTAACCGGATTACACGGCAGGCGAACTGGGTTGGCCAGGGGCGCGGAACGAGTCGCGATTCATTTCAGCGATTTGGCAAGGGGAATTCGTTGTACGAGAACTTGGGCGGTCAGTCGTTCAGAGAAGTAAGTACAACCGCTGCCGTAGAAATTGCCCGCTGGGCGTGGAGCTCGTTGTTTGCAGATATCAATAACGATGGCTGGGAAGATTTGCTGGTGGCCAACGGTTACATGACCGGCGAAGGCCCGGGCGATTTGTGAAGTTTCTATTGGCGGCAGGTCGTGCCGCAAGGAGGAGGTGCCACGAGGGCAATGTCGGCGTCCGCTGAAAGTGGGAGTTCTGCAAGCGCCTCGCTGTTTAGCATGATCCGCCAAGGCGTTTCGTGGAGCGGCCATGAACGGAACTGCTGTTTCTTAAACACGGGTCAACCCAGATTCGTAGACGTCTCGGCGGCCAGCGGTTTTGATTTCCCTGATGATGGTCGAGGGATGGCGTTGGTCGATTGGGATCATGATGGAGACTTGGACATCTGGATCAACAATCGCAACGGCCCACAGATCCGGTTCCTGCGAAATGATGTTCCAACCGAAAATCATTTTTTATCCGTACGTCTGGAAGGAACCACGTCCAATCGTGATGCTATTGGTGCGCGTGTGGAAGTGATGGTCAAGGAACTCGATTCCGACCCGACCATTACCGATCCGGCCACGCAGCACCGGTCCCTCATCAAAACTCTACATGCCGGAGATGGCTACATGGCCCAGTCGAGCAAGTGGCTGCACTTCGGACTGGGGAATGCAAAACTAGTCGAGCGACTGGTCGTGCATTGGCCAGGTGGTAAATCGGAAGAGTTCGGCGACCTCGAAGCCGACCGTCGCTACAAGATTGTGCAGGGTACAGGCCGTGCCACACTCTTCCCACTTCGTTCCTCAGTAAAATCTTTTGGACCCTCCCCGTTAGTCGAAAGAGCGTCGAGCGAGCGAGTGCAGGTTTTCACGTCTTCGCGAATACCAGTACCTCGACTCCCTTACGAGACGTTCGATGGTGCCACAGCGCTAGTATTTGAGAATCACCATGACGTCAAAACCGATGGCACAAGAACAAAAGGGCCAGTCTTATTAAATCTTTGGGCAAGTTGGTGCAAGCCTTGTCTGATCGAACTTAAGGATTTTTCCCGCGACGATGAAAGAATTGCCAAAACGGGTTTGCGTTTTGTTGCATTATCGGTCGACGGACTGGGAGATCAGTCTGGCGATTCGCATAGTGCCCAGCAGATGGTGTCTCGTTTGAAACTCTCTTTCGCCACCGGGATGGCAACGAGCGAGTTGATGGAGAAAATCCAGATGCTGCACGACGAAGTGCTGGAGACTCGTCGACCGCTACCCGTGCCGACAAGTTTTCTGATTGATGGCGACGGCCGACTGGCAGCCATCTACAAAGGCCCCGTTAATCTTGATCGACTTCTGGAAGACATAAAGAAACTGAATGTGTCCGATGAGGACCGCTTAGCTGCGTCGCTCCCGTTTCACGGCCGTTGGTTTGCACGACCATCCATCTTTCGTCTGGCTGGACTAGGACGCAAACTTGTGGGGCTCGGATATCTCAAGGACGCAGCCGATATCGTAGCCCGTTATCATGAACAATTGCTGCAAGACCATGCCTACCCGTACCTTCTTGCTGATCTGGGAACATCTTTTGAAAAACAAAACGACGTGAACCGTGCGGTCGAGTACTATCGAGACGCGGTGAAGCTCAAGCCAGGAGTCGCTACCGCGCATACGATCCTCGGAGCATCCCTGGTGCGTTTGGGGCGTATTGAAGAGGCCTTGGCTGAATACCGAACCGCAATACGCCTCGACCCCAACCAGGTCGTTGCTCACTTCAATCTGGGCATAATGCTTGGGAAACTTGCGAAAACGGATGAAGCGATCGAGCATCTCACCCGCGTCGTGACAATCAAACCCGATTTTGTATCCGCACATTTTAGATTGGCAGTATTGCTTGAACAGAAGGGTAGGCAGGCTGACGCATGCACCGAATACCGGATTCTCCTGCGGATTGATCCCACCCACGCCGCCGCCGCGAACAACCTGGCCTGGGTCTTAGCGACCCACGCAGACTCTCAATTACGCAACGGTGCCGAGGCGGTCGAGCTTGCTGAGCGATGTGCACGCGGCCATGGAGAGACACAACCCGGCGTACTGGATACATTGGCCGCCTCCTATGCTGAAGCAGGCCGATTTCCAGAGGCTCTCACAACTGCCGAGAAAGCTCTCGAACTCGCCCGTTCAAAAGGTAATCAGATGCTAGTAAAAGAAATCCAGAGCCGGCTCGACCTCTATCGGAATGAAAAACCGTACCGGATGGAATAGGTGGTGAGCTCAGGGTTGTAACGGTCCTGCCACCGTGAGTTTGAAAAACATGCAGTCCTTTCGAGTGGCTTTGTTTTGCCTTAGTGCGATGGCCCAATTGGGGTTGATTTAACGTTTTGCAAAATCCCAGTACTTGCTTTTTCCTGGAAAGAGAACGGATGAAACTTGCCCAGAGAAGTGGCTCGTTGATACAAACGCTAGGAACTTTTCTATGCTGTCTCGCTATTCAATGCTCAACTCAAGCAGCGGAATCTTTTCTTTCTGATCGCAATACCGAAGCACCGTTCTGTTATCTCCAAGGCGGGACGCGAGATTGGCCTTTCCTTGAACAAGAGCTGCCGAGTGGCTGGCGCATTTCGTTCGCTGCTAAGCTCGATGGCAAAATCGTAGCCCAGGGCGAACGGCTAGATTTCTCGGGACTCACTATCCTGCTGAATCGACAGGAAAAGCTTGAAATCACGTCGCAGCCCAACATGTCGCCCGTTGAGTTCACGTTGGAGGTGTCGCTCCATCTGCCGGATGGCCAGGTCGAATCGCAACACCTTTCGGTCCGGCCTGCGCCTCCGCAACGTCCGATCTCCTATCTGGCAGATTTCGGCGACGACTTGATTCGCATTTTCATGAATTCGCGTGATGGCCATTGGCGGCCGATTACCAAGAGCGGTTTTGATCAATACTTTCGGCGTTGCCAGGCGCACGGGGTCCAACGACTCATTCTTTGGCAAAGCCCTTTTCCTTATATCTGTGACCCGACCAATTACGCGACCGAAGATTGGGAGCGTTACGAAAAACAAGCTCGAGCGATGGTCGAAAGCGAGACACTAAGCTCTCAAATTGCCTCTCTCAAACAGAAGGGCATTAGGGACAAGGACTGGGGGTTGCACGTTCCGTGGGGGTGGATTCGGCAATTGTGTGCGCTACGGCTGCAGCGAAATTTTGGACCGATGATTTCCAAGAGCGCCGACGAACATGGCATCAAGCTGACGGCCAGCTTTCATCCCTTCGAGACGGCGCTTACCAAATACTACGAGATTCCAACGTTCGATCACAGCGGAAAATACCTCTGGGGTTTCTTGCCGATGGCGACTCCCGTGGTGAACTACCATCCCGAAGATTCTTGCTTCGCCCATTATCGAACCCTCTTGCGTGGAATGGGCCAAGAGGGCGCCGGCCAGCTCGGCTCGCTCGAAATTCGTGGCGTAGAAAATGCAGACTCCTTCTTGCAGCGATTCGAGAAGACTCGCGACAACCTGCGCATTATTGCAAGCAACTACGCTCCTCTGCAAGAAGATTCACTTGTCCTTCAGCGACAGCTCGATGGTCAGTTTCGATTGCGCCCCTTCGGCGAATTCAAGCAACAAGCTAACCAGCACCAACTTGTGCTCACGGAGTTTCGCGTCGAGAAGCATGGCAGTGGCGTAAGAATCACCAACTTGCAGGTGCCTCAAGACTACCGTTACCTGATTCTCTCCAACCCCTCCGCCGAGGAGGCCCTTGATCTGCCTACCTTCGAGCCTGTGCAGTTGTTTGCAATAGCTGGAAATCGCCTCGGCCGAGAAAATGTGTTCTGGGTTTTGGATAAGTCGCTCGACCCAGACGGACTCACCAAGGATGCTGGGATCCCCATGACCGGCCGCGACCACGGTGAGTTTCACGCAACCGAAAATTCACGAAAGCTATTGCTAGATGGGCCCGAGCGACTACTGTTGAAGCAGCATCAACTGGCGATCGATCTGGGGTCGCCTTGGTCGGTTGAAATGATGGATCTGAATCGGCCCGCGATGCGCGCTAATGTTGTGAAAGAAATGGCAACGCTGCTCGATTTCCCTGCCTTCGATGAGCTTCTGATTAACACCCGATCGCACGTGAGCTTGGCAGCTTACATGGCCGACGGCGATGAGGGCATCCAACCATTGGCTGACTACCAGCGGAGCGGGAAGAAAATCCGTACTTGGCTAGGAATCGATCGTGCCTATGCTCCGCTTGCCGCCGCGAACGATCCGGTGCTTCAATCTTGGGCGGCAAATCCCGAGCTGGTCGAGCAAATAACCACTTGGCAAACGGGCGAATGGGGCGGCGAGTGCCAAAAGGAAAGTTCACCGTTCCGCTGGCGGTATGTGCGAAACCGAGAGGTCGCTGCTGGAGTGCGTCGCTTGTTAGAAAATTTGGAGCAGTCTTTTCCGGAGGTCCGTACACGCATCGTATTGCCATTACGCGAACAGGCCATTCTCGCCGTGAAAAATGAACTCGACACTTTGTTAGACTCCAACGGAAAACCCAACGGTCGAGACTACTCACGCATCTGGTCGACGATCAATCACATCCCCGCTATTGGTGAAGGCATGGCAATGGTAAATCTTTCGGGACTGTCGACCGAGCCGGTGCTTTTTGGAGTGCGTGGCCTGCCCGATCCCAAGCCGTTAGATGCCTACCTTCGACATAGCTTTGCCGACTTGGAGGACAATCACGGTTCCACCTACCGCGGTCCGCGTAGTTTTTTCTATGAGGCTCAGGGAACTCTTCACGCAGCCGACCGCATTGCCTCACGTCGGAATCGCGAACGCATCATCTGCGACCTGCTTTCCCATTCGGCAGACATTAACGAAGTCATTTTGTATGAGGCTGCCGATTGGCTCTACAAGCTGCCCCTGGGTAATCCCGATCTATGTGGCCACGGTTTCTTAGACCGTTGCCCTCCAACTGATCCATAAATTGGATCAACGGTCACGCAGTACGAATAGTGATTCCGCGAGGCCTTGTCGCAGCAAATTACGTCTACGGATCGCACAAGAAATCAAAGCTACTCAAGAACCCAACGATATCGCACCAGGATTGAAAATAGATGTTGCTCCACCCGTTTGATATATTTGTGCTTGTGGCATACTTCGTCAGCCTATTTGCTATTGGCCTGTTTTTTGCCAAAAAACAGACGTCGCGAGAGATGTACTTTCTGGGCGGACGTCGAATTCCTTGGTTCATAGCCGGGGCTAGTGTGTTTGCCTCGTTGCTGTCCACAATTTCCTATCTTGCAATACCAGGCGAGATGCTCCGCTATGGCGTTGGGCTGTTCACCCACTTATTCGCTTTTGTGCTGGTCATCCCAGTCGTAAACTACCTCATCATCCCGACGTTGATGAGCTTGCCCGACACGAGCGTGTACGACTACCTGGAACGGCGATTTAGCCCCTCGACACGAATGTTGGGTGCAGCTGTATTTGTCGTTATGCGGCTAATCTGGATGGGGTTGATACTTTACACCGGGTGCCTAGCAATTTCTCAAATGACCGGTTGGAGCATGGTAACGCTAGTCCTCCTAATGGGATGTGTGACGATTCTGTACACGACACTAGGCGGAATGAGTGCTGTCGTCTGGACAGATTTCATGCAATTTATAGTGTTGTTTGGCGGAGCCATTCTGATTCCCGTCTATATTGCTTGGAGTACGGGCGCAGGACCGACGGAATGGTTAGCGTTGTTCTCTCGTGCAGAAAGAACTCATGTGCCCTTGTTCAGTTTTGATCCGACGGAGCGAATTACGGTCGTCGGCGCCATGATCTCGCTTTTCGTATGGAACGTCTGTACTCACAGCGCAGATCAAGTCGCAGCACAACGTTACATGAGTACCGCCTCTCTTACCGACGCTCGGCGATCATTCGTGGTTTTTTCAATTGCTAATGTGGTGCTGACTTTGCTGTTAATGTTGTGTGCGGTGGGGCTGTTTTACTTTGAATACCAACAATCGGAGGTGCCTATAGATGAGTTCCAAAGAAATATTGCCCAACATGCCGATAAAGTATTTCCGACGTTTATCGCGGCGCAGCTGCCGACAGGTTTGTCGGGTCTGCTGTTGGCAGCCATTTTGGCAGCTGCAATGTCAAGTTTAAGCTCCGGCACCAACTCGATTGCGGCCGTGCTGAGCTCCGTGGGGCCTTCCAGCCCATCTCCAAATAATCGAAAGCTAGGAGGGCGGCCGTTTATTCTTACTTCGGTAGCCGGATGCATTGGAATGGGGATCGCGATCATCATTAACTATTTCATGCAGGTTCATAACTGGGGCCTAGTGACTTTGATGGAGAGAATCAACCATCTGTTTGTCGCGCCATTGGGTGCCCTGATGCTTTGCGGCATCTTGTTTCGACATGTTAACACCATCGCCACATTGCTAGGGTTTTTCTGTAGCCTGGCGGTTAGCCTGATGATTTCTTTCAGTGGTCCGCTCTTTGACTACGAAATATCTTTCATGTGGATCATGCCTGTCGCGTTTGCTTCCAGTCTGATGGTGTCCTCTGTCGTCGCCTTCCTGTTTCCATCTTCCAAGAACTCTACTTCACGCTGAAGCACTCACCTTTCCAAAAAAACAGGCTCATCCGACTGAAGCGTACATGGTTTACAAAAGGTGGACATGCTGTTCCTGTGGAAGTGATGTGCCAAGTCTTACGGCCTTGTTGCTGGAAAAATGGCACCCAGTGGTTATTGCGGTCGCCGCAGTGGACGAGGATTCCAGCGTCTACGGTTGCGTTGCCGGGTGGGTTGCCGGTTGCGTTGCTGAAAATTAGGCTCGCACCGGGGTTGGGGAGTAAATCAGCAAACCCTAAATAGCCTTAAACAACAAAAATAATATCAGGCAACCTCTGAGAATCCATTTTTTATGTTAGCTGCACTCCTTGCGTGCGTTTTTGGGACGACTGAGTCTCGAGAGGTTATTGAAAAGGGTCGTTTGTTTTGCCGTATCGCAAAAGTTCTTCTGGCGAAACCAGTTGCTGAAAGCTGCCAGAGCGAAATCCTTCGAGATCAATCGTTATGTAGCGAAAGCCAATTTTTCGCAAATCCTCGGCTAGTTGCTTCCGCACGGTTTCTTCACAAAGGCGAGGCAAGTCTTCGATCGCGACTTCCAGCCGAGCGAGGTCATCCTGGTGGTAACGCACCCGGACTGTGCTAAATCCCAGCTCTCGAAGCAGTTGCTCCGCCGCATCAACGCGGGCCAATCGTTCAGGCGTTATGCTCAGTCCATAAACTACGCGACTCGAAAGGCATGGCGTAGCCGGCTTGTCCCAAACTTCAAGGTCCCAGTGGAGAGCGATCTCGCGTACCGTCGCTTTATCGAACCCACATTCCGCCAACGGGCTACGGACAGAGTGTTCGCCGGCCGCTTTGATTCCCGGCCGAAAGTCTCCTGCATCGTCCGCGTTGGCCCCATTAAGCAGGACTTGAAAGCCTCGTCGAGTAGCAAGACCTTGCAATTGGCCATAGAGTTCCGTTTTGCAATGCCAGCAGCGATTGGGCTGGTTCTCTAAGTAAGCTTGGTTCTCAAGCTCCTCGGTCGAGACCGTTTCGTGGCGAATGCCAATCGACTTGGCAATTCGGATCGCCGTTTCAAGTTCACCGCTTGCGAGGCTCGCGCTAACTCCGGTGATCGCGATGGCACGCTCTCCCAGAGCAGCATACGCAGCTTTTGCAACCACTGCGCTATCGACTCCACCCGAGAACGCAACCATGCAACTGGGCATTTCAGCGATCAGATCAGTAAGTTGTTGGTATGGAGCTGCCATAAGCAAATAAGTAACCGTTCACAGGAAAGGAATTGAAATACCGAGGTACAGAGAACAGCGATTTTTTAATTGATTTGGTCGAGAAATCCCTGGTGCTTTTTTAAGTCGAGATGAATAAAGCCGCTCTGAGGTGATTTTTCTTCTTTGAATCGTGAACTGTTGCGTAAAGAATTCTCCTTGGTCGCCCCCCCCCCCGAATGGGGTTTTGTCTCATTGTAGGGGTCCCATGTTTTGGGACATTATTCGGTATTTTTATCCCTCGCAATGTTCGATTGGATCGAGGACTGTAGGGTTTGCTTCATAGGCGATGGGACAAAATTGGGTGAATTTAGGATTTTTGGTGCCTCTTGTTGGGACAATATTATTGGCGATGCTTCAAGGAAATTTTTAACGCAGAGTTCGGAGAGGACCGCAGAGATGTATGTTGAGTTGAGGTAGGCCGGAACAAGCTTGCGCAGTTCTGGCCTATTTCTACTTCTGTGGAACTTGTTTCAGAGGAGATTATCGCATTTTTGGGGTTGGGATGCGACGGTTATTTTTGGCCGGGGTTCGGATGAGTGAAGAGGGAGAACCGCGACGGCACGACGAGTTTTTTTGAGCTGCGACGATGCTCAGGAAAAGTGCTCTCGCAGGGGCGTAGAGTTGGTGGTGGGAGTCATCAAACCATGTCGCGATTCACTCCGTGAATCGAATTTGGTTTTACGGAGTGAAACTCGACTATGTTGCCTTTTCACCCACGGCAACCCCTTTGCAAGCCTCTTGTTCCTTCGTAACCCAGACAACCAAGTTGTCTGGGTTACCCGCTATCGCTGCACGCACGCTACGGACTTTGAGTTCTCTCGATGAAACACAACTAACGAGCTTCAGGCGAGGATAGCTCCCAGGCGGGGCGTGTATCCCAAAGATAAACACTGCCATCTTGATGGCCGCTTGCCAGCTTAAACCCATCGTACGAAAACGCTAAAACGACAATCGGGTTTTTCGCATCTAGTCTCTGGAGTAACTTACCAGTGAAGCCATTCCAAATCTCTATGCGGCTGTGGTGGCTTGCGGTTGCGGCCAATCTCCCGCCTGGTGAAATTGCGACGCCTGAAAATGACGAAAAGTAATCGTCTCGCACTCGCTCAACACGCAGCTGCTCCTCGCCGGTTTCCATGTCCCAAATCAACAAATAGGTAGACCCAGGCCCATAACCGCGTTGGTTTTTTGGGTGCCACTCGTCAGCAGCAACTACCGCAAGCTTGCTACAATCCTTGGTATTGTTAATTGCGAAATGACTATGAGCAGGCAGGCTAAGACGACTAGCTACTTCTTGCGTACTCCAGTCTACCAAGAGCAAATCTGTTCGTCCCCAATCGAAAGAATCATCTGGAAGCTTTTGTGGAGCCTGCACTTGATCAAAGCGGTAGAGGCGGCTGCCACCGAGGGTTAAGCCTCCAAAGGTGTTGGGGGCGTATGCACTCCTCTCTTGGGCTACATCTGGAATCGCCCACTCTGCAATAGTTTTCCCATTTCCAATGCCCCAGCGTCTCACGAAACGTCCTTCGGGCTCATGCACGATGCCCACGAAACTATTGCCGTTTTTAGCGAGTTGGAATGCGGACAGGTGCTTGTCGGTATTCTCCATGTACTGTTGAAGCACTTCTCCGGTAGAAATGTCGTGAAGCCGCAATCCACCATGACGCAACCCGGACACGAGGGCTCGGTTGTTGTCTACTGCTGCAATGCAAGGGGTGTGGTACCATTGCTCAAAAACAGCACGAGACTTGCCAGTCGCAATATCCCAAGCTTGCCGCTTATCTCTACTGCCAACAAGCAGAGTGCGTCCATCTGGTGTAAAGGAGAGTGTACTAACAGCGAGAACATGGTCTGAAGTTTTTTTCAGTGTTTGGCCGGTTTCACTATTGACAGGAGTGAAAACCGATCGTCCACCTGTCGGGAAAACGTATTTCCCATCTGGGGAGATGACTGGAGCATCAGTGAAATACACGTCGGGAGGATCAAACGTGCTTATGGCATCGCCAGTTTCCACATCGAAAACGGCTTTCCTTCGATTGAATATCCATTGGCCATCCTCGATCCAGTAGACAAATCGTCTCCCATCGGCAGAAAGTGCCGCTTGGTTAGATCGCCACCCACGCTCCTTAGCCGGTATCTTTCCGCCAACTCGCTCATTAGTTGTTGGATCCCAGAACACAATTGCTTGGTCTTCTATCGAATAGCCAGCCATCAAGGTTCCTTCTGGATTGCTGAGCGGGCTGAGAAGTCGTCGGTAGAGCTTTGACTGCCCAAGCTGTTTTCCAGTCTTAATGTCATACTGTTCCAAAAAGAGATTGTCCCATAGAGTCAAAATCCCCTGTCTTGATACCGGAGCGTGGAACGGTACCATCTTTTGCATGGTCATTCGTAGTTGGCGTTCACCTGTTTCAGTGTTCCAAACCGTGACGTGAGAATAAACCTCAGTAGTACAGAGCCAGCGTCCATCGGCTGAAAGCCAATATCGCGTCCACCCTTTCTCGTCAACAACATCAGCAAGCTTAACTTTTTTGGTCAGTTTTCCCGTCTGAACATCAAAATGGTAAACAGTCATTTCGCGTTGTTCCAGTGCAAGAAATCTTTCACCGTCGGCCGAGAATGCGATGCATCGGGAATCAATTCTGTCTGAGAAATCGTGGAGCAACTTTCCGTCAGGGAAAGACCAGATGCGGACTTCGTCCCAATTGGCTCCTGCTATCCTTTTTCCATCAGGAGAAAAACAGAATGGGCGGTGCTGACCATCTTTTGCAGTAAGTCGAAACTCCGATTCCCCTAGTCGACGAATTGGAGAGCTTGGCTCAAGTGGCGTATCCGACGTGCTGCCCGTGACACAAGTAAGGATGATGCCACTGCAAACTACAGCCAATAATCCCAGGCGAAGGTATGAAGCACACCTAATCTGTAGAATCAGTTTCCCAATATGTCCTGGCATTTGAACGCCCAGTCGGTGCTTTCAAGAGTCAACTACTGATATTGTAGCAAACTCCTACTGGGCAGCCAAAGCAGTAGCGAAATCAGCTAGTATTCGACAAGACAACTCGTGGTGAACGCCACCGAAATTGTTCTTGCCTATTCTATCTGTTCCGTATCTAGTCCGTAGACGTAGCTGTCGGTTGTGACCCGCGCGAGCGAAGGACGGTAAGTCAGTGACTCATTTCGCCGTGACGTCTCGGAGGACTCGTTCCATCATTTTGGTGTTTCGCTCGACGGCCAAGATGATGGTGCGTTGTTCGACTCCGTCTCCTGAGCTGGCTACTACGGGGATTACCTGACGTTGGTCGGGCAGGCTGAGGCGGACGGCAAAGGTTCCGTCTTCGCGTAGCTGGACCGGCTCGCCTTTGAGGGTGACGTGGGCTCCGCGGTCGGCGGCGCCGTAGATGATGATTTCGGCATCGAGAGCGAAAGGCATTTCTTCGCTCCCTTCGAGGTCGGTAGCCCCGCTTCCAAACCGGGTGGACATCGGAGAACCGAGAGGCCGTTGCAGCCGTTCCTCAAGCAGCTCTTGAAGCTCTCGGCTGGTGCCAGAAGGAGAATAGCCGCCACTCATGGCGTAGATACGATCGGCCTGCTCGGCTACGTCGGCCCAGTTGTCGTCGATCGCATCGCTGGTGCCAGCGGGTGGTGTCTTTACGGTGTTGCTTCGTGCCAAGCAATAGAAGAAGTTGTCGGTAGAGAGGTATCCGATTTCCATCCGAAATTCGCATGGCGGATCTTGCACATCGACGTACCAATTGCTTACTCCGCCATGGATTGTGACGTCCTTAACAAAAGTTGTGGCACCGGCCTCTTCCATCTTGTGTAGGCGAAGCGTGGGCTGTGCCCCGTGCCAGCGTTGGCCCATGGCTGCCTGCGCCCGTTTAATGCTCCGGTCGGACAGCTCCCAGAATGCGTGAAGCCAATAGGGGTCGCGAACCATGACGACGAGCCGATCTTCTTTGGTCTCAGCCGCCTCGGGATTATTGGAGTTTGAAGAAAGGTTTTTGATTGTTGCAAGCTTGCGGTGCAACTGGTCGATTTTTCGTCGGATTCGCGGGTTCGGCGTTTTTGCCTGTTTTTCAAGCCGACGTTTTTGCGCTGATCCGTTGAGATTGGATCGATTTGATGTGGCATCCACGGCGGCCCCATTCTGGGGAGTTGAAGATCTTTTACGTGTCAGGCGTGAAAGCGCGAGGACCAATTCTTCTTTTCGCATGGAATGCCATCCGGCGATACCATTTTGACGTGCCATCTGGGCCAGATCTTTGGCCGTGTGCGAACGTAGCGTGGTTGCGGTCATATTGTTTTGCCGGACTTTCACTTGTTGGAAGGCCTTTAGGACCGATGAGGGTACCCCAAAGAACCGGGAGATCGTCCCTGACACCTTTTTTATCCAAGCAAGAAAAACGGCAATTTTAGCGCCGCAAGCCCCAAGGCTTACCCCTGCACGGATGCCCCTCCGGGCTTCCCTGAACCAGCCGGGGGTCAACGATAATGTACGGCTTAGCCACGTCTGATGTTTGCCACCATTCAAGAAAAAAGTGAACGGAGGAAACGGATACGCGGCCCTCGGCTGTTAAGACTCAAATTAGCCAAGCAGCTAAGGACGGAATCCTGTGGCGGGGGGGAAGGCAGTTGCGAAAACTGTCCGCAAAAGCCTAAAACCATGCATTCGTCACTTTTCATACTAATCGGAGAATCAATATAATGCAAGTTTCTGGTCGCCCGTCGTGGCCTTAAAGCGTTTTGTGGTAGGGGCTTATGTGATTTAAGGAGGGTGCGGGAAAGGTCCTGCCTCGTGGAACACAAAGGGGCCTGGAGGAGGCTGTCGATCGTGATCTTGGAGTGGATACGCGTTTCTGGCGGATAATACGCGTTCCTGACGGATAACTGGGGCTTGCTAGCCACTCGAGGAGGAAGGGTTTGGGAATAGTTTCAAGACTTTGTGAAAAAATGCACGAATTCCCCTTCGCGCTATGTAGCTAGCGAATTAGATTAGGCCGTCTCGCAGGGCAGTAAGTTGTGTGAGGAAGTGATGGTGGTTCGTGGCTGTTACGCAACTGCGTCCGAAGGCAGTATGTCTAAAGATCGCAAACATCCTGGGGCCCCTTGTCGCCCCGTTTTGACGGAAACGCGTTCGCCGGCTGCACGAGCCGCAGTGTGGACGTCCCAAATTATGACGGTTTCTCTTGAAATGGTCTTACCTGGTTTGGCCGGCTATTGGATAGACGGGAAGTTAGGCACCAAGGTTTTGTTTATGCTTATTGGATTTGCGTTGGGTGGCTTTGCAGCAATCAAGCACTTGATCGCATTGACACGAAAGAAAGATCGGCGAGGTTCGGAATGTTCCTCGTCGAAAGAAGAGTCTCCTACAGGGAACAACCCCCTGTAGGGCATAGGGAGAGGAAATCAGTAACAGTGAGTGGAACAGCCGTGAATTTGGCGGCTTATTGGCGTGAGAGTGCTTACCTGCGTTGTGCAACTTGGTTGGTATGTGCAGTCGTGGGCTTGCTGATGCTGTTGATGCCCCTGGCTATTTGGAACGCGGGTGTTGTTGGAGTCTTGGAATTATTGGTTGCGGCAGCAGTTTGCTTGTTGCCCGGCTTGATCGCCCTGAAGTTTACGTCTCAAAGCACCGATGCAAATCAAATGCTTTTCGGACTTTTGATTTCGATGGGCCTAAGGCTTTTTCCTCCCTTAATGATTTGCTTGGCCCTGTCTTTGAGATCGACAGGCGATCAGTACTTCAGCTTTATCTGTTATTTACTTCTTTTTTATATGGTTACCCTGGCACTCGAAACTTACCTATCCGTGCGGCTGATTCGGCCAAACGACAGATAGGCATACGTAATAAGACGTACACATTCATGGCAGATGCTTTAGATCCTAATGAGCTGTTTGGTCACGTTGCAGACGCGGACGGATTTCACCTTCCGCATTTTTTCGCACCGGAAAACCACGGCCATGTCCATATTCCTCAGCCGTTTAAGCTGGATGAGCCTCTCCTTGAGATGTGCACAGGCAACGAGCTGATTGATAATACGATACAGCCGCTCGACTTCATGATCACGAAGTTCATGCTTCTTGAGCTGGTGGTCGCAATTATCATTGCAGTTTGCTTTATTGGTCTTGCCAAGAGCCTCAAGGGAGGCACAAGCGCTAAGGGCCGTCTTTGGAATTTCCTGGAAGTCTTTTTGTTGTTCATTCGCGACGACGTCGCGCGACCTTGCATTGGTAAACAGGATGCCGACAAGTTTATGCCGTTTCTGTGGACCATCTTCCTGTTTGTCCTTGGGTGTAATTTAATCGGGATGGTTCCTTGGATGGGCTCACCAACTGGGGCACTCGCCGTGACTGGGGCTTTGGCGTTTGTCACTTTTTCGATAGTTGTTTTCTCCGGTTCGGCAAAGCTCGGAGTTGTGGGGTTTTGGAAAGCTCAAGTTCCGCATATGGACCTTCCGGGACCGATTGCCGTGCTTCTGATCCCGATGATTTTTGTGATCGAGGTGCTTGGCCTGTTTATTAAGCACGGCGTCTTGGCGATTCGGTTGCTGGCAAATATGATGGCCGGTCACGTAGTGCTTGCCGTAATTGTTGGATTTATTAGTGCCAGTGCCGCAGCCGGTGCTGGGATTTGGGGTGCCGTGACGCTTGCCAGTGTTTTAGGTGGTACGGCGCTTAGTTTGCTTGAGTTGTTTGTTGCCTTTTTACAGGCTTACATTTTTACGTTTCTGTCAGCGTTGTTTATCGGGGCTGCAGTGCATCCGCATTGACCTGAGTACAACGCTTTTGAAGTCATTTTTTAGAACCAGTTACCCTAGTTTTCTCAGACGTAGGAGTTCCTCGCCGTGTACAAGATGATGAAAGTGTTCGTTTTTTGTTTGGCCGCATTTGTGGTTGTTGGACCCGCCCTTGCCCAAGACGCTGCCGCCGCTGCTCCCGCAGTTGCTGCTGCGGGATTTAGCATGAATCCTGGAGCCGCTTTTGGCGCCGGCTTGGTAATTATTGGTGCAGCTCTTGGCATTGGCCGGATTGGTGGCCAGGCAGTTGAAAGTATGGCTCGGCAACCCGAGGCTGCCGGAAACATCCAGACAGCCATGATTATCGCGGCTGCTCTGATCGAAGGTGCTACGTTCTTCGCCTTGATCGTTTGTATGTTGTTTAACTAGCCTAGGCTCGATATGCCCCTGCCTGGATGTCCGTGCTAGCATTTCCTTGCTGGCATGATTTTGTCAGAGGGCGTTGAGCAGCAAGCGATGAAAGTGCTTCGCATGAGTTTTCACCGAGTGTTTCCACTCTTGTTTGTTGTGGCGTTTGGCGCTGTTTGGTCGATGGGCCAGCAGGTGTCTTGCGCGGCTGATCCGCATGAATCGCATCCGAGCGAGGGCGAAGGTGCCCATGCCGGAGATGCTCATGAGGAGGACCATGGGACCGGGAAACCGAATCCCCTTGCCGTAGATCTTGATTTGGCGATTTGGACGGCTGTGATTTTTACCGTCTTGTTGATCGTGCTCAAGAAAACGGCATGGCCGCAGATCTCTGCAGCCCTTGAAGAGCGCGAGAAGCGGATTGAAGGCAACATTGCCGACGCTGCTTCAAAGCATGAGGAGGCTAAGCAATTGCTTGCTGAGCATGAGGCCAAGTTGGCTCGTGCGGCTGACGAAGTGCGAGAGCTTTTGGAGGAGGCCCGGCGTGATGCGGAGGGCACCAAGGCTCAAATCCTTGCCGAAGCCAAGCAGGCAGCCGACAAAGAACGCGACCGAGCCTTGCGCGATGTCGAGCGGGCTGCCGATTCGGCTTTGAAGAGTCTGGCCGAGTCGAGTGCCAATTTGGCGGTCGAGTTGGCGGGGAAGGTCGTGAAACAGAATATCACGGCCGACCAGCAGGCCCAACTCGTGCGTGATGCTCTCAGCACTTTAGCGGCTAGCAGCCCCAGCAAGAACTGATCCTAACGACAGCTATGACAGATCAATCAGCTACCAGCGAATCCTCTCGCGACACCTTTTTTGATGTCGATATCGAGAAGCTTGCACGTGTTTACGCCCAAGCCGTACTCGGCGCAGGTGGCGACGATGTTGGCAGTTTGATCGAGGAATTGAAGTCGCTTGTGACCGAGGTGCTGGATCAATTTCCAGAACTCGAACAGATATTCGGGTCGGCTCTGGTGCCGCAAGAAGAAAAGCTTGCCATGCTAGACCGTGTGTTTGGCGGTCGATTGTCGAGTACTTCGCTCAACTTTTTGAAGGTCATGGCCAACCACGACCGACTGGGGTTGTTGCGACACGTTGTCCGCTCGGCAGACCTGTTATGGCAAGAGCAAAACAACCGCATCCCTGTTTATGTGGAGTCGGCGTTTGAGCTTGATGCTTCGTTACAGCAAGAGTTGCGTGATACGCTTAGCAAGGCCCTGGATTGTGACCCTGTGATTACCACGGCAGTCAATCCCGAGCTAATCGGCGGCTTTGTCGTCAAGGTAGGCGATAAGGTGTTCGACGCCTCGACACGTTCGAGTCTAGAACGTACGCGACAGGCGATGATTTCAAGTGCCATCGATGCGATTCAGAATCGATCGGGGCAATTTAAGAGCTAAGTGCCAGCAGTGCGGCGCCCAAACATAAAAGACATTGGGAGAGCGAGAACGAACCTCTCAATTGCTTTCTCCCAAACAAACTACTAAGTCACATTCAAAGAGTAATTCATTCGGAGCGTTTCGATGAAGTTTAATAGCGACGAGATCGCCTCGGTCATTCAAAAAGAGATCGAGCAGTTTGCTTCCCAGGTTGACGTACGAGAAGTCGGTCGCGTCTTGGAAGTGGGCGATGGTATTGCCCAAGTTTACGGTTTGTCGGGCGTTATGGCCGGCGAAATGGTCGAGTTCCGCTCGGGCGTAAACGGTCTGGCCTTCAACCTGGAAGAAAACTCGGTAGGCGTCATCATCCTTGGCGATTATCTGGATATCAACGAGGGAGAAGAAGTTCGCAGCATGGGCCAGCTGCTGAGTGTGCCTGTGGGCGACGAACTACTTGGCCGCGTGGTCGATCCGCTGGGTAATCCCATGGACGGCAAGGGCCCGGTTGCGACGAACAAACGCCGAGACGTTGAAGTGATCGCCACAGGCGTTGCCGAGCGTCAGCCTGTGTGCGAGCCGCTGCAAACTGGTATCAAAGCGATTGACGCGATGACGCCGATCGGTCGTGGCCAACGCGAGCTGATTATTGGCGACCGCAAGACGGGTAAGACTGCGATCGCGATTGACGCCATCATCAATCAGAAAGACTCCGACGTAAAATGCTTCTACGTTGCGATTGGCCAAAAGGAATCGACGGTTGCCGGCATCATTGAGAAGCTCGAAGAGTCTGGCGCAATGGATTACACGACCGTAATCCTTGCGGGTGCGAGTGCTCCGGCACCGCTCCAGTACATTGCCCCTTACTCCGGAACGGCCATGGCCGAGGAGTACATGTTCAACGGTGGCCATGCTCTGGTGGTTTACGACGATCTCAGCAAGCAGGCGGTCGCTTATCGCGAGCTTTCGCTTCTGATGCGACGCCCGCCAGGACGCGAAGCTTTTCCTGGCGATGTTTTCTACTGCCATAGTCGTCTTTTGGAGCGTTCGGCTAAGCTTTCAGATGCCCTGGGTGGCGGTTCGATTACTTCGCTTCCAATCATCGAAACGCTCGAAGGCGAAGTTTCGGCCTACATTCCTACCAACGTGATTTCGATTACCGACGGACAGATTTATCTGCAACCCGACCTGTTCTTCTCTGGCGTAAAGCCTGCGATGAACGCCGGCATTTCGGTTTCTCGTGTGGGTGGTGCCGCACAGATTAAGGCCATGAAGAAAGTTTCGGGCGGTTTGCGTCTCGACTTGGCTGCCTTCCGCGAGCTGGAAGCCTTTGCCCAGATGGGAACCGAGCTCGACCCCGCGACTCAGGCACGTCTTGATCGTGGTTATCGAATGGTCGAGCTGCTCAAGCAAGGCCAGTATGCTCCGATGCACATTGCCGATCAGGTGCTCATGATTTACGCCGGTACCCGCGGCCACTTGGATCAGATCGAGGCAAACCAAGTGAAAGAATGGGAATCCCAATTCGTGACTTTCATGTCGGACCAGAAATCGGAAGTTCGCAACGAGTTGATTGAGAAGAAGGATTTGGATGATGCCCTGATTGAGAAGATCGAGGCCTCGCTTGCCGAGTTCAAAACGCAATTCCAAGGTAATAATGCGTCTGCTAAAGAAGCGGCAACCGTTTAGACTCTTGACCTTCCCTAACCTCTGACCACTCCCCCTACCCTTCCCCATGGCCAATCCAAAAGAACTTGATAAACGCCGCAAATCGATTCGCAATATGCGCCGAATCACGCGGACGATGGAATTGATCGCGACTGCGCGTTTCAAGAAGGCAATGGACCGGGCATCGGCTGCGACAGCTTATACCGAGCGGATTACCCAGCTGGTTTCCGACCTTACCAAGGCGGGCCTGGAAGTAAGCCACCCTTTGCTTGAACAGCGGGAGCAGACCGAAAACGCGAAGCTGCTTGTGCTCACCGGCAATCGCGGTTTTTGCGGTGGCTTCAACGGTAACCTTCTTCGCGCCGGGATGAGTCGTTGGAATGATCTCACCAGTAGCATCCCGCATGTTGGAGCCGAGGCTTCTGGCAAGAAAGGGATCGCCGGTTTTGGTTTTCAAGGGATCGAACTCGAAGAGCAGTTCACTCAATTTGAAGACAAGCCAACATTCGACGAAGTTGAAGTGATTGCGAATCGCTACTTAGAGGACTACCTCGCAGGCAAGCTTGATCGCCTGGACGTTGTCTACATGAAGTTCAACAGCATCGCCCGTCAGTCGGTTGCGGTAGAAACATTGCTCCCATTGGGGTCGTTGCAAGTTGCCACAGAAGACGAAGAAGAGGCGAGCAGCAGCGATACGATCTACGAATTTTTGCCCTCGCCGGCGAGTATCCTTGAAGAGGTCGTGCCAACAAGTTTCAAAGTAAAATTGTTCAAGTGTTTTCTCGACTCAGCCGTTAGCGAACAGGTCGCGCGGATGGTTGCCATGAAGGCAGCTACTGACAATGCTGGCGACCTGATCAAAGAGTTAAGCATGCGATACAACCGTGCTCGCCAGGGACGCATTACTTCGGAGTTGATGGACCTCGTAGGTGGTGTTGAAGCTTTGAAGTAAACAAAAAACTTAGACGGTAATGAGACACATTGCCGGAACCCATTTTTACATTTCAAATCCAAAAATCGAAAATTCCATGGCAACCGCAACGAAAAACATCGGCCACATCACTCAGATCATTGGCTCGACATTCGATGTCGAATTTGAAGAAGATCAGCTTCCTGCCATCTTCAATGCTTTGAAGATTGTATCGGAGCACAAAGGTGTGAAGATCAATCTCACAGGCGAAGTGCAGCAGCAACTTGGCGGCGGTCGTGTTCGTTGTGTTGCTTTGGGAAGCACCGATGGTTTGATTCGCGGTCAAGAGTGTGTTGACACAGGCGGGCCGATAACCGTGCCTGTTGGCGAAGCAACGCTTGGTCGCGTGTTTAACGTAACCGGCGACCCCGTGGATGGACGTGGTGAGGTGAAGACCGAAGAGCGTTGGGCCATTCATCGCAGCGCCCCTCCGCTCGAGACGCTTTCGACCAAGACCGAGTTGTTTGAAACCGGTATCAAGGTGATCGACCTTCTCACCCCGTTTGTTCGTGGTGGCAAGGCGGGTCTGTTTGGTGGTGCTGGTCTCGGCAAGACGGTTATTCTGACCGAACTTATTGCTCGAATTGCATCGGCTCATGGTGGTTATTCGGTATTCGCCGGAGTGGGGGAGCGGACCCGTGAAGGAACTGACCTTTGGCTAGAAATGCAAGAAGCCAAGATCGGCGACACAGGCCGTAGCGTCATCGACCAAACCTGTATGGTGTTTGGCCAGATGAACGAGCCGCCAGGTGCCCGTCTGCGAGTTGCACTTTCGGCGCTTACCATGGCCGAGTATTTTCGCGATAAGACCGGTGCCGATACTCTGTTGTTTGTTGACAATATTTTCCGCTTTTCGCAAGCGGGTAGCGAAGTCTCTGCGTTGCTAGGACGCATGCCTTCGGCGGTGGGTTATCAGCCTACGCTCGCAAGCGAAATGGGTGCCTTGCAGGAGCGTATTGCTTCGACCGACAAGGGAGCTATTACTTCGGTGCAAGCCGTCTATGTGCCTGCGGACGATCCGACCGACCCTGCCCCGGCGACTGCGTTTGGCCAGCTCGATGCGTTTCTCTACCTCGAGCGATCGATTTCAGAAAAAGGTATTTACCCTGCCGTCGATCCGTTGGCTTCTTCCAGCCGGATTCTTGATCCTCAGTACGTCGGCGACCGTCACTTCAATTGTGCTCGCCGGGTGCAGACCATTCTGCAACGCTACCGAGAATTGCAAGACATCATTGCCATTCTAGGTGTCGACGAGCTGCCTGAGGAAGATCGTCAGGTGGTTCATCGTGCTCGCCGAATCGAGCGTTTCCTCTCGCAGCCGTTCTTGGTTGCCGAAGTTTTCACCGGCAAGCCGGGTGAAATCACTTCGTTAGAGGACACGATTCGCAGCTTTGAAGAAATTTGCGATGGCAAGTGGGATCACCTCCCCGAAGATGCCTTCATGTATGTTGGAGCTATCGAGCAGGCCGAAGAGCAGTGGAAAAAAAGCCAAGAGAAGTAGTGGTTTGTCGTTAGTCGTTAGTTAGAACTCGGTGATTATGTCAACTGAAACATCTACTTCTGCCTTGCGTTGCATCATAGTAACGCCCGAAGAAACGGTCCTTGAGTGCGAGGCCGACTTCATCGCATTGCCGCTATTTGACGGTGAACTGGGCATTGCGCCGCTTCATAGTCCGATGATTGGGCGACTCGGTTTTGGAGAACTGCGAATTCGTAGCGGTTCTGACACGACCCGCTACTACGTCGGTGGCGGTTTTGTGCAAGTTGCCGATAATCTTGTCTCAGTGCTGACGAATCGAGCTATTAAGTCGGAAGCTGTCGATAGCAAAACTGCGCAAAAACTACTCGACGACGTCCTGAAAACCAAAGTTGCCGGAGATGATCAGATTGAGATTCGAGATCGCAGCGTCTCTCAGGCAAGGGCTCAGCTACGAGTCGCAAAGCGTTCTTCCTGATCGCCCAAGTGGGCTGCAATGCTACGTTCTACCTGAAAAAGACGAGTTGATTGAACCACGGAGCCTTGAGAAGAAAGCCTCTGTGATTCCAGTCTTTCCTGTGTCTTTGCAGTCGTTCTTTCTTCTTTTTCTTGGCGAACTTGGCGGTTCAAAATACCGACTTGGCAATCGCCCTATCGCGTTTTGCAGTCACTGTAGCCTTGTTGACGAATCCATTTGGAATGAAATTGCTGACAGGATGAACAGAATTTTTTGGATAAGGGGTTTAGAAAGCACTGGGCTACCGCACAGGTCCGAGCTACTCCAGCCATTTATTGGGCATCGCAATTCGAGTCGCTGGAGTTATCGAGAGACGCTTCTTGCGAGGGCGGAATGTACGCGCAGTCGACCTCCTCGGAAAACGGGTTGCCCGTCAGCGCATAAGCACGGGCACGACTGCCGCCGCAGAGGGTGCGATACTCGCATTGCCGGCATTTCCCTTCGAGGCGATTGGCGTTGCGCAAGTCTTTGAACAGAGGTGCCTCTTGGTAGACCTCGACCGCATTTTCTTGCGGATACTGTCCGCTACGGATCGGCATGAAGCCGCTAGGAAAAAATTCGCCGTTGTGGCTGACGAACATAACGCCCTTGCCATCGTTTATGCCGGATGCCTGAAATGGTGGTTTTACTTTTTCCGTAGAGTCGTCGCCTGCGGCTTGGGCCTCTCGCTGTTTTTTCATGGCGAAGCGCCGGTAGTGGGGCGCTTCGGTCGTTTTAATCAGGTACGATCGTCGTTGCGACTGTTGCCAAAGTAGCTCGAACGCTTGTTCGTAATCGTCTGGCGAAAGTCGTGTTGCCGACTCGGCGCGTCCGACCGGCACCAGAAAAAAAACCGACCACAGCACGATTTCTAGTTCAGAAAACATCTCTGCCATCGCGTCGAGTTGGCCGAAATTTCCGGGCGTCAAGGTGGTATTTATCTGTGTTGGCAAACCGATTCGACGTGCCTCTCGCAGAATTTCAAAGCTCCTCTCAAAGCTCCCTTCGAAGCCTCGGAACTCGTCGTGGGTCTCGGCGTCGGCGCCATCAATGCTGATCGCCATGCGATGGATGCCCGCTTGTTTTAGACGCCCAATTGCTCCGTTGGTTACCAGCGGCGTGGCCGAGGGGGTTATGGACGTCTCTAGACCTACCCGCTTCGCGTGTTCGATTAACTGAAAAATATCTTCTCGGCAGAAGGGGTCACCACCAGTGAGAACAAGCATCGGTGGGGATGGGAATTTGGAAAGCTGGTCAATTAACCCCAGAGAGGCTTCTGTCGAAAGCTCGTCGGGAAGGCTATGTGTCTGAGCACAGGCCCGGCAATGTTTACACACCAGACCGCAAGCTTGTGTCACTTCGTAGAAAACGAGCATCGGGCTACGATGGAGGTCGGTTTTTTGAAAACGATTTCTGTGGATCGACTTAGGCACGGGTTTGCTTTCTCACCGTAAAATGGCGAAGTTGACGAACCCAATCTACCGAGGATATATTAAGGATGTCAAGGTCCTGTTTTCCTTTATGCCTGAAAGAGACACCTCGTCATGTCAAAAAATGCCACGGCCTTACCGAATCCGGTCGATTGTACAATTGGTGTGATTGGTGGGGGAATTTCTGGATTGGCAGCGGCGCATCGGATTCTTGAGTTGCAACCGGAGGCCAAAGTCCTGCTGCTTGAAGCCAGCGATCGGCTAGGTGGGATTTTACATTCAGAACGCCACGAAGGTTTTTTGATCGAAGCCGGCGCCGATAACTTCATTACGACGCCGCCGTATGCTGTTGATTTCTGCAAGCGTATCGGTTTCGATACCGAGCTGATTGAAACGAACGACTCGTATCGTCGTGCATTCGTAGTTTCGAAGGGGACCTTGCAACCGATTCCTGCCGGTTTTGCGGTCATGGCTCCAAGCAGAATTTGGCCAATTATTTCGACGTCGATTTTGAGTTGGCGTGGCAAGCTACGCATGGCAGCAGAACTCTTTGTTCGACGCCGCGAGGCGGACGGTACGGAATCGCTAGCCGCGTTTGTCCGGCGGCGTCTTGGGCGCGAGGTCTACGAGCGATTAGTACAACCCTTGGTGGCTGGCATCTACACAGGCGACCCCGAACAGCTCAGCATTGGCGCCACCGTACCGCGATTTTTGAAAATGGAAAAAGAGCATGGAAGTCTGATTCGTGCGATGATGAAAGAGCAGAAACAGCAACGTAAAGCAGTTCAGAAAAGCAGCGGAGCACGCTACAGCCAATTCGTTGCCCCGCGTGAGGGGATGTCGGCATTCGTCCAGGCGATTGTCGACCGGTTGGGCGAGGCGACGCTCTCTTTGAAATCGCCCGTCGAACAAGTCGCCCAAAGCACGGAAGGTCGATGGATAATTTCAGTCGGAGGACCGCAACCTCAAACTCACCACGTCGATGGCCTGATTCTGGCAACTCCTGCGCGGCGGAATCCTGCCCTACTGAAAAAAGTCGCCTCCACGCTGGCTGAGGAATTTACAAAAATACCCTACGGCAGTTGTGCGTTAGTCTCCTTCGGGTTTTTGCGAGAACAAATCGGAAACCCCTTGGATGGTTTCGGACTGGTGGTGCCCTCAATCGAAAATCGGAAGATTCTTTCCTGTAGTTTTTCGAGCATCAAATACGCAAACCGTGCCCCAGAAGGCCATGTGTTACTGCGAGCGTTCGTCGGAGGGGCCTGCCAGGGCGAACTCGTCGATCTGGACGATCAGCAACTTCAAAAACTAGTCCTGCGAGAGCTGTCCGACCTACTCCTCATTCGCGGTGAGCCGAGGATGAAACATGTTACACGGCAAGTTCGAGCGATGCCTCAATACTACGTCGGACACGAGCAACTTGTGAAGAGAATTGAAGCTCAAGCCGACCAACTGCCAAACTTTGCCCTGGCGAGCAATGTCCTCCACGGGATCGGTATTCCCAACTGCATACAGACAGGAGAACAAGCGGCAGAAAAAGTGCTTGCTGATTTGACGAAACCATCGCGACGCAAGTCGAACGCCCTGGAAGTTACGTCATCGTTATAAACACCACTTCGCATAGCGCGCATGCAAACTTCCAAGTCCGTGGTTCCAAATTCAGAGGAATCGAACAGGTGAATGTTTGACCGAAGGGCATAATCACTCCCTTGGCGACCCTGTTGGGGTGAAACGATCGCACCCTAGTGCTTTGTCAAATCACAATTTTAGGATCGTCATTTCGATTCAACCTTTGAAATACGAGTGAAATCAAAATGACGATCCTAATTTACAATACTGACAAAGCACTAGTCTTCCATCGCGGCTTGGCTTTCGGGTGCCACTGCTGGCTCGTCCAGCAGTGCGAAGCGGGTACCCGGCGTCCACTGCTGGGCAAGCCAGCAGTGGCACCCAACTCGAATGTTGAGCTGCGGTAGACTACTAGGTGCGATCGCTATTCCATCAGCGAGGCACGAGAGATGACGTGGTAGGTGGGGCCTTCGCGGCGGAGTTCGCTGGCGAAGACGTGGACTTCTTCGACGGTGGTGAACCCGCCGTCGAAATTTTTCATTTTGGCGAGTTGCTCGGCTAACTTTGTGCCACCGTCTCTGCCGCTGCTGATACGGCCGAGGGTAAGGTGCGGAAAGAAATGCCGCCGGTCAGGGTGGAAACCCAGGTCGGCCATGCTTTGTTCGAGGTGGTCTTGAAGCTGGATTAGCTCTTCACCGCCCTGCCCTGCCCCGAGCCAAAGTGTGCGGGGAGAGTCGATCGAGGGGAAAGCACCAACGCCGCTAGACGAAAGATCGAATGCCTCGTGTTCGGCGACCGCTTGGGTAACGCTTTGGCAGACGGCGTGGAGTTCGGTGTCATCGACGTCGCCCAGGAATTGCAGGGTCCAATACAGATTCTCGGGCGACACCCATTTGATGTTGTCGGTCGAGGTGCGGAGTATTCCAATCGCCTGCTTGGCGTGCTGCTTCATGTCCTCAGAAACAGCGATTGCGATGGTAGTACGAGACTTGGACATGGCGGAAAAGGGGAAAGCGGAAGGTTTATTGGTTGTCGTATGGCGAGGGGCTACGCCGTGCGCGGCTTTCCGCTCTCGGCATTCCGCTTTGCCTAGAAGCTAAGCATCTTGCGGTAATCTTCCATTCGCCGGTCGATGTCTTTGCGGGTGATTTTTTTCATTCGTTCGAGTCCGAAGCCTTCGACGTTGAAGCTGGCAACTAGGGTGCCGTAGGCCATGGCCGTTTTGAGGGTTTTCGGTTCAAAGTTATCTTGCTCGGCTAGATAACCCATCATCCCCCCGGCAAAGCTGTCGCCTGCGCCGGTGGGGTCGATGACATCCTCGGTTGGGTAGGCGGGTAGGACGTAGGTTTCGTGTTCGCTGAAGAACATGGCGCCGTGTTCGCCTTTTTTGATGACGACAAACTTGGGGCCCATCTCGCGAACCTTGTGTCCGGCTAGCACTAGGTTGTCGGTGCCGGTGAGAAGCTTGGCTTCGCCATCGTTGAGGACGAGGCCGTCGAGCTGTCCGAGCAGTTGGTCGAGGTCTTCGCGGGCGGTGTTGATCCAGAGGTCCATCGTGTCGGCGACTGCGAGGCGGCGTCCGGGGACTTGAGAGAGGACTTTCATTTGTACTGCGGGTACGCCATTGGCTAAGAAGACGTATTTTGCTTTGGTGTAGCTTTCGGGTAGCGTGGGGTCGAACTCGCCGAAGACGTTGAGCTGGACGTCGAGGGTGTCGCGGTCGTTCATGTTGTCGTGGTAACGACCGGTCCAGGTGAAGGTTTTTCCGTCGGGAACCGTTTGCAGGCCGGTGGTGTCGATCCCACGGCTATCGAGCAGGTCGGTATGCTCCTGGGGCCAATCGGCACCGACGACGCCTACGAGGCGGACGCTGGTGAAGAAGCTGGCTGCGTAGGAAAAATGCGTAGCGGAGCCGCCGAGCAAGTTTTCGCGAGTTTCTTTGGGGGTATGGACGTTATCGATCGCGACGGATCCGACGACTAGCAGCGGCATGATGGAATGGGGAGTTGGGAGGTCGGGATTGGGAAGTGTCGGCAAACGTGCAATTATGCGTTTGGGCAGGCGTTTGATGCAAGGGGCAAAGCGTTTTTTGACGGTGGGAAAGTTCCTTGGCTCTTTTCGCTCTCTTACGGTCGCGGCTCGCCTGAAACTCGACTTTGCAATCCGCTTGCCGTTCTAAATTGGCTAATAATCTTCCCGGTTAATCACTTCGCCGCCAGCAATGGTGATGAGTTGCTGAAAGATATTGGTGTCGATCTCCTCGGAAATATACTCAATGTGGGCATCGGCAAACCCTACAAGAAACCCTCCTGGGTGCATCGAGCCGGCGAGGCCTTCGAGAGGGTGTTTGGGGTTGAGTTCCCAGTCTTCGGGCTTGGTCCAGGTGGCAACTCGGTTGTCGTTGACTTGGAGGATCATGATTGTGTTGGATGATCCGTCGCGAATCGCGGCGAAATGTTTTCCCTTGGCCGTTCCGTCAAACATGAAGCCAGGACCTTTTGCGCCCAGGTAATGAGTTTTTCCCTGTTCGGGACTGTGTGCAGAACTTGGGTCGAGGAAGAATTCAGGCATTTGGGGAATGAGCTTTAGGTTGTGC
This sequence comes from Planctomycetota bacterium, assembly GCA_024278955.1. Classification (GTDB taxonomy): domain Bacteria; phylum Planctomycetota; class Planctomycetia; order Pirellulales; family Lacipirellulaceae; genus Bythopirellula. The sequence continues at coordinate 7,789 of JAJRSE010000060.1, read as the reverse complement.
TCGCTGTCCCAGGGCTCGTCGAGATGAAATTGGCGGTAGAGTTCTATTTGTTCAAGCTCTGGTAAAATATGGACTCGCCAGCTTAAGAGTGGCTCGCCTTGGGCGTCGTAGCTTGCGTGTGCGGGAAATCTACCGCCATTTCGATCGGCATAATTGTGCAGTGCCAGCATGATGTTTTTCATGTTGTTCATCGAAGCGTTTCGCCGCGCGGCTTCGCGGGCTGCTTGGACTGCGGGCAAGAGGAGTCCGACGAGTGTTCCAATGATTGCAATACTTGTCAGGCCGCCCGCGTTTCCGTCGCTTGGGTTAACATGGAAAATTGTGAATTGCTCGCCCTCGCGGTCGGGCGTGAAATGTTCTGCCCAGGCGGGCGTCGTGCGGAGTACGTACTTGCCCATCGCTTGCTCGACTGGGTCGTCGCTGGCGATCATGCTTGCAGCACCCATGGCTGTTGCGTCGGCATACATTTCCAGGGCTTGATCGATCAGTTCAGAGATACGGTCGGCATCTTCGGCGTTGTTGGCGAAGGCCAACAGTTCGCTCGGGGCTGTTCCGGAAAGGCTTAGCTTGGCTTCGATTTTTCGGAGGCGATTCGGAATTTCTAAAAAGGGTTGTGCCTCGGGAGGCAGTTCTTCGGTTGCCTTGAAGAGTCCCATTTGGATAAGGGGGCGGAGTTTATCGAGGTTGAGGGTGATGAGCAAATCGTCTTGCGAGTTACTGGCAAGGAGTTCCTTGGCAATTGCCCCTGGTTCGGAGAGTTCTTTGCTTAGTAGCTGCTCGAGCAAGGCGTCGGGGGCAAGGAGAAGCGTGGTCTCGGCAACCCAGTAGAAGCTTGGCAACATGGGGTGGTTGCTTTTGAGGTAAGGCTTGCCGTTGAGTTCTGCCTCTTCGGTGTGAGCGGTGAGCTTTTGAGAGAGCGTGCCGAGATCGATCGGTTTTGTTAGCTCGATAACCGCGGCGTACTCGAAGGGGCCTGGCATCGGGGGTGTTGCCGAGAGGACGATTTGTTTTACGTTAACCGGATCGAACCCTAACTCTTGCAGGCTGGCAGCCGTGAGCACTTCGACGGGTAGCATCTGCACTGTTTCACAGGTTAACAACTGCTGTGGGCGTAGTGCGATTAGCCCGGCTGCGTTTTGGGAAACGTATTCGAGATTCAAAGGCTCATAGTCTTTGGCGGTAGGTTCGGCACAAATTGCGATCGAAGGGGCCGTGGCCATGAGCAGAGACATGAGCCAGCAGAGCGACCGATAGGCGTTGCGGCGAGAGTTGAGTAGCGAGGGCATGGGTTGGTCCTATTCGTACAGGAATTATGGGGTTCGGTTTCGTACTCCGTTTGCCAATGCAATCTTATCTTAACGTTTTTTCTTCCAACTATCTCTTAGAGTTGCAGTTCGATTGAAAATTGGTTTTCCTGGTTTGGAATCGATTGGGTCGGCGAAGAAGTAGCCGTTTCGCTCGAACTGAAATTGGCTGCAGGGGTCGGCGTCTACTAGCGAAGGTTCAAGCTTAGCGTCTGCAAGGACTTCGAGCGAATCAGGGTTCAAGTTATCGAGAAAGGTGCCGCCTTCGGGGGCTTTCCCTGGTGCTTCGGTACCGAAGAGGTAATCGTAGAGTCGTACTTCGGCGCTGAGGGCATGTTGGGCAGAGACCCAGTGGAGGGTGCCTTTTACCTTGCGACCGTCGGGGGCGTTGCCGCCTTTGGTTTCAGGGTCGTAGGTGCAGCGTAGTTCGACGACGTTGCCTTGGTCGTCCTTGATGACGTCGGTGCAGGTGATGAAGTAGGCGTAGCGGAGTCGTACCTCACGTCCGACCGAGAGACGAAAGAACTTGCGCGGGGCATCTTCCATGAAGTCGCCTTGTTCGACGTAGATTTCGCGGGCAAAGGGAACGGTGCGCGTGCCCATTTCAGGATTTTGCGGATGGTTGGCGGCTTCGAGCTGTTCGACTTGGCCTTCGGGGTAGTTTTCGATGACGACTTTTAGCGGCCGCAGTACGCCCATGGCTCGCGGGGCGGCGGTGTTGAGATCGTCGCGGATGGCGTCTTCAAGCCATGCCATGTCGATGGTGCTGTTGAACTTCGCGACGCCAATACGTTCGCAAAAGGCTCGGATTGAAGCGGCCGTGTAGCCTCGACGACGCAGACCACACAGGGTGAGCATTCGCGGGTCGTCCCAGCCGTCGACGTGTTTTTCGTTGACGAGTTGGAGCAGCAGGCGTTTGCTCATCACGGTGTAGGTGAGATTGAGCCGGGCGAACTCGATTTGCTGCGGATGGAAAATTCCGAGCGACTCGCAGAACCAATCGTAAAGCGGGCGGTGGTTTTCAAACTCCAACGTGCAGATCGAGTGGGTAATGCCTTCGATCGAGTCGCTTTGCCCGTGAGTAAAATCGTAGGAGGGATAGATGCACCAGGTATCGCCAGTGCGGTGGTGATGGGCCCGTTTGATGCGATACATGACCGGGTCTCGTAGATTGACGTTGGGCGAGGCCATGTCGATTTTTGCGCGGAGCGTATGCGAACCATCGGGAAAATCGCCTGCTTTCATTTGTGCGAAAAGCGAGGCGTTTTCTTCGGGCGATCGATCGCGGAAGGGGCTGTCGCGTCCGGGCTCGGTGAGCGTGCCGCGATACTCTCGCATTTGTTCGGCGTCGAGATCGCAGACGTAGGCTTTGCCGGCTTGAATCAACTGGACGGCCCAATCGTAAAGCTGATCGAAGTAGTTTGAGGAGAAGCAGAGGCGGTCTTCCCAGTCGGCACCGAGCCAGCGGATGTCGTCGGTGATTGCATCGACATATTCCTGCTCTTCCTTGGCCGGATTGGTGTCGTCGAAGCGCAGGTTGAACTTGCCGCCATATTCTCGGGCCAAGCCTGAGTTGAGGCAGATGCTTTTGGCGTGGCCGATATGGAGGTAGCCGTTGGGTTCGGGCGGAAAGCGGGTGTGGACTTGGCCGTCGTTTTTCCCGGCTGCGAGGTCCGCATCAATGATCTGCTGGATGAAGTTGCGAGAAGGTTTTTTTTCTTCAGCAGAGTCTGTTGGGGTTGGCATCAAGGGTCCTGGAAAGCTGGTTGCTTGGGGTTATTTGGGGGTAGAAGCTGATTTCGTGGTTCAATTTACCAAATGTCACCACGTAGCAGTACGCCGATTGCGTATGAATTTGCTCGGCGAGCGGGTTTTAATCGCTTCCTTACGGTCGCGGTTCTGAGGCCCCTTCGCTGGCATTGCAATTGCTAGTCTTAGACACCACAATGCTCTTGGTTGTCAGGACCCCCAGAGCCTCCATTTGGTGGGCTATTTCTCGATTTCCATTCGCTCGTTAAGAGATAAAAATGATTGTCACAAATACGGAAACGATCGCTGGCTATCGCATCGCTGAGATTAAGGGCCTTGTGCAAGGTAACACGGTGCGAGCCAAGCACGCGGGGCGTGATATTGCGGCGAGTTTCAAGAACCTCGTTGGTGGTGAGCTGAAAGGCTACACCGAGCTTCTGACCGAATCTCGTCGTCAGGCCTTGGAACGAATGCTTTCTCAAGCGGAGCAGTTGGGTGCCAACGCGATTGTGAACGTGCGTTTTACGACTAGCGCCGTGACGGCCGGGGCTGCTGAGTTGTATGCCTATGGTACGGCCGTGGTGGCCGAGCCGGGGTCTTGATCCCGTTTTCATGGTGAGAATTTCCATGGTGAGAAAACCGGGAAAATCCCGAGGGTAATATGGACCACTTTGCAACTCAGATTGTTTTTATTCTGATTTTGATCGTCGTAGGATTTGTTGCCGGGACGTTTGCCGAGCGTCGACATCTTGCGCGGCTTGAAGAACGTGAACGAGGCAATGGGCAGTTTCTTGTGACTCAGCTCAAGAGTTTCCCGGCGTTTGCAAAAAATGAGCTGGCGCCGCAGATGGTGGTCGGCGAGGTGGTGGTTGCTTCGGATTACTTCAAGTCGTTTCTCGCCAAAATGCGGGGGATTTTTGGTGGCGAGGTGCGGAGCTTTCATTCGCTGTTAAGTCGAGCTCGGCGTGAAGCAACCCAACGGCTCGTTGAGCAATCTCGCGAGCTGGGCTACAACGCAATTTGCAATCTGCGAATCGAAACGGCCGACGTGGGCGGTAGCACCTCGAGCAAAAAAGGGGCTGCGATGGTTGCCGTGATCGCAAGCGCGACAGCTTATCATTATCAACTGCCCTCTTCTTGAGCCGGGCCACGATGAGCGACTCAGACCCACCTGCTGATACCGACCCCAAGCACGGGTTGCCTCAGTTTCATGGCGACCCAAGCGAAAAGAAGGCGGCCGAGTTGCTCGCCCGAGAACGCGAGCAAGCCACCCGTAACGATGCGGTTGAGCATACGGTATGGAGCGAGCCTGCGTTGTCGTCCGACTTGGCGGGAGAGCCAGGCGAGGGGCAACTTACCTATCCGAGATGGCTGGCGGAGAATATCCGGCAGACGACGCTTTCTCGAAGTTGGTGGACCACCTTGATCGTTGCGTTGGCAGCGGGGCCTTGGGGGGTGTTGGGGGCAGTCGCGGGTTCGGGGAGTGGCGATTTTGGGCTATTGATGATTGCCGTTTTTGGCCCAGTGGCTGAGGAAACCACCAAAATAGCGGCAGCCTTGTGGGTCGTTGAGAAACGGCCTTTTTTGTTTCGTTCGTTCGGGCAAATTTTGATTTGCGGTGCTTGCGGCGGATTGGCGTTTGCGGCGATCGAGAATGTGCTTTATACGCAGGTCTATTTTCCTCACCACACACCAGAGTTTTTCCGGTTCCGCTGGACGGTGTGTGTTGCGCTGCATATGGGTTGTTCGTCGATCGCGGCGATAGGGCTCGTGCGAATTTGGATGGCCTCGATGCGAGACCTTTCTCCTCCCCGCTTGGCACTGGGAGTGCCATGGTTTGTTACCGCGATGGTCATCCACGGGATTTACAACTTCACGGCGATGCTTGCCTCGACAGCAGGCTGGCTGGACTTGGGGATGCCAAAGTCGTAAGAGCCCCAGGAATTGCGATCCCTGGGCTTGTTCGTACTCTTCTCATTCCTGAGAGGGTAGATCGTACTTTCGGAGTCCGATCAGTTGGAGTGCGGCGCGGGCGAGAAACAAAGGGTTGTTTTTCAGGTAGCGTTTCCAGAGCCGCCGAGGTTCTTTTTGGAGTCGGTAGAACCATTCGAGTCCGGCACGTTGCATCCAAGGCGGGGCTTGCGGCACCAAGCCGGCGTGGAAGTCGAATGCGGCGCCAACGCCGAACATGATGAGGGGCGCGGTGAGCCGTGGCAATTCGTTGTTTTTTTGAGTGCCGTATCGTTCTAGAAAGCCGGCCATGAATCGCTCTTGCTTTGGAGTACTGAGACCGACCCAGAGGCAATGGGGCTTTTGTTGATTGAGTTCTTCGACAAGCTCGATTTCTTCGCCTTCGGTAAGTGGCCGAAATGGCGGCGTATGAGTGCCAACGATTTGGGCTGACGGAAATCGTTCCCTCAGTTTTTCTTTAAGTAGCTCGGCAACGCCTTCGTTGCCGCCAAAGAAGTAGTGGCGGAGATTTTTTTGCTCTCCTCGCTCGAAGACTTTCAGCATCAGATCGGGGCCATAGACGCGATTCATTTGTTGAGGGCCAATTCCCTGGAGACGCCCCATCCAGGTGAGCGGCATGCCGTCGGGGGTAGAGAGCATCGATTGGTTGTGAATCTCTCGAAGCTCGGTATCGTTTTGGCACTCGGAAACGCCATGCACACCAGTTACGGTCACATAGCCTTGGCGGCCTTCTGCTAAGTTTTCTAGGACCGATTCGACCGCCGAGTCGAGAGTCAGCACACTGATGCCGACACCTAGGACGTTGATGCGTGGAGGTTTCATCGAATGAAGATATTGATTGCTAGGAAGCCAACGGAGAAGCCCAAGAGATTGCGAGCCCCAGGCTTTCAGTGCCTGCTGCTCGCCTTAACTCAATTTACACTATAGCCCATGGTAATTGGCTGTGCCTGGAAATGGCCAGAAAACCGTTCGGAAATTGGCTTACTTCCCTTTGGAATGGCTCATCATCCATTGGTAGAGTTCTGGGTCCTTGTAGGCAGGCTTCCAGGAGGCGTGGGCTATGTCTTCGTAGACGGTGAGCCGCACGTCGGCTCCGAAGGCTTCCAAAGCCGCCAGCATTTTTTTGGATTCTTGAAGCAAGACGGTAGAGTCCTTGGCGCCATGGAAGGCCCAAACGGGTACGTTGCGGAGCCGCTCGGCTTGGCTCGGTGAACTCCAACCGCCGCAGATGGGCGCGATGGCGGCAAAGGTTTCGGGTCGTCGAATCGCAAGACGCCAAACCGCTTCGCCCCCCATGCTGAGACCGGTGAGATAGATTCGGTTTTTGTCGACTGGGTATTTCTGAATAACCTCCTCGACAAAAGCGTCGAGCATGTCGATATCCCAGCGTTCGTCTTGAGGAGATTGAGGGGCGATGACTAGAAGTTCGAGACCTAGCTGCTCGACCATTTTGAAAGGGCCGTGAATTTTGACCCGATCGATATCGTCTCCCTGTTCGCCCCGGCCATGCAGGAAGATAAGCAGCGGGTATTTTTTGTCGGGAGAGTAATCCCTGGGTTTGACGACAAGGTAATGCGAAGCAACTTGCTTGCTCACGGTTGTAGAAAAACGGTCGACTTCTTCAGTGGCGTGAGCGTTTGTCATGGTCGTTACAAGGAAGAGGGAAAACCAAGCGGAGCGAAGGATCATGGGACTCTCCATAGATTAGAACGTGTTGCAGGGACGTGTTCCAGTCTGCCATCAGCAGATACTTACAGTGAACGGCAGGTCACAGAAGTAGTCGATCGATTGGGACATTTTATTACGAAACATTTTGCAACTTGCGGAAATATAATCGTGCAAAGGCCAGGGATTTTCCCCGAACGTAAAAAACCCCGCTCGGGAAGAATCCCGGCGGGGTTTTGTAGTTTCTCTTGGGAGGACTTGGCCTCCGAAAAGAAAAATAAATTTGGCGATACCTACTTTCGCGAGTGCTCTCACTATCATCGGCTGGGAGTGCTTAACTACTGTGTTCGGAATGGGAACAGGTGTTTCCACTACCATATGGTCGCCAAAAGAAGACCAGGACACCGTTAGACATCCTGGACTTGTTCGATTTGGTGATTTAGCAAGAGTGGATCTTATGTGTGTGAAACGTAGAATCCAATTTGTTAATCAGAGTAATCTGATTAGCGAATTATTATTCTCGATCACACATCCTTTGCCTTTTGATTGAATCAAAAGCGTTGGATAAATGTGGCCAAGCGTTCGTCCATTAGTACCGGTTAGCTGAATACATTGCTGTACTTACACATCCGGCCTATCAACCTGATCGTCTTTCAGGGGACTTTCGGGCATTGCCCTACGAAACCTAATCTTGGAGAGGGCTTCACGCTTATATGCTTTCAGCGTTTATCCTTTCCGACCTTAGCTACCCTGCCATGCCGCTAGCGCGACAACAGGAACACCAGAGGGTCGTCCTTCCAAATCCTCTCGTACTAAAGAAGAACCTCCTCAAGTTTCGTGCGCCCACAGTAGATAGGGACCGACCTGTCTCTCGACGGTCTGAACCCAGCTCACGTACCACTTTCATTGGCGAACAGCCAAACCCTTGGGAGCTTCTTCACCCCCAGGATGTGATGAGCCGACATCGAGGTGCCAAACCGCTCCGCCGCTATGGACGCTCGGGAGCGATAAGCCTGTTATCCCCGGAGTACCTTTTATCTGTTGAGCGATGGCCCTTCCATACGGAACCACCGGATCACTAAGCCCTACTTTCGTACCTG
>JAJRSE010000059.1 GCA_024278955.1 Planctomycetota bacterium | reverse complement strand
TCCGTTGTCTGCAGAATGTCAATTCCATCGACAACTTCGAGACGTTCGCGAGCAGCGTCGACATTGCCGTCACCACATTCAACGAGAACAAGGTCCGAAACGAACAATCGGTAACGAGCGTCCGCAGAATCCCACCATTCGAGAGTTCGCCCAGCGATTGGAGGCCGCCGGAAAACCTTTCAAAGTCGTACTCACCGCATGCATGAGAAAACTACTTGTCATCCTCAACACCATCGTTAAAAATAATTCCGCCTGGAGCCAAAAATCTCAAATTTCCAATTGACAAATAACACAGCCGCTCTGTGCTCTCTGTGGCTACACCTCTCATCTGTTTGTCTATTGACTTTGCAGTTCGCCTGCCCGGCCAAAAACAACCTTCGCATTGCCACCCCAAAAATGCGATAATCTCCGTGACAGCAATTCCTGAAAAGACCAACCACAAAAAATTTTAACGCAGAGCCCGCGGAGGGCCGCAGAGAGATTTCCCAACACAAACTCATGCGGCCCTACGTCTCTGCGAGAGCCACCCTTCCTGAGTATCGTCGCAGCTCAAAAAAACTCGTCGTGCCCGCCGTGTCGTCGTGGTTCCCTCTTCTTCCACGCGTCGGGTTGTGATTCACGGAGTGAATCTCGACATTTTGATTCGCAGGAAATTTCCCAAAACCAACTCTGCGTTTCAATCTTTCCGAATACCCAAATAATATTGTCTCAATCAGAGGCATCAAAAGTCCTAAATTCAAGCTATTTTGTCCCCGCCACCATGCAGCAAACCCTACGGTTCACGAACCAATCGAAAAACTCAAGGGACAAAACTACCGAATTTTGTCCCAAAACATGGGACCCCTATCCGTGGGACAAAACCCCAAGAGAGGGGGGTCTCAAAGCGAGCAGCAAGCAACCAAGAAAAGGAACGCCGCGTCACCGGCACGCAGAAGAGTCACTCCATCCTCCGAAGAAACTTCTTCACCCTATCCTCCAGCTCACGCACCTCATCAGCGCAACGACTAGCCACATCATTAAATTCCCAGCGATCGTCAGGCTTGGAATACAACTCCGGCAGCTCCGCCCCAGCAGCACGACGCAACATCCAGTCCTTCGTACGGGCGACCAATTCGCCATCTTGTCCTGTCGAAACAACCAGCTTGCGCTCAGGCGTACTTTTCCCCTGCACCCGAGGAGCCAACGAAATCCCATCCCCAGCAGATTCGCCCGACTTCACCCCAAGCCAGTCAAGCACCGTCGCCCCAACGTCCGTCGGCTGGGCCAACCCTGAACTCCTTAACAACGGAATCCGATTACCACATTCATAAACGAGCCAAGGCAAATGCAGACGCTCGCTAAAAAGTTCCTCGCAATCGGTTCCCAATGCCCCATGTTCCCCCAAGGCAAAACCTCGTGACCCCAACAACATTACCAACGTCTCGGTGCCGCCGAACGATTGCTCGATCGCTTCCAGGAATGCGCCCACACATGCGTCGACAACCCCGACCTGAGCTTCGTAAGCCACTCGATGAGAAAGCAGAACATCAGGATCGTCGATATCTCGCAACTCCAACGGCGGAACCACGTATTCCGCTGCCGACGGATCTTCCTCATCAAGCAACTCGGCACGCATCGCCAGCGGAGCATCCCAAGGGCCAAACATTCCTCGGGAGTGGACCCAAAGCAAACTACCTGCTTCATGGGTCGAGACATCCTCTCGCCAATCGGCAAGCTGCTCCAGAGCATGAGAAAAAAGTTGGGCGATCGCTGTCTCTTCAATCGCCTCGGCCGACCGCTCTGCTCGCGTCTCGACAAGCAGCGCCTCGTCCAGAGGCAAATCGATCGCCTGCTTCGTCAGCCAAGGGTCGTCGGTCACCAGCCATTGCAAAACGCCGGCTTCATTCAACAACTGTGGCAAACTGGTTTGGTCTGCCCCGCGGAGCCCAGTCTCCCGCTGCCAAGCACTCAGATAAAACCCTTCCAAGCTCGGCGAATCGGCCCAAAGCCAGTCGACCACCACCGACCGACTCGCTATCGCATCCAACTCAGGCGTTGGGTGCGCGGTATTCCCGTAAGCACCCAAAGCAGAAGCCCGAAGCCCATCCACGACAACACAAATTACATGACGCCCATCCATAAACGCCACTATACCCGAGACCAACAGAAGACGGGAGCCTGCTATTTCTACACATCAAACATCTTTAAGCATTTCGCGCCAAACCAGCTGCGGAAAAATCCAAGCATCATGAAAATACCGTTTTGCCAACCGAGAGGGTTCACTAGCCAGCCGATGCAGCCATTCCAATCCCAAAACTTGAATCCAACGCGGAGCACGACTTTTCTCGCCCGCCAAAAAGTCGATCGTTGCGCCGATGCAAAGAGCCGACTTCGCCTGCAATCGATCGGCGTGTTGGCTCACCCAAAGTTCCTGCTTTGGGGCGCCCAAGCCCACCAGCAGCAAGTCGGGCTTGCAATCAGCAATGGCCTGCAAAATTCGTTCGTTTTCCTCGGCCCGATGTTCAAACCCCAACGGGGGCGAAAGCGTCCCCACCACGTCGACTCCCGCCCAACGCCGATGGATCGCCGTAGCAGCCCGATCGCCAACTCCCGCAGCTGCACCAAGCAAAAACACACGAAGCGGCTTTCCCTCCGAACTTCGACGCGCCGCCTCATCAAAAATCGCCGGCACCAAATCGCTACCAGCAACCCGTTCAGGCAAAGCCTTACGAAGCATACGCGAAGCCAACACCACCGGAGCCCCGTCGGCAATCACCAGCGAGGCACCATCATAAGCGTTTCGCAACCTTGCGTTCGTTTGAAACATTACCGCATGGTCAACATTCGGAGTCACCACATACCGGCATCGGTCGCTCTTCTCACTACGACACCACTGAGTTACCGTTGCCACAGCCGCCGACATGTCGACCCGGTCGATCAGCATTCCAAACAAGGCCACTTTCGCCGGTTGCCAAGTTTTCGCAGTCGCTACTGCCTCGAAAGATCGCCGCGGTCGAATTGTCTGCAAGTTCGTCGCCAAACACCGAGCCCGACTTTGCAAGCCAACCGTGGCTCCTGTCAACAAGCAAAGCAACCACTGCTCGCTAGGCGAAAGCGTCAGGTCATGAAACATTGCGCTTGCCAAATAAGCAATCAACGCCGCAATCGTAAACAACCCATGAGCCCGCACCCAATTTTCGGCTTTCGCGTCCGACGCCAACTGCCAAGCTGCCCGTCCCCAGGCGGCCAGCATTCCAATAAACAAGACGAAACCGATCAAACCGGTCTCGGTAAGAATACTCAAAAAAGTGTTGTGATGCTCAAGCCCGCGAATCGATTCCAACTCGATCTGCTGACGGCGATCCGAAAGATAAGGCATCTTTCGATCGTAAAACCGGCCAAACCCGCAGCCCAGCAGCGGATCGTCCGCCACCATTTGCATCGAAATGTACAAAAACGAAGCACGCTGGTAGGCCGAATGACTTGCCGAAGCGTCGCCTCGGCTCATGTTCATCATCTTATGTCCCATCGCGACCGTCCCCACCGAGCCGACCACCAACATGCCAGCAATAAGCAGCGGACGCCATTGCCGGGGGAAGTGCAGAATAGGAATAACCGCGAAGCCGCCAGCCAAGCCAATCCAAGTCGAACGAGTGTAGGTAAAATAAACCCCTACACACATCAGCCCCATGCCACCCAAGAGCAGCAGTTGCCAACCTCGTTGGACACGAGCCCAAAGAAACCAAGCCGCCCAAAAACAAATCGCCAAAAACACGCCCAAGCTGGCAGACATCAAAGCGGGGCCACGCGCACGGCCAAAATGCAAACCCAACTCAGGATTCGAAATAAACCGAGGGAAGACTGCCCACCACTGCCCCGTTACCTCTGCCAAACCGGTCGCGGCAAGGTAACCCCCCAGCAACGTAAGCACCAGCAGGAACGATTTCCAAATTCGTTCGCTAAATTCAGCATTTCGCGTCACGAAATACAAAGCAGCAGGCATCCAGAAGCTAGCGATCAGTCGCCAAAAAGGCGAAACCAGTGAACCTCCCTCTGGAGCAGAAGGAGTCAGCAAAAAATGTATCGTAAGATACCCAACAAAAAGAGCCGCCAACCAATCGGCACCCGTCAGAGGCCGTCTCTCGAGATCCCCCTGGCGCCAACGCCACCCAAGCAAACCAAGCAAGCCCGCCAGCAAGACTCGCCCAAGCGTAAGAGAGATCGGCCCCAGGCTAGCGTGCCAAAATTGGTGGTTCAGCACATAAGCCAACGCTACGAACGCCGCCCCACCGATCAGCAACGAACCGTGCTTGGCATAAACAAACGCCCAAACGATTGCCGCGACTGCCAGGATCATCAAAATGGCTGGCATAGTGTTCGACTCATGACTATCGAAAAATAGAATTGGGAGGACAGCGAAAACACACCAGATTCCAACTAACTCGTAAAACTTGTCCAGTTCGAGTTGTCCGGATTTGACATCAAAACTTCAGAAGCAAGAGCAGCACTCTGGAACAAAGGAGGGGTCGACTCGCGAGCAGGAGCCGCTTTGCTACCGAAGTGTTTCGGCTCCTCACTGCTCGAAGGAGAGACCGATAAAAACACCCAGCCCAATCCGAGAACCAAACCGCCAAAACACCCTAAGACCACCACCGCAGCGCGACGCAAGCCCACGGGGCTGGAACCAACCTGCGGACCGTCGATCGGCGAGACAAGGCTCGAAGAAAGGGCAGCCACTTGGCCAGCACGTACTTCGCTCAACTGTTTCTGAGCCTGATCCAACATGGTTTGGCTGCTCTCGACCGCCGAGACACGAGTCGAATAAGCGACCCGCCGCTGAGCCAAGTTGCCAAGACGTCCCTGGACTCCTTGGAATTGAGAGTGGAGTGTCGAGTAGCGATCTCGATTCAACCCAAGCTCAATTTCCACACCTTGAACCGCGACCTGCAATTCACGATGCAAATCCTTACGTATCTGCTGTACCGATTCCATCGACGCCCGAACCTGTGGATGATCAGGCGTTCGCGTTCCACCCAAACGGGCAGCCCGCAGTTGCGCGTCGACCAAACCGTCTTTAAGCCGCCGAAGCGTCGGCTGAGAGGCCAACAGAGTGCTAGGCATCGCAACAAGCTGCTCAGGATCTTCCTGAGCTGCGTGAAGCACTTCCAGAAGATTCTCTGATTCTCGTACACGAGTTTCTTGAACCTGACTTGCCTGCTTCAAACTCACCGCAAACTGCCGCAAATCGCTTTGGCCGCTGTTGGCCGAGTGCAACATACGCAATTCGCCCAAGTCGGACCCAATTTCGCTTTCAAACGCAACAAGTTTACTTGTTTCTACAGCATGTGCCTTACTGACCAGCTCCACCTGTTTTTCTAGTTCTAAAATCAACCCTTGAGAACGATCATCCCGCAACTGCCCCAGACGAGCATCAAGCTGATTTCGTAGAACATCGACCAATCGCTTCGCCCGCTGAGGGTCACGATCTTTTACCGTTAAATAAAACACTTCCGTCTTACCAAACTCAGCTCCCCCGGGCGGGCGCATATCGACTTTGCGCCGAAAGGACTCGATTTTCCGGATCGAGGGGTCGCCAACTCCTTCATCTGCCACCGCCTTCAGCGTCTGAGCCAACACTTGCCGACTCTTAGCCAGCTCAAGAATCGTTTCCTGAAAGGTTCTCATCTCATAAAGGTCCGCAAACTTCCCTGGCCGATTCGACGACGAGTTCGACACCTCCCCACGAACCACGAGCGCCTGCGAGGCTTCCCAATAACGGGGCATAAACACTGCGTAAGCAGTCGCCAAAACACCGCAAATCAAAGTAGGAATTATCCATCTTTTTCGATACACGATCAGCAACCGCACACATTCAGTGGGAGTCAGTCCGGAAGATTTTGGCGTCATAAAGAGGTCCTTCGCACAGGTAATAACAGTCGTAGCGGCGGTAGTCGGTCTTCGTTTCAATGCGTTAAAAGCAATTGACATGCCCATCAACCGACAGGAAGTCCTTGTCCACTCACACCAGCGTCTCAAACGTAGCTCCTAAACCACTTAGAGCAAATTATGCCACCCTCACGACGAGAAAATCTTCAGGAGCCCACGTTGCGTAATCGCAACTCCCTGTTCGAGAACGAGGTGCTTTTCAGCCAACCAAGCCGCCAGAGAGCCTACTTCTAACCTATTGTTGAAAAACTACTTATAAGCCACCGCAGGCTTTGCGACTTTAATCCCCTTTCAGCGAGCAACCGCAATGCACGTCCTTCGTGTAAAGCAATTCGAGAACCTTACTCCCTACCGTGACCGCTGGGACCAACTTGCCAACGGCTGCGTGTTTCGCTCCTGGACGTGGCTTGCCACATGGTGGAATCACTACGAATCGTTGCGACCGGCCCAATCGTTAAACGTCTTTCTAGTTTTTGAAGAGGAGCCTAGCGAGAAGTCCTCAGAGAGACTGGTTGCTATCCTCCCGTGTTACTCAGACACTTCGTTTGCTCGGGGGAAAGTTTTACGGTTCCTCGGAGACGGCGAAGTCTGTAGCGATCACCTTGGCTTGCTGGTCGAATCCTCCAACGCCCAACGTGTATCGCAAGCCATCGCAGAGCACCTTGTCCATCACTGGCAAGACTGGGATCTGATCAATCTTTCTACCATCGATAGCGAGGACCAAGCCATGGACGTCCTTGTTCGCACGTTTGAATCTCATGACTGCCACGTCCGCCGCCAGAGTGGAGTCAACACCTGGTCGGTCGCCTTGCCCGACAGTTGGGAAGAGTTTCTAGCTTTCCTGTCAAAATCCCACCGAAAGAAACTGCGCCGCCTCAATAAACGCATTTTAGAAACAGGGCAGGGGGTCTGGCATTTGGTTGAAACTCAAGAAGAGTTCGAAATCGCGTGGGCGATCTTAATCGACCTCCACCAACGTCGGCGCGTCAGCCTGGGCGAACCTGGTTGCTTTGCCTCGACACGCTGGGCAAGCTTTCATCGCGATGTCGCAGAACAACTGCTCAGGGAAGGACGCCTTCGATTGTCCTGGTTAGAGCTGGAGGGCCAGCCGGCGGCGGTCGAATATCTTCTGGCCGAAAACCAAACTTCGATCGCTTACCAAGCGGGGCTCGACCCCGATCGACTCGCCGAAGAGCCAGGACGGTTGTCGTTGATTCGGGTTGTTCAACATGCCATCTCAGAAGGGCACCGCTCGATTGATTTCCTCCGTGGCGACGAGCCTTACAAAGCTCATTGGCGAGCGACGTCTCACTCAACCAGCGACATTCAGATTGTTCCGCCTCGAAGCGGTGCCCGCTGGCGTTACCAGGCCTGGAGCTACCTTCGTGACGCTCGCAAACTAACCCAAGAATTCTCCAAAAACAGCTGAACGATTTTCTCCGAAAAAGAAAGCGATGTCATGTTGATCGACAATATCAAAACTCCAATGCTGGGTTTGTATTACCTTGCCACTTTGCCACAACGGCAACATGCCGCATCCAAACGCGAATCGAAACAGCAAGTCCCCGTCATGTTCTTGTTCTACCATCGCGTAGCCGATGAACACCCTAACGGCTGGACCATCTCGAACGACCGTTTTCAGTCGCAGGTAAATTGGCTTCGAGAACGATTTGACTTTGTCTCGATCGAAGAAGGCCAACGACGTATTGCCGCAGAGCAGAACGATCGCCCAACGGTCTGCATTACTTTCGATGATGGCTATGCCGACAACTGTACCACGGCGATTCCCTGGCTGCTGGAACAGAAAATTCCCTTCACCTACTTTGTTACCAGCAACCACGCACAATCGGGCGAACCTTTTTCGCACGATGTCGCTTGCGGATGCCCATTGACTCCCAATACGGTTGAGCAGCTGCGAGAAATGGCTCAGGCAGGCGTCGAGATCGGTGCGCATACTCGAACCCATGCCGATCTGGGGAAGCTCACTTCGGAATCTGATCTCTACGACGAAATCGTCGGCTCGAAACGAGATCTTGAATCGATGCTTGATCATCCTGTGCGATATTTTGCCTTCCCCTTTGGGTTGCCAGAGAATCTCTCAACCGCTGCATTTCGCGTAGCATTCCAAGCAGGCTTTTGGGGAGTTTGCTCTGCCTACGGTGGCTACAACCTGCCCGGGGAAGATTCATTTCACTTGCAACGAATCCACGGAGACCCCGAGTGGGCCCGTTTTCGCAATTGGCTCACCGTCGATCCGCGAAAAATCAAGCATCCTCGGAAGTTCAATCCGGGCGACTACCGTAGCCATTTTTAATGTTTGAACAAAGTAGCGAACTCTACCTTGACGCGAAAGGCACTTTTACTAGTCCACGTAATGATGGCCAATTCGACACTACCTACTGCTGACAACTCGGGCAAAGACAAAAGCTCGCGGCTCCACACCGACACGCTTGCTTCAAGCGTCGTAATTTTGCTGTTTGTCACGGTGATTCAGCGAACGGTTGGCTTCGGGCGAGGCATGCTGTTTTGTCGCTGGCTAGACCCCGAGACTCTTGGACAATGGGAAATGGCCTATAGCTTTTTGCTCTTCGCTGCCCCACTTGCCGTACTAGGCGTGCCTGGTTCCTTCGGCCGCTATTTAGAACACTATCGTCAGCGTGGGCATCTTCACACATTCCTCCAGCGAACGACCGCCTGGACGGTTTTTTCAGGTTCTCTAGCAGTCGGCTTGGTGATTTGGTTTGCGCCTCAGTTCTCGCAGCTTCTATTCGGCTCCGACGATCGTACCCGGTTAATCTATGGCATCGCGATTTGCCTTGCCGCGATCATCATTCATCATACTCTTACTTCGCTACTCGTAGCCCTGCGGCTCTTTCGAGTTGTCTCGGTAATGAACTTTTTGCAAAGCTTGATGTTTGCCGGATTTGCTTTGGGCTTCCTCTCGATGAACTCGAGTGTCGAGAGCATTGTGATTAGCTATGGCACTGCTTGCCTGCTTGCCTCTTTAGGAGCCATTTGCTGGATATGGCCTGCTCTCAAAGAGGTGAAACCTCCAACTGACCGGCTGTCTCAGTTCGATTTTTGGCCACGCCTTTTGCGGTTTGCATTCTTTGTTTGGGTCACCAACTTACTGATCAACTTCTTTGCGGTAGTCGATCGGTACATGATCGTCCACTATTCGGGGATGGCGTCGAGCGAAGCCCTCGAGCAAGTCGGATATTACCATAGCAGTCAAATGGTACCGCTGCTTCTCGTCTCGGTTGCCGACCTGCTGGGAGGAATAATCATGCCCCACCTAAGCCGCGACTGGGAAGCTGGGCGTCGCGAGCAGGTCGGCAAGCAGCTGAATCTCTTCGTCAAACTAACCAGCCTCGGCATGCTTGCCATGGGGGTCTGTATTTTGCTGTTTTCGCCATTCCTGTTTGAAGTAGTGCTTGCTGGAAAATACTCTGGTGGACTCAGTGTTCTGCCTTGGACGCTTGCCGGATGTATCTGGTATGGGAGCTACTTGATCGCGAGAAATTATCTTTGGTGTGCCGAACGCACACGCCTTGCCGCCATGCCATTAGCTTTTGGAGTCCTTCTGAATATTCTCTTGAATCTACTGCTGCTTCCTCTCTGGGGGCTTCAGGGGGCCGTAATTGCCACCAGCGTTTCAACCCTAGTTACTTTGGCAGTTATTTTGTTTTTGAGTTACCGCAACGGCATGAGGGTGGATAGCGGTACTTGGTTGCTCGTCATTTCTCCCTTGGCCTTAACTGCGGGAGCAACCACTGCGATCGCTACCTTGGCGGTTATTCTGATAGCCACTTTCAGCACCCATCTCATTCTCACTCTTGAAGAACGAACCCAGATGCGGGATCTGTTTGAACAAGGCCTTACCAAACTAAAACCTTGGTTCCAACGCAGACCGTCTGCTTCGGGAACCGCCTAAGCACGAGAAAACTATCGAGTGTCATCTATGAACACCAAAACCAATGTCCCCGACCAACGTATTCGAGTCATGTTTGTCATGACCAGCATGCCGGTCGGAGGTGCCGAAACTCTGCTCGTTAATCTCGTTCGTGGACTCGACTCGAACCGTTTTGCGCCTGAGATCGTATGCCTCAAGGACCCTGGCCCTCTAGGAGAAATGCTGGCCGACGAGATGCCTATTCATAGTAATCTGCTGAGTAGCAAATACGATCTGCGCATCTTGCCTCGTCTCTACCGGCTCCTACGCACGCGAAAGATCGACGCCATTGTGACCGTCGGAGCTGGCGACAAAATGTTTTGGGGACGCCTTGCAGCGCGTTTGTCTGGCGTGCCGGTCGTGATTTCGGCGTTGCATAGTACCGGCTGGCCCGACTCGGTCGGACGACTCAACCGTCTACTTACCCCTTGGACCGACGCATTTATAGGCGTCGCTGATGCTCATGCCGAACATCTGTCTGAATGGGAACGCTTTCCTCGCGAGAAAGTTCACACCATCTACAACGGGATCGACACCACGTGTTTCGCCCCTGGCGACGGTACCGAGAAACGCTGCGAGTTGAACATACCCCTCGACGCCCCAGTTCTTGGCATCCTTGCTGCACTTCGACCAGAGAAAAATCACGAATTATTTCTGGCTGGTGCCGCTCAGATTCATCAGCAGTTGCCCGATTCGCACTTTGTGCTTGTGGGCGATGGACCACGAGGGCCAGAGCTTGAACAACTGGCTGAAAAACTGGGAATCGCCCAAGTCACTCATTTTCTTGGCTCTCGGTCGGATGTGCCCGAGCTGCTTCGTGTTCTGGACGTGATGGCGCTGACCTCTCACAACGAAGCGAGCCCGGTCTCGATTCTTGAAGCCCTCAGTAGCGGAGTGGCCGTCGTGGCCAGCGAAGTTGGCTCGGTTCCCGAAACCGTGCTGCCAGGCATCACCGGGCAGCTGTTTCCAGCCGGCGATTTAAGCCGTTTTGTTTCCCACAGCCTCGAACTGCTGCAAGACTCTAGCTTGCGTACTAAAATGGGGATAGAAGGCCGGAAACGGGTTTCCCAGCAATGGTCGCTCGAAGCGATGGTCGAGGGCTATGAGACACTAATCCAACGGCTACTGACTCAAAAAAGCCGCAAACCCCGCCCTGTAAGTTACAACCTGCCCGCATCCACTATCACTCCTCACAAGACCTAGATACGATACCCTTTCGCCAGCGGTTCCCCTTTACGCGTTTGTATGATCACCGAGACGTTACTAACCTGGATAGCGAGATTCATCAGCGGTGCAAGTGTTCGTTGGGTCGATTCCCAGCCAGATACTTGCCAACGTGTTTACTTCGCCAATCACACGAGCCACCTCGACGTTGTCTTGGTCTGGTCGGCGCTGCCTACAGAAGTCCGCCAGATCACGCGTCCCATCGCAGCGAAAGACTATTGGGACCGCGGCTATATTCGCCGGCATTTGGCTCAGGTCTTCAACGCAATGCTCATCGATCGTAAGAAAATAAAAGTCCATCAAAGCCCCATCGACCTGATGCTCAGCGAAATCGGTAGCACTCATTCGCTCATTATTTTTCCCGAGGGAGGTCGAAATGCCGAAGGGGGGGTTGGCGAATTCAAAAGTGGCCTTTATTACCTCAGTAAAAAACGCCCTGAACTTGAATTGATCCCCGTGTTCATCAACAACATGAATCGCATTCTGCCACGAGGAGAATTCTTACCCGTCCCTTTGCTTTCGTCGCTCACGTTTGGGCCTCCTATTTGGCTCGAAGCCGGCGAGCCGAAAGCTGAATTTCTCGCCAGAGCACGAGAGGCTGTTGTCAGCCTGAAAGATCGCTAGCCATGCTTAAAGACTGGGCCTTGCTGGGCATCGTATTGGTTTTACTTTCGCTTGCGACTTTTGTGGGTCGCTGGCTACAGAGGCAAACCACATTGGGACTTGATAAGCGGTCGGTCGACTCGTTCAACAGCCGCGTCAATGCCTGGTGGTTCTTTAGCCTGGTCTTGGGGATTGCCTTTTTTCAGCCCACGCTGACCGTTGTACTCTTCGGCCTGCTTTCGTTTTGGGCGCTTCGCGAATTTGTAACCCTTACCCCCACGAGTATGGGCGACCACCGGGCCCTCTTTTGGGTTTTCTTTTTCTTTACCCCCATGCAGTTTGTACTTGTATCGCTGAACTACTACGACTTTTTTAGTATTCTCATTCCCGTCTATGCTTTCCTGTTCATCGCGGCCCGAGTGGCTATTTCAGGCGACTTCAAGCGGTTTCTTGAACGTGTCGCCAAGGTACAATTCGGGCTACTTGTCTGCGTTTATTGCCTTAGCTTTGCACCTGCGTTGCTTTTTCTTGAGTGCAAAAACATGGACGGCAACTACGCAAACGCTCGGCTGTTGTTCTTTTTTGTCACGATGGTACTGATCTCCGAGTTACTCCAATTTTTGCTGGGGCGAATGTTTGGCAAGCATGTGATTGCCGAAGTCGTCGACAGCACTCGCACCTGGGAGGGAGTAATCGGCGGATCGGGCGCTACGGCAATTATTGGGATGTCGCTCTACTGGGCAACACCGTTCCCTGCTTGGTGGCAGGCCGCAGCGATGGCTGCCCTGATTGCGGTTATGGCATCTGCTGGCGCGATGACGCTAGCCGCCATCAAAAAAGATCGAGGCGAAGTTTCGACCGGCACACTCATCGAAGGACACGCGGGTGTTCTCAGCCGGATCGACGCGGTCTGCTTCGCAGCGCCAGTATTCTATCACGTCACAAAGTACTTCTTCGGAGCCGCGTGAGGATCCGATCACCTCCTTAGTTTTCAGAAAAGGCAGTGCTTTCAGAAAACCGTGACGCGAAAAAAGGGAGCTGACATTGTTGTCAGCTCCCTTTTTGTACTTGGTTGCTCGTTATACGAATCTAACCAGACTAGGTAGGGGTTACATTCTCAGCACGCGGCCCCTTAGGACCTTGCCCTTCGGTGTAATTTACCTCTTGGCCTTCTCGTAGTTCATCGAAGCCGACACCTTCCACATTGGAAGAATGGAAAAACATATCCTTGTTCGTTCCCGTGTCTATAAACCCAAATCCTCTGTCCGTCAGACGCTTAATTGTACCCACAGCCATTGCATCAATTCCCCAAAAAAAGTCTCTACCGCCTAGCTATTAACGAATTAGCTAGCACCCTAAACATGTTGGGCATTGTATCGGATGAAAACCACATAGCAATCAAAAAGCGTAGAAAACAGTATTATTCAAGCTTCCAGCAGGAATATGCCCCCCCTAAATCTCCCCAAGCGGCTAAATTAGCGACTTCTGGCAGTCTCTCACGAGACACTGCTTTTCTGAAGGCAGGGAAAATCAATGGCGAGCCGGCACTCTCGCTGCCGTCAAATTAGCTGCCATGCCGTGAACGGTTACGATTTTCTCTCTACGCCGGTGGTCCGATTATTTGGGGGCCACTTCAATAGTATCAGGGGGCCGAGGCTCTGTTCTAGCTAGCAGCCAACTACCTCAGCGAGAGCGGTTGGCTTCGGCCATCTCTGGAAGCAACGCCACCGAAAAATCCAATGCATGAGGTTCTGTAAAACCATCGCCTGAAAATTACAAAGGGCAGGCTGCACCCCGCGCTAGCGTGCAAGGGGAGTGCCATTGACCGCTTACAATAGCCTCCTATAATCCCCCTGCCTATCTGATGCGAGCACGCAATTTTCCCGTTTTGAATCCATGTTTTTATGGTCTCAAGCGTCGGAATTGCCGACTATCAGAAAAGGTAGGGGTCGTGCGGGTTATCGGTAATGCCCGCCCTTGGCTCCTCAGAACAAGTCAAAATTTCCCAGGCAAATTTTTTTCTTAGTTTACGATTAGGGCACGGAAGCCATGCGTAATACGATCATTGCCACGAGTCTCATGATTCTCGTTGGAGTCAGTTCGGTCGGTTGTAAGTCGATGCAAAAAACGGCTAGCACCAGTGGTGCCGAGACGGCATCTTTGGCAAACGCAGAACCTACCAAACCTTCGGTACTTGCCAAGCAGGCCGAAGGGCTAGCAGCAGCAGCTGCTGCCGCCCCTGCGTTTGTCCCGAATCTCAGCACAACTCCGCCGGCTGTGCTTGCGGCGGCCCCAGCATACCCGAGCACCGACGCCCCAACCTTTTCGCAAGCCGCTCCCGCGAGCACCGCTACGCAGCATATTGCAGCCGCCACGCCACCTGCGGGTCTAGGTTCGATTCAGTTGCCTTACAACCCAGACGCAGTACCGCCCGCCGCTTCGAGCACCGCCGAAACAGCTGCCCCCGCGGCTGCCGCCCCGAGTCGCTACGCTGCTGCATCCTCTCCGACCAGTACTCTACCGACTTCAACCAATCCGACAGCCGGCGAAGCTCCCCAAACAGCATCACGCTACGGCAGCTACTTAGCCACCGTGCAAGCAGCTCAACAAACGGTTCAGGCTCCTTCAACAGCCAATCTACCGCCTGAAATAAATGGTATTCCACCAAAAATTGCCCAGGCCACAGCCGCTTCAGCTGGCTTGGAGAACAGCTTGAGTACGCCGACCGCCGGGAGTATGGAAGAAATCGCCACTAATGCGGCAGCCTCAATCGCTAGTCGTTACACCGAATCTACGCCTAGGGCCTATACCCCTTCGTCACCCGTGTCCGCGGCTGTTGCCGCACCCACAACGCCTACGCCACAGGCAGTTGCAAGTACAACTCCCTATCGGCCTGGCGGCACCAGCAGCTATCCGACGACAAACTTCACGACTCCTTCGATGATTGCCACGCGACCCGAGTCGCCTCGCCCACAAGTGCCAAGCGTCGAAGCTCCTGTCAGTAGCGGGCAAGTTCCTTATCCGGTAACACCGCAAGTACCAAGATACCGCTAAAACCGTATTTTGTGTTTGAAACGCGGTTAGCGTCGATGGCACGTTGCCAGAAGATGAGACCCAAGTTGGCCGCGGTAAACTAAATCGCACGAGCAGAATGCTCGAAGAAGCCCATGCCGGTCTTTGCTCGCGATGCAACTGCACCGCGAGCCAATGACCTAGCCAGGGCAACCAACGGTTGCTCTAGGATTTTTCCCTATTGGCGTGGGTGGCGATTACCAACCCATCACCATATTCGACTCAATTGCTTTACGAGCTTGCTCTAGGTCGACGCCCGTCTCGTGCATGTAAAGCCGTATTGCATGAACCTTGTCGCCTTCGCTCTTTGAAAGGCAATCGCGAGCAGTGCTGCACGGGTCAAGCGAGCTGGTAATTCCCAGAGCACTCTTCGAGATAACCCAGGTATCGCGGGGACGCTTGGTCAGACGGATGACCGTGTCGCTCGGGTAAGCCTCGGTCACGACGGCCGTCGCCTCGTCGTTGTCTTTGGCCCACGTGATAATTATATGGCTTTCCGTCTCCACTTCAAATAACGGCATAGCGCTCTCCTTTCAATCAAACTTTACCAAAGAAGCTCTGGCCGTCCATCGGACAAAGCTAAGGAAAAAGGCTGCTTCCCTCTGCCTCTGCTATCAAATGTAAGTGATTGGAGTAGGCGACGTCAACTTGGCTCTATTTTGGCTGAATTTCTCTGGTCCGAAGACGAAATAGGCCGCCCGTTCGGAGGACTCCGGTTGGTGATCTCGGCTGGGTTGGTTCTGGCCACGGGAACCTCGGGGGTGGAGCCGACCTGCTGGGTTTGCCAACGGCTCGCTCCAGGAGAGCTATCGCGCAAGCGAGTTCCGATTAGGTTGGCGAAGACGTGTGCCGCGATGAGCAAGGTGACCGACCCGATTACGAGCGGCCATACCCCGGGAGTTTTTACCAGCAGAGCGCAGAAGATGCTTAGTGCGGTAACCATGAAAAACATCTGTCTTAGCCGAAAATGGAGCAGCTGGGGCCCGCGAGAGGCGGGGCTTGAAACTGCCGGTTGTGGGCGAGCAGAGGACATGTTTTCTATTATCACAGGGAAGAAAGCATCTGACAAGAATAGTTTGCTGGGTGCTTGTGGAGGGCTCTCCTTTTGTCTGTCGGAAAACGGTAAGATAACAGCTGATATTTTGGCGGACTGTTAGTACGCGGCTATTGTGAAACAGACACACGAATCTCTACGGCTTGAAAACGACACATGCTTTATTACGCTTCCGGGTCGGCGACGACCGAACTTTCTGACGAACAGCTTCGCGACGCCTTGTTTGGCGTCTTTGAAAAGCTTGGCCCTCGCGAGCGGGTGATTGCTGTGCCTCCTGATTTTACTCGATTTAATAGCCGGGCAGGCCAGTTGACTTGTATGGCGTCGGACTACTATGGCGAGCATCTGGTCGACGTGTTGCCTGCGTTGGGGACACATTTTGAGATGCCGTTGTGGCAGCGAGAAAAGATGTTTCCTCGTGTTCCGCCAGAATTGTTTCGCTATCACAACTGGCGAACCGATGTGGAAACGATCGGCGAAGTGCCGGCGGATTTTGTTTCGGAAGTGACCGAGGGGATGTACTGCGAGACTTGGCCGGCTCAGTTGAACCGATTGATCTGGAGGGGGGGGCATGACTTGGTGCTTTCGATTGGCCAGGTGGTGCCGCATGAGGTGATGGGCATGGCCAACTACAACAAGAACTTGCTTGTGGGAACTGGAGGGGTGCGTGGGATTAACGAAAGCCATTTTGTTGGTGCGGTGTATGGCATGGAACGGATCATGGGGCGAGCTGATACGCCACCTCGTAAGATTTTGAATTATGCCCAAGATAATTTCTGTGGTCATCTTCCGTTGCTTTATGTGTTGACCGTAATTGGTCAGAATGTGTCCGGCGAGTTGGTGGTGCGGGGACTCTTCATTGGGGACGATGTCGAGTGTTTTGAAGAGGCAAGCCGGCTGTCGCTAGAAGTGAACTTTGAGATGGTTGCGGAGCCTTTGAAGAAAGTGGTTGTGTACCTCGATCCGGAAGAGTTTCATAGCACCTGGCTGGGAAACAAAGCGATCTACCGTACGCGGATGGCAATCGCAGATGGGGGCGAATTGATTATCCTTGGCCCAGCAGTTCGGACGTTTGGTGAAGACGCGAAGATTGATGAGCTAATTCGCAAATATGGGTATCGTACAACGCCTGAGATTCTTGAATTTGTGAAACAGAGTGACGAGCTTCGAGAGAATCTCTCGGCTGCGGCACATTTGATTCATGGGTCGTCGGAGGGGCGGTTTAAGATTACTTACTGCCCAGGGGAACTGACGCGGGAGGAGATCGAAAGCGTGGGGTATGGGTATGGCGATCTGGGGGAGATGTCGAAACTTTATGATATTGGCTGCTTAGAGGACGGCCTGCAGGAAGTAGACGGGGAAGAGGTGTTTTTTGTTCGTAACCCAGCCTTGGGACTTTGGGCGCATGCTTCGCGGATGACGAATTAATAACGAATAACGAATTCGTGGGCTGCGTTTTTGGTTTACTTTGAGTTAAGCTGGTCTGTGTAGTCTTTAACTGAACTTCGACCTACGAAGGAAATTTGGTGATGCTTCTTCGAAAAATATTCGCTCTGGTATTCTCCGTGCATCTGTTGGTGTCTTTTGGTTGTGGTTCCAAGAATGCAGGTGGGACGCCCGAGGCCCAAGGGGCCAGCCTGGCATTTGTCTCGAATGGGGTGGCCGATTTTTGGACGATTGCAGGGCAAGGGGCGATGAAGGCGGGGGAGGAACTAGGTGTGAAGGTGACGGTCGTGATGCCGAATGGGATGACGGATCAGACTCGTAAGATGGAAGACCTTCTTACGCGCGGAATCGATGGTATCGCAATTAGTCCGATCAACTCGATCAATCAAATCGATATTCTTAATAAGGCTGCGGCTGAGTCGATCCTGATTACTCATGACTCGGACGCTCCGGAGTCGGATCGGGTGATGTATATCGGGATGGACAATTATATTGCGGGGCTCATGTGTGGTGAGTTGGTGCGCAAAGCGTTACCTGAAGGCGGCGAAGTGATGATTCTGATTGGGCGTGCTGACCAGGATAATTCCAGTAGACGGCGGCAAGGGTGTATTGATGCCATTTTGGGTCGTGAGCCTGACTCGTCGCGAAATGACCCGCTGGGCGATCCAATGACGAGCGAGGATGGTAAATTTACGGTTCTTGGTACTTTGACTGATCAGTTTGATCGAGCGAAAGGGAAAGCCAACGCGGAGGATGCGCTAACTCGTCATCCGAATATCGCAGCGTTTGTTGGGCTGTTTACCTATAACCCGCCTCTGGCAATGGAAGCGTTGCGTGGGGCTGGCAAGCTTGGCGAGGTGAAGGTGATTGCCTTTGATGAGGATGAAATTTCGCTACAGGGTATTATCGATGGCACGGTAACGGGAACGGTGGTTCAGGATCCGTACGCATATGGCTACGAATCGATTTGCGTGCTCAATGAGTTGTACAAGAAAAACAATTCGGTGATCCCTGAAAACAAGTTCATTGACATTCCGGCGCGTGTGATTGATTCGAGTAATGTAGAGGAGTTTTGGGCTGACTTGAAGAAGAAGACAGGGCGATAGTCGCGGCAAATGGGGTGCTGTGGCTTCTGCTAAGGCGATCCAGAGGTGAATTTCAGAGGCTGAGAGAGGGACTAGGGTAAGTTCTGATCTGCCGCTCGTCTAATACGACAACGCTAGGTTGAACCACGACGACACGACGGGCACAATGAAATGGAGCTAGAGATACTGGGGTTTCAATGATTTCTCCTCGATCAACAGGTCGACATGATTGTTTCCTGAAAAATGCCGACTCAACAAAACACAGTTTCACATTGCTTGCCCTAGGGCGTGGTGTTCGTCGTGTCGTTGTGGTTCCAATGACTGATCGCTGGTAGTACTAAAGGCTCTCGCTGTTTTTCTCCATTCCATTCGACTCCATTCGACTCCATTCGACTCCATTCGACTCCATTCGACTCCATTCGACTTGGCACGCCGTGCTCCCGAGGTTTTTATGCCCGAAAACAATTCCCCGCCGGTACTGGAAGTGCGACATGTTGGGAAACAGTTTCAGAGCGTTCGAGCTTTAGACGATGTCTCGCTTGGGATCTTGGCAGGTGAAGTTTTGGCGGTGCTCGGCGAGAATGGTGCGGGCAAAAGCACGCTGATGAAGATCTTGGCAGGGGTTCAATCGCCGAGCACGGGGGAGATTTTTGTAGATGGGCAACTTGTGGTGTTTGCAAATGTTGAGCAAGCGTTGCAAGCGGGGATTTCTCTGATTCATCAGGAGCTCAATCTGGCCTCGAACTTGAGCGTTGGGGCCAACATCTTTTTGGGGCGAGAGCCAAGACGCTTCGGGCTGATCGATAACTGCAGGATTGAGCGAGATGCCACGAAGTATTTGGAGATGGTTGGGCTTGATGTTTCGCCTCGCACGATCGTCGGTAGGCTTTCGATTGGCAAACAGCAACTGGTCGAGATTGCGAAGGCGTTGAGTACGCAGGCTCGAGTTTTGATTATGGATGAGCCGACGTCGTCGTTGTCGCAACACGAAACAGAAACGCTTTTTGGGGTGGTCAAGAACCTGCGTGCTCAGGGCGTCAGCGTGATTTACATTTCTCATCGTTTGAGAGAAGTGGAAGAGCTGGCTGACCGCGTTGTTGTATTACGCGATGGTTGTTTTGTAGGGCAGATTTTGCGTGATGAGATTCGTCATGACGCGATGGTTTCGATGATGGTTGGTCGAGATGTTTCGAAGTTTTATCATCGTACGGCTCACTCGACTGGCGACGAGGTTCTGAGAGTCGAGCAGCTGCGTACGCCAGCTTATCCGGCGCATGCGATTAGCTTTTCGGTACGTGCTGGCGAGATTGTGGGAGTTGCTGGGCTGGTGGGAGCAGGGCGTTCGGAGCTGCTCACGACTTTGTTTGGAGTGACTCCGGCGGTAGGCGGTTCGATGAAAACCGAAAGCCTTGCTCGACCTCCGCGTACCGCACGCGAGGCAATCGAGGCGGGGATTGTGCTTGTTCCAGAGGACCGCCGCCTGGCAGGGTTGGTGTTGGGGATGAGCGTAAAGCAGAATCTCTCGCTGGCAACTCTGCGTCGGGAGATGCGAGGTGGGTTTTTGAATCGTGAGGCGGAAAATCGTGTTTGTGAAGAAATGACTCAGCAGCTGCGAATTAAGTCGGCAGGCGGCGATCAGATTGTGCAGGTTCTTTCGGGCGGGAATCAGCAGAAAGTTGTGCTTGGTAAGTGGTTGGCTACCGAGCCACGACTTTTGCTGATGGATGAGCCGACTCGGGGGATTGATGTCGGTGCCAAAGAAGAGATCTATCGGCTGATGCATGAGCTTGCGGGTCGAGGGGTTGCGATCGTATTTGTTTCGAGCGAAATGGAAGAGATTTTTGGTCTCTCAGACCGGGCGCTGGTGATGCACGAAGGGCGAATCGCGGGAGGGCTCGATCGAGCAGAGATTAGCGAGGATGCGGTGATGCAGTTGGCGACGGGCACTGGGAGAACTCCGGCGAAGTGTTAGGTCGCGGCTATTGTCTAATTTTTTTGGAATCAAAAAAAGGATCGAAATGTGACAGGTAAAGAACCAGGAGCTGATTCGCTGTTGAGCCGGATTTCGCAGAAGCTGCGCGCCGGAGGGAAGGTTTATGGCATTCTTGGCTTGTTGATCATGATTTGCGTCTACACGGCGGCTTCGACCGATCGTTTTTTGCTTAGCGGCAACATCGAGAATCTGGTCCACCGGACGGCGCTGTTTGGCATTCTGAGTATTGGTGCGGCGTTTGTTATTATTACTGGGGGGATTGATCTCTCGATTGGGTCGGTAGTTTGTTTGGTTGGAGTGCTGTTGCCATTTTTGCTGACGAAGCACGATTGGACGGTTCCTGCCGCGGTGGGGGCAATCTTGATGATCTCGCTAGTCATTGGCTTGGTCCATGGTCTGCTTGTCACGAAATTGCGTTTGCAGCCGTTTGTTGTCACGCTCTGCGGGTTGCTTTTTTATCGCGGTTTGGCTCGCGGAATTACCAATGATCAATCGCAAGGATTTGGCAGCGGCTTTCAGGAATTGCGCCTGATTGCCAAGGGAAGAATACCCATTCTTGGCGATGCCGAGGGAGCTTTTCAGCTCCCTGCCACGACGCTTGTGCTTATTGTCCTAGCGATCGTTGCGGCTGTGTTTTTGAACAAAACCATCTATGGCCGCTACTTGCTTGCGTTGGGCAACAACCCGGAAGCTGCTCGGTATAGCGGAATCAACACCGATCGGATGGTGCTGCTGGCGTATGCCATTTGTTCGATGCTTGCGGGAGTCGGGGGGATGCTGTTTGTGCTGGACATTAACGCCGCTCAGCCGAGTGATTTTGGGAATTTTTATGAGCTTTATGCTATAGCTGCGGCAGTGCTGGGAGGATGTTCGCTGCGTGGCGGCGAAGGAAGTATCATCGGCGTTGTAATTGGCTCGGCAGTGATGGTGGTGCTTAGTAATACGATCAATCTTGTGCATCCGAATTATCAGAATGTCGAGTTTGCAATTATTGGTGCGGTGATTCTGTCAGGCGCTGTTGTCGATGAGTTGGTACGGCGATGGTTGTCGGCCCGCAGGGCTGGTATGAAGGTTGGTTGAGCGACTTTTTTAGTTGAACCACAGCGGGGGAACTGCAAAAATATTTAACCGCCAAGGGTAGTTTTCTGCAATTCCCGATTCAATGGAAGAAGCCGTATTAGGAAAACAAACTATGGCGATTCGATCGACTCTGAACCTTTGTACGTTTTTGCTTGTTACGTTTTTTGTTGCCGAGGCTGCCTGGGCGCAGAAGGAGGCGGGGCCGAGGTTGCCTGTGCTTCGGCGGTTGAGTGAGCCTTTTTTAGAGAAACTTGATCGCGAGCGGGCTTTGCTGGCAGAAGGCATCGAGGCGGTTGAGGTGCCCTACCCGTTTGTACGTGGCAGGTTTCATTTTCACAGCCATTTTTCGCACGATAGTAATGGCACGCTAGAAGAGATTGTCGCTGCGGCGAAGCTTACTGGCACAGAAGTGATTGGCTTTACTGAGCATAAGAGCCGTGAGGTTGATGTTGTGGCCGAGAATGTGACGGGATGGTATGAAGACGTGTATTTTCTTGCCGGCACCGAAAGCTCCAGCGATTTGAAGAACTCGCTGCACTGGCCTGGCCGTGAAGGAGAAGACGATGTGCGTTTTCTTTGCCATCAAGAAGAAGTTCCGACTTTCGACCGCACGAAGTACGACGGAATTGAGATTTACAATACTCATAGCGATGCGAAAGACGAACCGATCGCGATGCTTATCACTGCGATGGTGATGAACATGGGAGCCGTGCAGAAGCATCCCGAGTCGGCCTTCTGCTCGTTTCTCGACTATCCCGAGAGATTTCTTACTCGGTTTGATCAGCTCACAACAGCCGAACGGTATCCTGGGATTGCAGGCAACGATAGCCATCAGAACCAGAAGCTACAGATAGTTGCTTTGCCTGGTGGAGGCGTCGAGGTGCTCGACTATGCCGACGAAGTGGTTTGGACAGGCGATGGTTTGCGTGCCAAGATGTTGCTGGCTGCTTTTGGACAGACTGAGAAACCAGAAGAGCGTAAGGTCCTGAAAACCATTCAGCTCGATCCGTACGAAATCAGCATGCGTCATGTGGGGACGTTTTTGCAGATTGAGGAGATCAACGAACATACGGTCCGTGGTGCGCTTCGTGACGGGCGTATTATTTTGGGCTTCGAGCTAATTGCCCCTTTGCCGTCGGTTGGTTTCTGGGTTGAGGGTCAAGGCAAGCCGGTCGGAACGGTCGGCGACGAGATTTCATTTGAAAAAGGGATGACGCTACACGTCAGCTTGCCCACTGTGGCGCAGATTCGTGTGGTTCGTAATGGGCAGACCTTTTCCGAAGTCGAGGACAAGGAGCTAGTGCTTGATTTGAAAAAGTCGGGGGTTTACCGGATGGAAGCGATTCAAGTCTTGGCGGGGCAGCGGTATCCGTGGGTGCTTAGTAATCCGATTTACTTGGTTGAGGGAGAGAAGTAAATGAGTGTTGGGAGTGGACGGGAAGGGCAAACGAGATGCTGACTTTTATTTGGTTGCGGTGGCTTCCGACTCTAGGGTTTTATCAAACCAGTCGCTCATGATTTTGACTTCCTCTGCGATGGTTGGCCAAGGGTGGGCTCCCCCTTCCTTGACGATAAGTTCCGCGGAAACGTTGGCTTCTTTCAACGCAGCGACCATGATTTCTGACTGCTGTAACGGTACCAAGGGATCGGCGTCGCCGTGGATGAACAAGAACGGCGGCAACTCGGAAGTGACGCGGCGTGCGGGCGAAAACTTTATGACACGCTCTTCAATGGCCTCATCGGTCATTTTGCCAAAGCCTTCGCGGAAGAGAAGTTTCCGTACGGTTCTTCCAAGAAACGGATCGGTGCGAACTTGGAGCTGAATAGGGCCGTAGTTCAGCAAATCGGTTGGGGGAAAGAAAACGCCGACTGCTTTGAAACACTCGGCGGGGCTGCCTTCTTCGGAAGAAACTGCGTCGAGACAGGCCAAGTAGCCACCGGCTGAAGCTCCCAATAACCCCATGTGATTGGGGTCGACGCTATACTTCTCGGCATGATCAATCACCCAGGTAATGCCCTGATTGAGATTTTTGATCATCTCGGGGGCTCCAAATTTTGAAATTGAACCGGGGCGAATTGCGAACACGGTATATCCTTTGCCGCAAAACGTATCAAAGATCCCTGCTTTTTTATGGTCGTTGATTTTCCCCCGGTCGGAGTGGAAGGCTCCACTCGCGACGTCGACGATGGCCAAGCCGTTCGCAGCTTCAGTGGGAGTAAAAACATCTAAGAGCAGGCCAATGCCGTGGACTTCGGCATAGACGACATTTTTGGTTTGAGTGTAGTTTTTTTCTTCTTCCGCAAAGGTGATTGGGCATGCTGCGATGGCAAAGATCAAGAAACAGAGAGCTCTTTGTGGGAATTTTATCGCCATCTTTATCTCCGAGTGAGTAGGTCGCTATGAATAAAAAGGGAAAGCTTCACTAAACTAGAGTTATAGAGTACTGCATCGGCTTCTTCTACTCCGGTGAAACCCTGATCTGAACCTCGGGATTTGAATGAGAGCTGGTGGTGATTGATTCCCAGGCAGTGGAGGAGGGTCGCGGTCGAGTTTCTGCCTTGTGGCGGCCAACTCTTTCCGAATCCTAGCTACCGCGTGCTGCACTGCTTTGGTCAGTTCCTTGAGGATATGAAACTCGCACGCCTGATACGGCGGCATCTCGCCGAAAACCTTGGGGATTCGTTCAATCTGTCACGATCAATCCGCCTCGTACGCGACCGCCTCTTCCGCATCAACATATCCGTCGCGGTTCAAATCAAGGCTCTCGAATCGATCGCTCGAACCAAGAAACTCCCGCCGGCTGAGATCTCCATCCGCATTAAAATCGGCTTGCGTAAACCAAAGAGGGGTACCCTCGCCATGAGATTTTGCGACCGCGGTATTCGGCGTATAAAACCCTCTCTTGCTCGCTTCCTCTCCTCGAAGAAAGGCAACGACCATCGAGTACGGGAATTCGTCGATCGTAAGCTGCCCGTCGCCGTTCGCGTCGTACTTTTTCATGCGTTCGCCACACGAAGTAAGTTCGCGTTCTCCCAGTCGGCCATCGTCGTTCGAGTCGATTTCTCGAAACAACACGTCCCCTTGGTCGTGAACCATAAGACGAATCTGGCTTCTCCTGAGAGCAGAATCTTGCCCCTCGACTGTCGTAAGATCATGAGCAGAAATAATCAACCGAGTCGTGCCAAGCGAAATCACAACACGATCGTCCGAATTCTGTGCCACCAAGGAAACGCCTTCAGCCAATCCCTCCACACAGACCTTCGCAGGTTTACGGCTATCTTCCGAATCGTGAAAAGAAATCGAAACCTTAACCCTCGGGTCAATGCGAAAAAGCTCCGACAGCTCGTCCTCATCAAGCCACTCGTTCCGGTCAATATCCAAAGTAGCAAACAAATTTGGCAAATCAGGAAAACTGCTTGGTCTCAGATTCTGCCGCGGAGCGTAAAAATCGCTCAACAACGAATCCAAGCGATCCGCCTCGAATGTCGAATCCAAATGAATCGCTGCGTAACGGTTCAATACATACTTACTGCGAAAGCTGCGACCACCTGCTGTCTGAAGCTGCTCTTCCAAGGTCGCCAACTCGCTTGACGTAATCATGCGATCGTCGTCGGCATCAAGCTGCCAAAATCGATCGGTCGCGTGCCGAATCTCATCCTCCGAGAGCCGCTCGTCGTTGTCCCTGTCAAGCAACTGCCAAACACGAGATCCCGAAACGAGATTCGTAACATAAGACCGACTGCTCCGAACCGAAAATGCCCGAACACTTCCGCCCTGGCCACGCCCAAGCCAAGACGCCGCCTCTGTGGCCTGCATTTTTTTGTCAAAGTTCTGATCGTATCTTTCGATCCACTGCTTCATCTGCCGGCGGTTGGGGGAAGGAGCTTCCGGAAGTTCCTCCTCAAAAAACTTCTCATTCTTTTTCCACTCAGCCCACGTAGGCTTGCCATCGTCGTTGGTATCGGCAGCTGTAAGCACCCGTTGGATCTGCTCCTCAAGAAGCTTGCCATGGCTATGCCCGGCGATCGAAAGAAAAATATCCGCGACCAGTGGCCCGCCAGGCGTCAAGAAAATAACTCGCTCAGGTTTTGCAGTCGTTTCAGCCTCGACTTCGATCTTGGTTTCCACCGGTTCATCGGCGAGCACTTCCTCGCGAGACGGCGCTGCGTCTACCGTTTCAATGTTCTCGACCGCCTTCGTTGCTTGTGGCAGGGGCTTGCTCTTCTCCCCGCAACCCAACGTCACGGCAAAAACAGCTAGTCCGAAAAACCAGACAGAAGACCTACCCATGTTATCAAGCCAATATTTTACGAATCGGAGTCCCTTCGGCCAGCTTGACCGGTCTCGCGGCAGGCGTCACATTTTCTTCTTTAGGCGAAACCCCCATCGCAGTACAAAGGGTAGCAAGCACATCGCCGATTCCAACTTGATTCTCTTCCACAACCGTCCCATCGGGGCTCGTCCTACCATAGGCTTGGCCTCCCTCGATTCCACCGCCTGCAAACACACACGACCAAGCGGCAGGAAAATGGTCGCGGCCTGCGTTTCCATTGATCGTCGGCGTACGGCCAAACTCGCCCATCCAAAGGATTGTTGTACTCTCAAGCAAGTCGCGTTCTTTCAGCTCTGCCATCAAGTTGGCCCAGCCCGCGTCGAGCTGCTCAGAAAGGCTCCTGACCTGACTGAAATTATCCTGATGAGTGTCCCAAGCAAGCCCATCTCCCAAGGCCACTTCAACAAATGGAACACCACGTTCGACCAAACGTCGAGCAAGCAGACAGCCTTGGCCAAACAGCCCAGGGCCATACTTACTGCGGGTCGATTCCGATTCCTCAGCCAGATCGAATGCCTGGCGAACCTCAGGACGCATCATCTCGGTCGCGTTGCGAATCAAAGCATCGTGGGCACGAAAGGTTTCAACGTGCCGATGCTGAAGAAAATCCTTCTGGAATCGTTCCCAAAGCTGCCTGCGCCGAATCCCCTGCCGAGAGTCAACTCCTGCTGGCCAATCGATGTGTTCCAGCTTCAAATCCATAGCTCTCTCGCCAGCCCCTTCCGATGCCGCCGCATCGGAAGAAACACCTCCAACGATCGCTGGCGCATAGCTTTGGCCAAGAAAACCAGGGCCAAACGAAGCGGGGCTCACCTGAGTTCTCGGGGCAACGCTCACATAGTTCGGTAGCAGATTCGACTGCGATTCGAGCTGCTTGGCAAGCGAGCAGGCTATCGAGGGATAAGCCACACCGCCGGCCGGAGGATGGCCTGTGCGAACAAGATGCGTGCCACGGGCATGGTCGCCTTCGGCCGTGCTGATTGAACGAACCACAGCCAACTGCTCGGCATGATCGGCCAGCTTCGGCAAATGTTCGCTAAAGCGAAGCCCAGGAGCCTTGGTCGCAATTTCTTTGAATTCGCCCCCATTGGCGTGGCCCGGTTTCATGTCAAACGTATCGGTTTGGCTAGGACCACCATTCATCCAGAGCAAAATACAGTGTCGACGGCGCCGCGGGTCGGTTGCAACACTCTCGGCTAACGCAGGCAACCAACCAGCACCGCAAGACGCCCCAAGGCCAAGCCCCATAAAGCTCAGCAGTTGCCGTCGACTCAACTCGCTGTTTCGCATTGCAAGCCTCCTCATTTCCGTTACCTATTGAAACCAAATTCGGTGCTATTCACAATTGCCCAAAGCATATCGCCCAAAGCTCGCACTCGGTCCTCCTGCGAATCACACTCGCGTAGCAACTCAACACAAGCGGCTAGTTGCCCAGCAGTAGGCGGCCGCGACAACGTCGCCAGAAAAACAGCTTCGACCTGCTCGGCTTCAGTCAGAAATGGCGTGTTCAGTGCTCCTAACACGCGACTACGATCTGCCGAAGTCAGGTGGTCCATTAGTTGGCCATTCATCAACATAAGGGCTTGCAAGGTTCCCCATCGGAACTCAGTCGCATCACCTGGAGGCGAACGCATACGGCGAATAAATTCCATTCGCCGAGGATCAATCGACATACTCCCCAGTCCAAGCTGTGCGCCGCCCGGCTCTCCTCCGTCGTTACGTAGCGGCGACAGGACAAGGAAGCTGTCGTAGAGCTGCTCAGGAGTTAACGGCTTCGCAAGCATCGAGGCAAAAAAATCGGGCGAATTTGCTTCCGTGTTCTCAGGATGGCCCGAAAGCTGATAAGCACGCGTGTTTGTCAAAGTACGTAAAAGTTCCTGCAAATCGAACCCGGTATCAACAAAGTAGTCAGCCAGCTCTTCAAGAAGCTGGCTGTTCGTCAAAGATTCAAGTTCATCAACATGCTCAAGCGATACAACAAGCCGACGACCGAACAAGTGGGACCAAGCCCAATCGACAGCCGCTCGGACAAAAAGTCGGTTATCCCGAGAAGTCATCCAAAGCGTAATCTGCATACGACGAGATTGCAGCCGGTCTTCCGTCGCAAGCGACGCTTGCAGAAACTTGGGCGGAACGACCTCCTCGGTATCAGGGAGGAGCACTTCCCCTTGGCCGCTATCAATCAACCGATAAGAGGTATCCCTCCTAGGATTGTCAGGCGAACGGACACGAGCAAAAAATGCGGCAAATCCCCAAAAGTCTCGCTGCGACCAATCGGCAAAAGGATGGTCGTGACACTGGGCACATTGAAGGTCTAAGCCCAAGAAAAGCTCCGAGGCACTGGAAGCAATTTTTTCTGGAACCAAATCATGAGCACGAAAATAAAGCCCCGGGCCGGGCCCTTCGTCACCGGTTGCCAACAGCAGGCCTTCGACCAGGTTATCGTACCGAAGATTCCGAGCAAAACGCTCCCGTAGCCACTGATGCAGCCCGACTGCCTCACGCAGATGCTCCATCTCAATCTCATGGGGCAAGATCCGATTGCGCCATACCGTAGCAAAATGCGAGGCATACCGGGGAGAGGCGAGCAGCTGGTCGATCAGCAGGCTTCGTTTCTCAGGACGTTCGTCGGAGAGAAACTGTCGAACCTCTGAGGCACGCGGAATGACGCCATTGAGGTCGAGCGAAGCACGCCGCAAAAACTCCCCCTGTTTCGCCACAGGAGCCGGCACCACTCCCTCCTCAGCCCATCGCTCGGCAAGCAACGAGTCGATGCGGCGAACCATTTGCTCACGAATTTTAACATTCGGAGACGAAAAATCATCGGCAAAGCCACTCGCCGGGATAGCTAGCCAAGCGAAGCTGAGAATGAAATTGGTAATATTCGACCGAGAGAAGAATTGCATCGAATCGCCTACCTGACAAGTCGCCGCTCGCGGCAGCTCTCTGCGAAAGCAATGCCTGCCAGATCGCCGCGAAGGCCCGGTTCATTCTAGCGAAATAATAGGCACCTGTGGGCCGCAATTAAGAGCGAAATAATCAAATGACGACTCCCTTTATCTGGAAGAGCCTGCAAAGAACAGTAACGCACTAGGGAGGTAACTTGTTTCACAGAAACAACTTACAAAGAACTTTCAGCAGAACAATAACGGTGATAAGGTCCTGTTTGCCATCCAAGCAGGATACCGATTCGCACGAAACCAGGTCTCAATCAGTACACCCCAGAGGATTCGAACCTCTAACCTTCGGATTCGTAGTCCGATGCTCTATCCAGTTGAGCTAGGGGTGCTTAGTGATACAGGGTAATGACTTACCTCGATTCTGTCACGGGCTAAATTTGGCTGACCGATCTCCTAATTCCTAAGATTCTGCACTCAACAAATCGATCTATCGCTAAGTTGGCCAGTTCGCGCACAATAGTGGCCTCTCTACTTGGAAGGACTTGCTGAGGTGCACGCAAAGAAACTCGTTGATTTTTCTGTTTATGCCGTGGTGCGGCTGTTAATTTGCATTATCCAGGCGTTACCGCTGGGTACGTGTGCGGCCTACTCGAAGCGATTTTCTTGGTTTTGTTGGCACGTGCTGAAGCTGCGGCGCGACGTGGTCGAGGGAAACCTTCGATTTGCTTTTCCTGAGCTGTCGCAGAAAGATCGCGACGAGATTGCCCAGGGGATGTGGGAGCATCTGCTGCTGATGGTTGTCGAGATTGCCCATGCGCCGCGTAAGGTTCATCGCTCGAATTGGCGGGACCATTCTGCACTGCCGGGGACGAAGGAAGTTTTCCAACGTCTGATCGACGATCGACCCACGATAATGATCTCGGGGCATTTGGGCAATTTTGAGATGGGCGGCTACATGCTGGCGCTCCACGGTTTTCCCTCGCATACGATTGCTCGGACCCTGGATAATCCGTATCTCGACCGGTTTGTGAATCGGTTTCGTGGGGCGACGGGCCAATATATATTGCCCAAGGAAGGAAGTGGCCCTGAGGTGGCGTTGCTGCTCAAACAAGGCGGGACTCTGAATTTGCTTGGGGATCAACACGCGGGAGTGAATGGATGCTGGGTCGATTTTTTCGGCCGCCCTGCGTCGACCCACAAGGCGGTATCTGTCTTTACGCTCAGTGGTTTGGCTCCGACTGTGGTTCTCGCTTCAGTGCGGGGGAAAAAGCCGCTGTATATGGAAATGCAAGTGGCAGGCATTGTGGATCCGGCCGACAACGACTTCGACCTGGGCACGATCCCGCTGCTAACCCAATGGTATACCGAGCAATTGGAGGGCCTGATTCGCCAGACGCCTGAGCAGTATTGGTGGGTTCATCGTCGCTGGAAGGGGGAACCGACAGATCGTCGCGTCCTCAGACGCCAAAGACGAAATCAGAGGGCAGCGTGAACCGTGGTCTCGACCTTGAAATTGGTGCAGAAGGGGGGTAGCTGGCTTGCTCCTCGCAATCGGCATGGCATAATTACGGTCTTGCCGTTTTCTTTTTCCTACAATCCTTTTCTCCCCTCAGTCTGCCGTGCATTGCCTCCGGCCGTTTCGCAATACTGATCCTCCGCACCTGGCGGAAATTTGGCGTAGTCAACCGCCGCAACGGACTCTGCTGCAACCGATTTCCGCGTCGCTGTTGGAATATGGCGTGTTCTCGAAGATGCACTTTGATCGCGAAGGGTTGATCGTGGCAACGCAGGACGAGGTCCCGGTTGGGTTCGTCCACGCAGGGTTTGGTCCGAACGAGGACTTTACGGGACTCGACACAAGCCTGGGCACGACTTACATGCTCATGCTACGTGCCGGACATGAAGATCCCGCGTTGGCCAATCAGCTTCTTGAGGCAAGCGAAAAATTTTTGCGTTCGCGAGGTGCGAGCGTGCTTTACGCGGGTGGCGTGAATCCGATGAATTCGTTTTACCTGGGGCTTTACGGTGGTAGCGAGATACCGGGGATTTTAGAGTCGAACCAAGTTTTGCGAGAGACTTGTCTGGAGCGAGGTTATCGGGAGACGTGTCAGATTCCGATTTTGCAGAGCGATTTGAAGATGTTTCGCCCGCCGCTCTCTCGTAGTGTTCGGCAGATCAGGCGACTTACGCGGATTGCGGAAACGGTAGACCCGGTTGCTTCTTCTTGGTGGGACGCGTGTGTTTGGGGAGCAATGCAGCGAGACCGGTTTGAGCTTGTGGACAGTAGCAACAATCGGATCGTCGCGATGGCATCGTTTTGGGACATCCAGCCTTTGTCGTCCTCTTGGGGTGTTTGTACTTCGGGCCTATTTGATGTTTACGTCGAACCGGACTGGCGTCGGCGAGGCGCGGCCAGCTATCTTCTCAGCGAAGCGTTTCAGCGTCTGCGAAGTCGAGGCGTCGGAACGGTGGAGGCTCAGACGATGGCAAGCAACGACGCGGCGGTTGCCATGTATCAGCACCTCGGATTTTCGGAAGTTGACCGGGGGCGGTTGTTCCGAAAAGATTCGCAAGCCAGCCTTGGATGAAATGCAGCGGAGAATACAAACGATTGTCGATTTTTTGCGATATTTTTCTTAGCCGCCTAGTCGCAGCTTGCTTGTTCGCGTTAGAATTTCACCTTCTGGCCCGGCTAAATAGTGTCGCCTAGCCGGCAAGTCGACAACACTTTCTTCAAACATCAACTTTCTTCAAACATCATTTGATAAGGAACTAATTATGGCAACCTTGGCAGAAAAAGTTGCTCGTCCACAAATCCGACAGACACAATGTTTTATCGGCGGCAAATGGGTCCCAGCGGCTAGCGGGAAGACGTTTGATACGATCCACCCGGCAACGGAGGAAGTGATCGCCCAGGTGGCGGAAGGCGACGCCAAAGATATTGATCTGGCGGTCGATGCTGCTCGCGCGCAGTTTGATGGGGGAGAGTGGTCGCAAATGGATGCCCGTGACCGTGGTGCGCTGATGCACAAGTTAGCCGACCTGATTGAAGCCGAAGTTGACGAGTTGGCAGCACTCGAGACGCTTGATAACGGAAAGCCGATTAGCGATTCGCGGGCGGCGGATATTCCGCTTGTGATCGACTGCCTGCGATATTACGCTGGCTGGGCCGACAAGATTCAGGGCAAGACGATTCCGATTCGTGGTGAGTATTTTTGTTACACACGTCGCGAACCGGTCGGCGTGGTCGGTCAGATTATCCCGTGGAATTTCCCCGCCTTGATGGCTGCCTGGAAGTGGGGTCCGGCGCTTGCGGCCGGTTGCACCATTGTGATGAAACCGGCAGAGCAGACGCCGCTTACCTGTTTAAGGATGGCTCGACTTGCCCAGAAGGCGGGGATACCTGATGGGGTAATTAACGTGGTGCCTGGCTACGGGCCTACGGCGGGTGCTGCGTTGGTTGCGCATCCGGGCGTTGACAAAATTGCTTTTACAGGCGAGATGTCGACGGCTCAGATTATTCAGCGGTCGGCTGCCGAGACAATGAAGCGGCTTACTTTTGAACTCGGTGGCAAGAGCCCGAATGTGATCTTTGCCGATGCCGATCTTGATGCTGCTGCGGCAGGTGCACACTTTGCCCTTTACTTCAACCAAGGCCAGTGCTGTTGTGCCGGAAGTCGGCTCTTTGTTGAAGACCGAGTACATGACGAGATGGTCGATCGCCTAATTCAGTTCAATCGTGACCGCAAGGTGGGCGATCCGTTTGATCCAGAGACCGAGCAGGGGCCACAGGTCGACCAGGCTCAATTTGATAAGATTCTCAAATACGTCGACTATGGCAAAGCAGATGGGGCCGATTGTGTGAGCGGCGGGAAACGGCATGGCGACCGAGGCCTCTTCATCGAGCCGACGCTGTTTACCAACGTGACCGACGAGATGCGGATCGCGACGGACGAGATTTTTGGCCCCGTGCTCACCGTGCTAAAGTTCAGCGATATCGACGAGATTATTCGCCGAGCAAACAATACAAACTTTGGCTTAGCAGCCGGGGTTTGGACTCGCGATGTTGGCAAGGCACACCGTTTTGCGAGCAAAGTACGAGCAGGTACCGTCTGGGTGAACTGCTATGACGTTTTCGACGCGGCGGCCCCGTTTGGCGGGTTCAAGCAAAGCGGGCTTGGCCGCGAATTGGGCGAAGCGGGATTGGATGCTTACACCGAAAGCAAGACCGTTACCATGGCCTTGTAAGGCGAGCGGCAAACGGCTTTATTTGAAAAGTGAGTGTCGCCGAATGGCATTAACTTAACGGTAACATCTGGATAGGCCGCGGCTTAGTATTGCTATGGAGCATCCGGTAAATAGCGTCATTTCTTGGCTGAAGGCCTGTTTTTTCACAATAGCCTGGGGGCAAGCGTTTGTTGTTTATATACACGTTTTTGGAATAATCTGGGAGAACGTCCAGCTTTTTGTAAACCATTTACGCTTTAGTCGGATGAACCCTTTTTATCATACCCACGCAGCAAGGAACCAAAGACATGACTAAGCACCCGGCGACTATTTTAGCATTGGCGTTGACTCTTTCAGTCTTCGGACTCTCCAAGCCCCCGATCGCAACGGCCCAACCGTCGAGTCTTCTGGTCACGGAGCCTTACCACTTGAACTCGGGCCTAGTGTCCCGTTCGATTTCATTCGAGAATCCCACCGGTGCGGTGGGTGCCGGCGGTACTGCCGCCAGCAGCCTCGGCCCCGGACGGAAAGGAGCACCGGCCCAAACGATCCAGCCGGGACACTCGGTTAATCTCTGTGACATCGAGGGCCCCGGAACGATTCGGCATATCTGGATGACCACCGGCAGGCAACCGGTTGCCCAACGAGCCTATGTGATCCGCGCCTACTGGGATGGGCAACAGCACCCGAGCATCGAATGCCCCGTTGGCGATCTGTTCGGTTTCGCCCACGGCAAGATCATGCCCTATCAGTCGGCCGTTCATTCCGTCGGGAGCACGGGCGGGCGAAATCTTTGGCTGCCGATGCCATTCGTCAAGCACGCTCGAATCACGTTTACGAACGAGAGCGCCGAGCCGGCACAGCTGTACTACCAGATTGACTACACGCTCGGCGACCACCATGACACCGACGTCGGCCGGCTGCACACGCTTTTTCGGCGTGAAAATCCCACGGTGGAAAAAGTCGATTTTGAGCTGCTGCCTCAACGGAAACAGAAAGGACGCTTCATCGGTTCGGTAATCGGTATCCGCAACCTTCACCCGAAGCAATGGTGGGGCGAAGGGGAAGTCAAAGTCTTCATGGACGGCGACGACGAACACCCAACGATCTGCGGGACCGGCAGCGAAGACTACGTTGGCTTGGCCTGGGGAATTCAGCAAACCTCCTTCCTCTACAACGGATGCAGTCTGAACCAGAAAAATTTCATCTCCATGTACCGCTGGCACCTGCCGGATCCGATCTCCTGGCAAAAGGAAGCCCGCATCACCATCCAGCAGATCGCCTATAAGGAAGGGCTGGCCGAGACCTCGGACGACTGGTCGGCCGCAACATTCTGGTACGAGCCGGTCCCAAGCGCCAAACTGCCGGAAATGCCAGACCTCAAAGCAAGGACAGCCAACCTTTGGGAAGAATGAGCCTCTGGCAGGAAGAGTCCGACAACCCTCTCCACTAGCCATCGCGTTTGTTCGTCACGAGACTACGCTTCCTTGCACTACGCTGCGCTCTGCTATGGGGGAGAAGGAACAGGGGCGATCGAAAGTTGTGTGGCAGGCCATTGTCGACGCGACTCGACTACGTCTTCTCGCTGCTGCTTGACGGCAAAGAGCGTTTTTTGCGAGTCTGCTGTAGTGCGCGACACGCTCGGCTCAACGTGACATCCGAGACTTCCCAACTCTTCTTTGGCAGCCGTCTGGAGCTCTCGAAGATAAATGTCAGGCCGCTTGTCGATTTTGGCTTTAATCCAATCCGCATACGGCTCCCCTACCTTTCGGGGCCGACGTGTTGCTTGGGGAGCGATCTTGCTTGATGCGAAGGACGCTCTAGGCATTCGTTATTTACGAAAAATTCGGTGAGCCAACCTAGTGCTTTGTCATAGCTAAAAACTGGGGTGCTGGCTGTCAGAACAACCTACTGGATAACAACTTCTGTCAGCCAGCACCCCAATTCTAAGAGTTGTCAAAGCACTAGGCTGTCGTATTTGGGGCGAGCGATAAATTCCTATCTGGCGCTCGCCTTAAACTCCCATGAGATGATTCAAAACAGCCAGTTCCAGCGCCTCGTAGTCGCGATTGGCAACACATTGCTCTTGAACTTCGTGCGGGAAACTTCTCACCTTTTCGACTAGGTGCAGGAAAAGTTCCTTACTATTTACCAAGTGCTTTAGTGCCTGCTCTGGCTTCTGCGTGCGCATCGCTTTCACGTCGAGACCTACAAACCGCCCTGTTTGGGCGTAGCCACTCAATTCCAAAACCCGCACCTGATTGTATGCCGATCGCAGGTTGGCAGAACCGAACGTTTTGTCTTGGTCGAACTTGAGACCGTTTTGGTCGTTGAGATGGACACTCCACAACTTTCCAGCTGCCAAAGCAAAAGCCATTTCGTCCGAAGGATCCAAGCCGGCTAGCTGAGCGTGGGCCGTTTCGATCAATCCCCCAACTCGCTTAGGATCGCAAGTCTGATGTGCCAGTGCCAAGGCATGGCCAATCGTCGGAATATAGGCATGATCTACCGGTTCATTGGGTTTGGGCTCGATGATGATTTCTAAGTCTTTGTCGTACTCCAAAAGCTGGTTGATCGCGTCAATAAGATATCGGTGTGCCTGAAG
Organism: Planctomycetota bacterium; assembly: GCA_024278955.1. Lineage (GTDB taxonomy): Bacteria > Planctomycetota > Planctomycetia > Pirellulales > Lacipirellulaceae > Bythopirellula. Next base: position 38,448 of record JAJRSE010000059.1, on the reverse strand, counting down.
GGCATCCTTTGCTTCGCGGATATAGGTTCCTTCGCGGGCAAGCCAAAGGACTAGGAGCTTGGTGCCCATCGTGTTTGCAATATCGATGGCCCGTTTGGAACGATCGATGGCCCATCGACGGCAATTTTCGTCATTCGACGTGAAGGCTCCATCAATGCCTTTTTTGCTTTCCCAAAGTCTTGGTGCCACGAACTCCGGCACGAGCCCCTCGTCGTCGAGTATGCTCTTATAGGCTGCCGCTTCCTTGTCCAGCTCTGCTGCCGACTTGTCGTCAACGTCTGGTATGACATCATCATCGTGAAGTTGGACGCCTTCGAATCCCAACTCCTGGTAACGTTTGAGCTTAGCCGCCATCGGTATCGATGGCCGAACGGGCGGACCAAAGGGGTCGGCACCTTCGCTGATATTCCAAGGTCCGAAAGAAAAACGGTAATCATTGCTCATCGGGTTAAACTTTCTTGGGAAGTTGGGAACTCGGTTCTGAATCGACCGAGAAATGAACCTTGGATTTCAAATTAGTTTAGCTCTTTGCTCTGCAAGTACGAGAGCAGATCGGCAAAATTCTGGAAACTGGTCTGCTGCTCTAGCCCGTCAGGCATCATGGATTTTCCCGTGCTTTGGATTTCTTCGATCTGATTTCTTAGGATCACTTCACGTTTGTTTTCTTGCATCACGAGGGTGAGGCTACTGCCGGTTTCTGCGCCGAGGACTCCACTGCACGTGCGGCCCTTGTGCGTCCCAGGCCAGTGCGACCGGGTCTTTCACCAGCGGCTCGGAGGCAACCAATTCGATTTCGTAGCCTTCGGGAACATGAATGGTTGCTAGCGATTCGGCTGGCGAGAGGGGCTTTGATTCGGGCTGAAGGTCATCATTTACGGCGTTTTTTTTAGAGCTAGCGGCCAATGTTTGAACGCCCGATTGCTGGAAGTGGTCGGCAATTTCCGTGGAAGAAAGAGCCCGGTCGTAAATCGCAACTTCGTCGACCTTGCCCTCGAAAAGCGCGAACTGGTCGTTCCGGCCACCCACAAATATTTCTGCATCCGCAGGGCAAGTAAACTTTGCCTCGCCCGAAATCTCGGGAGTCGCCCGTCCGTTGAGATAAACGGTTATCTGACGGCCCTCTCGTACCAGAACCACATGGTTCCAGGAACTCATTTTGAGGTTTGTTTTTCCAACGAGCAGTTGATTTGCCTGGTTGCCGTTAAAGAAAATCAGTTTCCCAGCGGCTTTCCCTTCTTGACCGGTTCCGCCAATGCCCAGATGGTCGCCCGCGGCCGTCGCGTCGCCATTGATGCCACGAGAGAAAAAATATCCCGTGACAGGGCGGGCATCATAAGGAAAACCGTTCCAGATCCAGCACTCGACCGAATAGGGTTCGCCTAAGCCGGGGACTTGCGATTTCATTCGGCCACCGGCAAAGTGGGCGGCTCGGTTGCCTCGCAGCCCGGTCGAAATTCCTGCCCCCTGCGGACCCGGAAGGTAGCGAGCGACGCCCGGCTCGAAGGTGCCATTCTGATTTTGTTGTTGATCGATTGCGTTGAAATCGGCCATCTCCTCAAACTTCCAGTAGGCAGTCGGTGTCGATTCCATGATCGCTTTTGTATAAGGGCTTTCTGGAAGAGCGATTTTATGCCTCGGTTTACCGGAAACTTTTTCTAGCAAAGCAAGCAGGGTTTCTACTATGCGAGGCTCTGCCTGAACTTCTAGCCCGGCGGTTCGAGCTGGCCAAGTGGTGTAGCCACCGAAGTGATGCTGCTCGGGCGGGGGGATGTAGCCCACCGCGCCGTTGGCCAGTTCGATATTGAATGTCGTCTCAAACGGGCTCTGTGCCTTCAGTTTTAGGCCGGTGATGCCGTAGACTTCGTTCGGAAGGGCAGTCACGCCTAGGCCGCCAATTCGAATTGCCTGAAGTTTGAGTTCCACCTCGGGTTCATCATGAAGACAAATTTGCTCGTGAGCATAGATGTCTGCTTGTGATTTCAGTTTCTTGTCGCCGAGTGCTTTGATCCGGGCTCTTGCCCATTTCAGGCGATCTTCATCGGGGGTTCGCCTGCGAAGCTTCAGAGTTTGTTCCGCCATCGCTAAAGGAACCCAATCGTGGTACTGGATGGTTTGAAAACCCGAGAATGCCGTTTTGGCGAGTTCTTCTGAATACTGGTCCAGGCTGATCTTTTTACTCGGCTTGCTGTAATCCCTTCCTCCATGGCTATCGCCGCTGGTCCCTTGCGATAAAATGCCAACAAAATCTGGATGGACTTCCGGCGCTTTGAGCAGTGCCGCAAATTTATCTCCAAATCGCCCACAAACATCGGCCGAGATTGCAGTAGAACCAAAGTAGTGCATGGCGTAGTTGCCCAATACCGATAGAACTCTGCCATCGGTAGATTGGAGTGCAATTAGCGAAAGGTCCGGATCGGTGGGCCCCGAGGGGCCTATGTGCCTGGGGCTAAGATGGCCAGGGTGCATGTGAGCACGGACATTTTTTACCCCAAACGGATCTTTTTGGAGGTGATCAGAACGAAATATCCAACGTCGGCAGTGGTTGTGCTCGTGATCTTGAACAACAGCCCAGCCGATTTTTGCTGGAACGATATTCTTCTCTGCCAGCACGATACTTTTGGCAATTTGAGCAGGCAGAAACTGCATGTAATTTCTATCCACTCCGCTGCCCAAACAAGCCACCACCGAAGGGGCCGTGTGCGTATGGGTGGCTGAAATTAGAATTCGATTTCCAGGAATCCCCGTCGCCCCGGTGACCATCCGCTTGACTTCGTCGAGCATCTCCCTTTTGATCAACAGATTGTCGACAACGGCAATCGCCAAGCGTGTTTCTCCATTATCTAAGACCCAGGCGCGAGACATCAGCCTATCGATGGCCCGCTCCTCGGTTCTTTCCGTAAAATAGCCGTTGGTAATGACGGGAAACTGAGTCGGCGTGATATCCACCGCGAAGACTCCCGCCTGAAAGCTCTTCGTGATTTTTTCTGCGGCCAAAATCTGAGGCGAGAGATTGCTGAATATCAGAAAGCAGAAAATATATTTCGCCAGAGATTTTGAATGGTTCATCATGCCTGCTTATTTAGTCGTCCCTGAAAAAAACACCGTGCCAGCGGGGCGACTGGGTTTCGCCGGACGGGTGGCAAGTTTGGCGGCGTTACCAGCAACCAAAGCAAGCGCTATCCAAATATCGTAACGCTAAGTGACTTTTCCAGGGACGACAAAGATAGGTTTTCATTTCGAGCGATCTTGTGTTGCTGCGACTCGGTTGAGCAACTCTAAGGCCGTGTCGCGAATTTTTGGTTCTGCTTGTTTTTCTAAGCAGCTGGTGCGGCAGCGCCAGGTTGTGTAGCCTCCCAAGAGGTGCTGTTCGGGAGGAGGAATGTATCCCTCGCTTCCGTTGGCTAGGCTGATGTTCATTGTTGGTTGAAGCGGTGTTTGTTCTTTTATCGTGATGCCCGTGCTGGCGTAGACTTCGTTGGGAATGCCAACAATGCCCATCTGGCCGAGCCGAATCGCTTGGATTTTTAGTTCGCGGGTAGGCGGCATCTGACGAAGTATTATCGTTTCTCGAGCATAGAGATCGCCCAATTTGGTGGGGAATTTACCGTCTAATTTCACCATCACCTCTTTCGCTCGCGTAAGCTCTTCTTCTGAGGGGAGTCGGACGTTGAGGGTTAGTAGTTTTTCTTCCATGACGATCGGCACCCAAGTTTGGTATTCGATCTGTTGATAGGCTTCAAATGCGGCCTGAGCAACGTCGGTGGCCACGCTGTTGAGGTCGTACTTGCGGCGTCCCTCTTTGGCATAGTCCATGAGCCAGGTATCGCCACTGGTGCCGTTCGAGAGAGCAGCCATGAAGGGCGGGTCGGACGATTCGCCGGCGACGAGTTTTGTGATCTCGCTACAGAAGACAGAAAAATAGTCTGCCGAGATGGGCGGTGCTCCGACGTAATGCAACGAATAATTTGCCAACAAGGCCAGCGGGCGGCCTTCGAGCGTTTGTAACGAAAGCACGGTTACCAGAGGATCGACAGGTCCTGTTGCTTCGATTGCATTTTTGTTTCCGTATCCAGGATGCATCTGAGCCTGATCGTTAGTGGTGCCGCCAAAAGGGTTCGTTGGAGCCGTGCCAGGCTTCATGCGCCAGCGTCTGCAGGCAACGTTTTTTTCGTCGCGTCCGACGGCCCATCCAATTTTAGCGGGCACTAAATTTTTCTGAGCCCGCTGAATTCCTTGAGCAATGCGAGGGACTAAGAAGTGGCGGTAGCGTTGATCTGGGCTGCTGCCTAGGCATCCCATTGCAGCGGGCGCAGAGTGGGTATGTGTTGCAGAAATTAGAATACGATCGGTGGCGATGTTGGTTGCTGCGCTGGCTAACCGTTTTACTTCATCGAGTAGCTCGCGTGGCAACATGCAGCTATCGACCACGACGATAGCGATTTGCCCGGCAGCATCTGGGCCTGAACCATCGTCGAGTACTAAACAACGTGCATGGAGTGGATCGACGACCTTGTTTGCTATTTTTTGTTGCATGCCACCGTTGATGATGACGGGAAACTCGACCGGAGTGATGTCGATCGAGAATGCTCCTGCACGAAACGTTTTGGTTTCGGCTTTTACTTGCGACGGATAGGATGTTATCAGGCAGGCGAATGCGATTAAGGGGAGTGCCAAGAGACTGTGGATTTTGCTTCTCGGGCGTTCTCCATTTTCCTGTGATGGATTCCTGACGCGTTTCGCCGGGGCGTGCCCAGCACCGAAAATCCGGAGCTGTTGGAGCGATGCGGAAAGTAATTGGAAAATTAGGAAAGTTGCTCTTGATAACAATTTCTGATTCATAGTTAAACTCTTCCTTGCGGTCAGTTGCTGAGAAAATCTGGACATCGCACGCAGGGGTGCAATGTCTCTCTGTTACTGTTTTTTCAAATTTTCGTCGTAGGGAGTGAGTCCGTCGAGGTATCGCCAATTTTTCAAAAACGAGAGCAAGTCGGCCATCTCCTGGTGGGGGATGTTTTTTTCGAGTCCGGCAGGCATCAGCGATAGGCCTGTGGCGCGGATTTCCTCGACTTCGGTCTTGGCCATTGTCATCTTTTTGTTCCCCTCCTGCAGAAGCGTGAGGCTTGTGGCACTCTCCGAAATGAGTAGGCCGTTGTACGATTTCCCGTCGTCGGTGACGACTAAATAACCAACGTAGTTGTTATCGATTGCGCGATTCGGCTGAATAATGTCGGCTAATAGTTGTTGTTCCGTCTTTGAGAAGCTATCGCCAATATTGGGTCCAACTCGAACACCGATGCCAGCGACGCTGTGGCAAGTTGCACATTGCTTACGGAAAACTTCGCGGCCTCGGATCGGATCGGAGGCCATCTTGAGCACGGCTTGGTAGTCTGCGAGGACGATGTTGCGGTCTTTGGCAACTGCTGCGGGCAAGAGTTGATTCGCACGCGACTGAAGTGTTTTGTTGCGATGTCGGCGAAGCTGATCGGCCGAAACTCGATCGACATCGGTTGGTAAGATTTCGCCACTCTCAACTGCGTCGAGCAGCAAGGTAGTACGATTGGGATCTCTTACCATGGCTGAAAGAACTTGAGTGCGAACCGCTGGCATGAGCGAAGAGAACTCTTCGATAAACATTTCCCAGGGTTTTACGCTCTTGTGGTTTGAGAGTGCGCTGATTGCAGCCAACTGGACTGTACGTGCTGGGTCCTCTAAGGCTAGTTTGGCGAGACGGTTTGCGCTCTCTGGGTCGAAACTTAATAACGCAATCGCCTCGACCCGTCGGACGGTTTCAGCTTGGTTGTCTTCGACTAAATGACGGGCAAAGCGAAAAACTTTTTCTACGGCCTGATGAACGGTGTCTCCCTCTGAGGCTTGATGCAAAGTTTTGCGAAGATTTCCTCGGCGGAATAACGGAGCGAACGTGATTTGCTGGAGGCGGAGAACTTGGTTGCTAGGAGGAAGCTCGCCAAGGACTCGGGCCATCTCGAGCAGCTGGCTAGGGTCGAGAGTTTTGGCTATCAGCTCTGTTAGATCGACCAAAAGTTGCTTCTCGCTAGACGAGATCTCGTCGGCATACCAAGTGGTATCGGCAAGGAGAGCCTTGAGGAGGTCTGGAGAACTGTTGGGCATGGCGATAGCGACTGCTCGGCGCGTCCAGATATCGTCAGTCGCAGAGATTGCAATGTGCTTTAGGGCTTCAATTTCCACAGAATTTTTCATGGGTGCCAAACTGAGTGCCACCTGAAAACGGACTCTTGGGTCGACATCGTAGGCGAGTTTAAGGACATCGCTTCGTAGTGAATCGGGAGCGGATACCCAGCGTTCGGCTAAAACAATCGCCTGCTGACGTACGCCGGGGCTTAAGTCCAAAAGCGATGTTCTTACGACTGAAGGAGAGAGTGCCTTGGTGGCGGATAGAATCTGGAGCGCCGCGGCTCTTGCAGCTGGAAGCTTCGAGTTACGAGTGAGGGCTTCTAGTTCTTTGGCGACTTCCTGCGTTTCTCGCTCTAACAGAAGGCGGGCGGCGGTTTCGCGTGTCCAAGCGTTTTTCTCTTCTAAAAATTGGACTAATTCTTGATCGGTTGCAGACGAGAGTTCGGGGACTACGAATGTCGGATGTGAATCGTCGGCTACTAGACGATAAATTCGTCCGTGGTCTTCGCCGTTACGCAAGTCGGGGCGTTTCTGTAACTCGGCGGGCATGAACTGCGGGTGTTCGATAACAGCGCGGTACATATCGACCACGTAGAGCGCCCCGTCGGGGCCAATGCTTAGGTTGACAGGCCGAAACCACTCGTCCTTGGACGCGAGAAATTCGACTCCTTCGCGGGCAGGGTGCGAACGAAAGGTCGCGCCGGCTTGTTGCAAAATTTCCCGGTGGACTAGGCTGCCTGTTGGATCGCAGGTGAAACTATTGCCTAACATTTCCGTTGGCAGAGCATCGCCTCGGTAGATTGTCGTGGCACAGGCGGCAGTGAATTGGCCTGCGTGTGCGAGCGAGGTCGTCCATGATCGACAAATTGGATAGATTCGCGAGTCCTCGCCTGAGAGAGCCACGGGCTCGGTCAACGCGGAGAGAGCATAGCTGGGGTTGCGCCGTGCGTAGTGATCTTCGATTACGACATGCATGAGCGGAAAGCGGTTATTGCATAAAAACCGGTTACCGAAATCGTCGAGCGTCATGCCGTACTGAGAAATACCAGCCACGGGTTCAAATTGGCGTGTAAACGGGTCGAAGCGTAGGTCGTTGCTTCGGAGATTAACCGCGTCGCGTTTGGAGTCGAACGTCGACTTGATCTCTCCACCGCGTAATCCGTTGGCAACGTAGATTTTTCGATCGAGTCCTAGCGTCGGATGGTTGGCACGTAGTTGGGTGTTTTTTTCGGCAAAACCGGTTAGCCAGATCTCTTCGGTATCTGCGAGGAAGTCGCCATCGGTGTCTTTGAGGTAGGCCACCTTACCTGAGAAAGTAACGAATACTCCTCCGCGCCAAGGCTGAATTCCGGTAGGAAACTGCAGCTCGTCGGCAAATAGATGGACCGTTTCGTATCGACCGTCGTGGTCGAGATCTTCGAGTACTTTTATTTTCGACGCAGGAGGCTTTCCCGGCTTGGGACCGAGAGGATAGTCCCGCATCTCGACGACCCAGAGCCGACCGTGTTCGTCGAAGCGAATCGAAACCGGGTCGATTACCTCGGGTTCGCTTGCTACAAGTTCAATTCGAACTCCCGGTGCAAGGACAAATGCTTCGATCGCGTCGGAAGGTTCTAAGGGTTGGGATCGCTCAACCGTAGGTTGTTTCTTCGCCTTAGAATCAACGGGCCCCTCTCCGGCAGCATCCGACGCATTGATCTCTAGCACAACTATACATAAGACAGCAAAGACGAATCGCGGGGAGCTAATCGGAAGCCTCCTGAATGCCATGGCAATCGGTAGGGAGATGAAATCGACGATTTCAAGCGAAACAAAACTAAAGGAGAGTGGCAAAAGGCCACCATTGGGGCTTGGGAACCCGGCGGGGAAGTCTCTATCCAACACGGAGTTAGGACGTGTACTGACAAAACAAGGCTAAAGCCTTTTGGCTGAACTGTCAAACTACTTGCACTCGGAATTCATATTCTTTACAATCGTCTTATCGAGCGAACTGCTCATCATCTTACCACAACCCACTCGATCCAATGTCCCCCAAGAAAGCCGGTCACCGGTTTTCGCTCTGACTTACCGATCGCCTTCTTGCCCGCTCCGGGTGTGGTCCCTTCCCTAATTGCCTTTCTGGGTCGCCTCTCTGAAATTGCAACTCCTGCATGGTGTTGCGCCTCTCGGATGCTTTTGAGGAAGATGTTGCCCTAAATCCTCGTGTCGATGAAAGATTCAACCTCAATAGGAAAACTATTTGATGAGCAACCAACTTTTACGAATTCGTCCCTCCGTAGTTTCCCGCAGCTTTCGCTTCTCCCCCTCGGTTAAGCGGAAAGCGTCTGTTCGCTTTGTACTTGTTGCCACATTTTTTGTGCTTTTCCTGGTTGGCTCGGCGCCCAGGGCTATCGCGACTACAGCGCTTGATACTTACATAGAAAAGGTGGATGCGTCTGCTGGGTTTTCTGTTGCGGCAACGATCCCTGGACCTGGATTTACTAGCTACAACATCGACCTGACGTCACAGACTTGGCGAGATCCGAGCGAAGTTATCCAGAGCTGGAAAGATCCGAGCGACCCTACGCAAAACCAGTGGGAGCACAAAATGACGATCGTGCAGCCAGATTCACTGATTACCAATACGGCGATACTGTTGATCAATGGCGGTAGTGGTCCCGACAGTTTCCCCAGCCCGACGTCTTCGGAATTTCAACAAATGGCAGGGGCTGCTTTGGCTACGAACTCGGTGTTCGTTAGCTTACCTACCGTCCCCAACCAAAGCCTGAAATTCGCCGGAGAGGATTTTACGCGAACCGAAGATGCGATCATTGCCAAGACGTTTAAGAAGTTTCTGGACAACGATCCCTCGGATAGCAATGTGGATGAGTGGCCGCTGCTACTTCCCATGGTAAAAAGCGCTGTTGCAGCAATGGACGCGACACAGGAACACATGCAAAACCAGGGCATTACGATCGACAAATTTTTTATCTTTGGCGGATCAAAACGAGGTTGGACGACCTGGCTAACGGCTGCCGTCGAAGCCCGTCCTGGCGGTCCTAACCGCGTCTCGGGCATCGCTCCCGGAGTGATTGACTTTCTGAATATCGACGAGTCGCTGCAACACCAGCGTCAGGTCTATGAGGGGGTAACGGAGAAAATTATTGGCGGGTTTGCTCAGTCGGTTGGAGATTACGTTCTGGAAGGTGTCTTGGATCAGCTTGCCCCTCTTCCTGGCCAGCAAATTTCGGCTCGGGCGCAGGAGCTTCTCGATATCGTCGATCCTTTCGAGTATCGCGATCGACTCACCATTCCGAAGTATATTGTCAATTCGACGGGAGACCAGTTTTTTGTGCCGGACTCGTCGCAGTTTTACTTCGATGACCTAAGCGAACAGAAGTATCTACGATACATTCCCAACAGCGACCACGGCTTAGATGATAGTGCGATTGAAGGGGCCTTGCTGTTTCATTCGATATTGGAAGCGGGGCTTCCGCTGCCGGAATTCTCTTGGGAAATTTCGCCAGATGGTACTTCGATTATCGTGACCTTAGAATCTGGCACACCGATGAATGTTCGCGTTTGGGAGGCGACAAATCCAAACAATCGCGACTTCCGGAAAGAAACTTTTGGCGCCAACTGGGTTGGAAGTGACTTAGTTGAACAATCTCCTGGCAGTGGCATTTACGCTGCCAGCCGTGCGGCACCAGCAACTGGCGCTACCGCGTTTATGATTGAATTGGAATATGACTTTGGCGGGCAAAGTCTCAAATTTACAACCGACATCAGCGTGGCTCAGGTTCCCGAGCCAGCAAGTGGTGTCCTGTTGTTTTCTTGCCTGATCATCGCAGGGGCTAGTGTTCGCCGAGCTGGTCGTCGTTGAGAACCGCCCAGATGGGATAAGTGTCGTCGCGACCGCGGACGGAATGCCACAGAATACGGTTGAGAGTGTCTTCGTCGGCCTCGTCGACATCGTCTAACGGCAGTTCGAGCGAAGCAAGGGCCCAGTGTTTTTGTCTCGGATCGGTGATGGCCTTAACTTCGGGATTCATTCGGTCGAGTGGAATGATGTTGGGCACCGAATCGTAAGGCGTGAAATTAGGCGTCTCGGTAAAACAGCTTGCCATCGCGGTCGCGGAGGCGTCGAACTGATTCATGGGCGGCAAGCCAAGGATCAACTCCATGGTGCGGATCATGCTCGTTTGATTGTAGTTGGTGCTGTCGACCACTTTGCGACGTGTGTACGGACTGACGACCATGGCTACGGTGCGATGGCCATCGACGTGATCGAAACCCGCTTGCGGATCGTCTTGGACGACAAAAATGCAAGTCTCTTTCCAGAATTTGCTATGACTTAGCGCTTCGATCACTCGACCGAGAGCCAAATCGTTGTCGGCTACTGCGGCCTCGGGCGTCGGCATTCCTGGCCGTGTTCCTGCGGTATGGTCGTTGGGTAGCAGCATAATCATGAAGTTGGGAAGTCTGTTGTCTTTTTCAAACTGCTTTAGCTCTTGGATGAATTGTTCTGCTCGATGAATGTCTGGCACGATACTGGGAAAGCCAATGGCCGTGGGACAAAGGTGTGGGGCTAGGGACTGAATTGCAGCACGAGCCTCAACGTGGACCTGGTTGCTGCCTTCTGTGAAGTCGCGATAGCACTCAAGGAAAGTTGGCCTTTTTGTTTTCTTCTTGTCCTTCCAACGAATTTCGGCATAAACAAATTCGCCATAGACTCGCAAGGATTTTTTGTGTGCCAATACGTTGTCCCAGAGAAATCCGCTAGGGGCATAGGCCATGGCATCTCCGCCATCGTAAGGATAGCTACGGGGCCAGCCTCCGTAGGCTTTTTCGAGGTAGTCGGTAACATAGGCCTCGTTAGTCCACTGATGTCCATCGGCGCTGAGCGTGCCATTGCAGTAAAAATTGTCGAGGAGTACGAATTCGTCGACTAGTTTGTGATGGTTTGGCGTAACTTTACTTCCAAAGATGCACAGCGACTCGTCACCGTTGCCGCGCTGGACATCGCCAAAAACCTGGTCATAGGTGCGGTTCTCTTTGATAATGTAAAGCACATGTTTGAAAAACGAGGGCTCGCCATGACGCTGTGGCACCGGCTTTGCTGCAACCTTTTTTCTTGCTGGCGCCAATGCGTTGACCGACTCGGTTAGGCGGTTGTTCTCTAAGACGGTCTTCGTGTGGCCGGAGATTTCGTCGAGCTGAGGAATCGGAATCAACGAAACGGTGCCAAGGTAGTCGTGCGAATTGTAGCCAAAGACCGCTTCGCCCTTGACTCGGCGTTTGCCCTGCCAGTCTTTATTCCGAGAGCCAACGCCTTTGATGTTTGCCACGTAAAGGGTGTTGCGAGTTTCGTCGAGCACCAAGCCGGCCGGATACCAGCCGGTGGGGAGACAGCCGAGTTGCCGGCTCTGAGGAGGATTGAAATCGAAAAGTGCGATGCAATTGTTGGTGCCGTTTGAAACGTACAGTTTTTTGCCGTCTTCAGAAATCACGAGATCGTTGGGGGCGCTGCCAAACAGAAGTTTGTCGTTGGGGCGAGTCGAGATTGTTTCGACGACCGTGTCGCGGCGGGCGTCGATCACGGTGACGCTATCGCTGTTCGCATTGGCGACGAGAACAAACCGTCCGTCGGACGTCGCGGTGATGCCGGAAGGATGGAGGCCGACTTCAATCTGTTTTACTTCTTGCCCCAACTCCAAATCAACCACCGAGACAGAACCCTCGGAGGCGATGTAGCGAACGGGATCGACACGTATCGCGGTTCCTTTTCCAGCAGGGCCTTGGGTGTCTCCTTGCCCGGGGTGGCGACCGGCCCAATTGCTGACGTAGGCCTTAGAACCAACGAGAACGACATCGTAGGGAGCGCTACCGACGGCGATCTCGCGTACAAAGATTCCCTCTTCGAGATTGATCTCGGCGAGGGTGTTGTTCATATTTAGCGCGACCCAAAGAGTTTTCCCACTGGCATCGATGGCAAGTCCCGAGGGCAGGGCGTTGCCTGCACGACTGGCAGGTAGGTCGATTGTTTTTTGTTTTTCTAGCTTTCCCGCATTGCTTACCGAGAAAACGTCGAGGTTTCCGCGAATGCAAGAAAGGTAGAGCCGCTGGCCGCCGGGCGCGAAGGCGATGCCTTTGTAGCTACCGCCTCGATGGGCAACTCGTGAGACGATGTTGTCGGTTTCTAGATCAAGGAGAAGGACATCATTTCGATTCAGAACGGCTAGCCATCGCCCGTCTGGGCTCATGGCTACGTCGGTGGGCCGCCCGGCAAAAGCAACTTGACGGCCCAGGGGAGAAAGTACCTGGTTGGTTGGCACCACGATTCGCCCTTCAACTTCGTCGCCAACTTTTTGATCGTCGTACGACACACTCGACGCGGGTCCCTTGTCTTGCGCAAGCAAAGGGCTACCCAACAGCAGAAGAGAACATTGCAGGAAAAAAAGGCTCTCTACGAACCCGACTCGTGAAAACAATTGAAGACGAGGACATTGGGACATCGGCAGGCTCACGAAGGGAGGTGAGGGGTCGTTTTATATGCGGCCCTTCTAGCGTAACCGTTCACGGGTACAATCGGTAGTTCCTAAATCTCGGAGTGTGGAGTGGACTCTGCTAGGTTGCTTGATCGTGTTTTGAATCAAGTTGTTTCATCCCTCGTCGGGTTACTAGAGAAGAAGGCCTGAACCAGAAGAACGCCTGCGCCAAACACGAGTAGCGAATCGGCAATGTTAAAGTTTGGCCAGACGAGACGGTCGCTCCACTGTACAAGCAAAAAATCTCGAACCGCGTAAACCTGTTCGCCGGCTCGCGAAGGGTCGAATGCATTCCACTCGAGGTCGGAAAGCCCGATTCTATCGTATAGATTTCCTAAGACACCGCCCATCACGCAGCCCAGTGCAACCGTAAGCCAACGATCGTGTGCCGCGCGAAATACAAATAGCCAAATGGGGATTGCTAGGGCAGCTGAAAGCGAAAATAACGCGAACAGCCAGACCTTGCCTTGTCCCATTCCAAACAGGGCCCCTTCGTTCAGGCTTTTTTGGATGCCAATGTGGCCTTCCCATAGCCACCATTCGCTGCCGTAGAACCAACCGTCTTGAGAAAACACCCAGTACTTGGTTAGCAAGTCTGCCAAGCAACCAACGAGGGCTAGCGACAGAAACAAAAATATACGCCCTTTAGGCACTGGAAGATCGTTGGCTAAAGGCGACTTAGCGATTGCAGGAGACTTGGTAGGACTAGACGACTTGGCAGGACTAGACATGGGAGAGATCGCCGCAGGTTCAAAGGAAGAATTAGCCGGCACTTTACTGCACAGCTCGCCTCCCACAAACCCCGGCCTACTAAACCCCGAAAAGTCGCTCGTCCTCTGGAATACCCATTTCCCAGGATCGATGCTATTTTTCTAGGTTCGTCTTTTCCAGGTTTGTCGTGTCGAGAGGCTGCCTTAGCTAGCCAAGCCTTGGTCTCTCGAAGAAGCACATTTCACACATACTGGAGTATGCGGAATTGCGTTGAGACGCGTTTTGGGGATCGTACCCTCGCATACCACGCAAGCACCATAAGTGCCGCTTTCGACCCGGATCAGAGCTTCTTCGATCATTCCCAGAATGTCTTCTTCGGTAGCCATTAGGCTCAAAGTAAACTCTTGCTCGAAATTGTCGCTACCCAGCTCCGCCATATGAATTGGCATGCTCGAGGATTCAGCGCTCTCGGTTCCCAACGCAGAATCAGCCATCGACGAGACGTCCCCGCGAAGTCTGTGCCTTATGTCTAGGAGACGCTCCTTGTAGACCTTCATTTCCGACTTTTTCATGGTAATACTCCTCTCGTTAGGCCCTTCCGGCTGGCTCCATGAGGTCGAAGCCAGACCCGCTATTGTAGTCCTACGGGTTACGGTCGTCAAACGCCCATGCTTTTTCAGCGGAATCTCTAAGTCGTTATACAGCAACGTTTTCAGACTCCTCTGCGTGATAAGCCTCGGGCCTTTCTGGGACCAGCCAGTTTCCCTAAGAGTCGCGGGAGGCGGTTGCAAGGTCGTTTGTTTGAACGGTTAAGTTCGCCAGTAAAAAAGAAAGAGTTTGTCGGAACAGTCCTACTCCTCTTTCTCGTTGGGATTTCTTATTTTCGCTACCTTGGCGTTGTTGACGTGCTTGGCGGTTTTTTTGGGCTTTGCAATCGTCCTGTCTGTTCGCGAGCCGCTTATTGTGGAAGTCGACAGGCCCGACTAAAATGGCTATAAGTTGTTGTGCTATTTGTGCTTACCTACCTTCGGCTGGTGTGCTGTCACAATGAAAACACAACTCCAGTTAACTACTCAGCCTTCATGGAGATATTGCGGTGTCTACTTCGGTGCCTGCCAACCAGGGTCTGGCCTTCCAGCGTTGCCTTGAGCCCGATTGTGGCACGACCTACGACGTAGGCGAAGTGCGCACCTCTTGTGGAGATTGCGGAGGACTGCTTGATGTTGTTTACGACTGGGATCGATTGCCGGTTCCTAAATCGCTTCGCGAATTCGAGCAGAAGTGGGCTCGTCGGAACGAGCCTCTCTGTCGTAGTGGGGTCTGGCGATTCCATGAATTGTTGCCGTTCGCACCTCCTGAGAAAATTGTCACGATCGGCGAAGGTCAGACAATGCTTCAGCCTTCCGCAGGAGTGGCCGAGTATGTGGGCCTCAATCCGGGCGGTTTGTTTTTGGAGTACGAAGGCCTAAACCCTTCGGGTAGCTTCAAAGACAACGGCATGACTGCCGCTTTTACCCATGCCCACACCATCGGCGCCAAGCGGGCCGCCTGTGCTTCGACCGGAAACACGAGTGCCTCGCTAGCGCTCTATTGCGGCGTCAGCAAGCTAATGCAGGCCGTGATTTTTATTGGCTCGGGGAAAATTTCCTACGGGAAGCTTTCCCAATCTCTCGACTATGGAGCCTTGACGATACAAATAGCCGGCGATTTCGACGACGCCATGCACCGGGTTCGCCAAGTCAGTGAGCAGCTTGGCATCTATCTCGTCAACAGCGTCAATCCGTTCCGGTTGGAAGGTCAAAAGACCATCATGTACCGCGTGCTTGAAAGCCTCGACTGGCAGCCGCCCGACTGGATCGTCGTCCCCGGCGGCAACCTGGGCAACAGCAGCGCGTTTGGCAAAGCTTTTATGGAACTGCATGAGCTTGGTTTAATCGACCGAATTCCGCGTTTGGCGGTTATTAACGCAGTAGGTGCCAACACGCTGCACGAGCTGTACGAAGTTCGTGGCAACCGCTGGAACGACGGGAAAGTCGATCACCAAGCGGCCACGGAATACTACGCCGAGCTTGACGCAAGCGGTCGCCGCGCATCGACGATCGCTAGCGCCATCGAAATCAATCGCCCGGTGGATTACCAAAAGTGTTTGCGAGCGCTCCACGTTTGCGACGGGGTGGTTCGCGAAGTGAACGACGAACAGATTCTCAACGCCAAGGCTCGCGTCGGCGAAAACGGCCTTGGCTGCGAACCGGCCAGCGCGGCCAGCGTAGCCGGCACCAAGCTGTTGCGAGAAGAAGGCGTCATTGCCCCGTCTGATCGGGTCGTCTGCATTCTGACCGGCCATCAGCTCAAAGACCCAACCGCAACGATCGCCTACCATACGACCGACCAGGAAGAGTTTAACCGAGTCCTGGGAAGCCGAGGCGTCAAGCGGGCCGAGTTTGCCAACCGAGCAGTCGCGGTTCCCAACGATCTCGACGAAATCGTCCGGGCGATACAACTTAACAGTTAGAACTATTCTCTTGAATGCGGAGATTCGTGGGGGAAATTAGCCACAGATGAACACAGATAAGCACAGATTCTCTGAGGACGATTTGAATGGATTGAGCGAGCACATTATTGGCTGTGCGTTTCAGGTATCGAATACGCTTGGGTGTGCTTTCCTGGAGAAGGTGTATGAGAATGCATTGCCCCATGAGCTTCGCAAGAGTGTCTTGCAGGTAAAACAACAGAAGGCTATTAAGGTATTTTACGACGATGCCGTAGTTGGCGAATATTTTGCAGACCTCCTAGTTGCGGATACTATTATTGTCGAACTCAAAGCTACAAAAGACACCCACGAATTTTTCGCTGCTCAATGCTTAAATTATTTGAAAGCCACAAAATTGCCCCTATGCCTATTGCTTAATTTTGGAAAAACCCGTGTCGAGATTAAACGCTATCGCCTCTAATCTGTGTTTATCCGTGTTCATCTGTGGCTAAATTCCTCGCAAACAAACCCCCTCGCAAACAATGCCCTTAAAAATTGCAGTCCATGGCGCCGCCGGAAGAATGGGCCAGCGCGTCACCGCACTCGCCTGTGCGGATGCCAACTTTGAAATTGTTGCCGCGCTCGAATCGGCCACCCACCCTGCCTTAGGTCAAGACGCCGGAGTTCTAGCCGCCGTGGGCGAAATTGGCATTCCCCTAGCGGTCGTTGGCGAGTCTGCCGCCGATGTCGTCGTTGATTTTTCTGTCCCCGATGCGGCCATCGCTGCGATTGCCCATTGTCTCGAATTTCGCAAGCCGATCGTTATCGCGACCACAGGTTTCGAAGACGAGCAAGAAGCCTACATCCACAAGGCGGCTGGAACGATTCCCGTCGTTTGGGCACCGAGCATGAGTACGGCCGTCAATCTAGCCATGAAGCTCACGGAAATTGCGAGCAACGCGCTGAAAGATCTCCCCTCGGGCGTCGATGTAGAAATCATCGAACGTCATCATCGTTTCAAAGAAGATGCCCCAAGTGGCACCGCCCTGCGATTCGGAGAGATTGTTGCCAACGCAATGGGCCAAACCGAGCCGACCCACGGTCGAGCAGGCCGGCTGGGGCCTCGTGGCCGCGAAGAAATCGGCTACCATGCCGTCCGTACCGGCGATAACCCCGGGCAACATACGATCATCTTCGGAATGCTTGGCGAAACAATCGAACTAAAGGTGGCCGCCACCAACCGCGATTGCTACGCCCAAGGCGCCCTCCTTGCAGCCCAATGGCTTGCAAAAAAACCGCCTGGACTCTACACAATGAACGACGTGCTAGGCTTGTAAAGCACAAAGTGTTTGTGCAAAAAACTGGTGGACTCACAACTCGCAACTAAAAAATGGCCAAATGCGACGAAGGTTATCTCTGCGAAGTCTGCGGTAAGGATGTCGCGAATCTCTCGGAGAGCGATCTCTACCTACGCTACGTTGTCGGGCTCCTCGATCCCGAAGTCCTTCACACGACCCCCGAGCGCCATCTCCGATGCAATCCGGCGTTGGCCCAGTACATCGTCCATGAAAAGTTCGAGCCGATATTTATCGAGGGCCCCTTCGATAAGCGATCCTTAGAGCCCGCATACGTCCAGCAGCAAGAAACCCTCCTCACCCGTGGCTGGATGCGTCTTCAGGAACTAGCCTCTAGCGAGACACCCATCATTGAGTACCCGCTGCCCGAGGTTCTCCAACGTATGAGAAAACATTCTTCCGGTTTCTAGAGCAGATCTTCGCAGACGAGGCTCGACCGTGTGCCATCTCTAGCGAGAAGAAATGCGTTCTGAAACCGGCTCTAGTTGCCCCCATCCGCTGCCTTATGGTCAGGCGGCAGCATGCCGACCAGCGTTTGGCGTTGTTCGGCCGTCAGAATTCGAGCGGCTTCGCCAACGGCGCGAATAAAGGCGATCCGCTTGTCACCGCGCAGTTTCCCCGTTTCGCGAATCTTTTCTTCGATCTTTGTCGCGTCCGGAGTATCCGCGCTGGTGAGCAACCACAGTTCTTGCTCTGCCTCGGCAATCCAGCGGTCTGCCGTGGCTTGTCCCAGCAACGACTGCTGCTTGATCTGGTTGAGTTTCGCTTGTTGCTCCTGCGACAGCGCGATATGTTGCGGGTGATCGAGAAAAAAGTTTGTCGAGCCAATGTGGTAGATATGCGACGCCCCCGCAAAGCCAGGGAGTGCTGATGGCATTTGCATCTGCCCCATGCCTTTCATCTGACCCATCATCGACATACCTCCTCCTTTCATCTTCCCCATTCCCATCCCGCCCATACCTTTTGCGGGGTTCTTTTGGCCCGACGGCATCGAACTTATGCTGGACATCATTTTCTTTTCTCCCCCCATCATGCCGCGTTTCATTTTCCCCTTTTCGGCCATCGAACCACTTTGCATATTGCCCATCTTCATCGCACCTTGTGGCGCTGCCTGCTGATTCTGCTTCAACGTCGCTTCTAGCTTGGCGACTTTGGACTGTAACTCTCGCAGTTGCTGAGCAAGTGATAAATCGTCCGCTACTTCTTGCCCCGAAACGGTTGAAACAACAAGCAGCATGGCGAAAACAGGGAACGCCGTAAACTTCCTTAGGCCGCGGCTTGATTGGAAAGGTCGAGTGTAATGCATCGTTATCCTCCTCGAGTTGGTGTTACTACATTGTTTTGATCTGTGCATATTGTTCTGGGTCTTCTTGGAATTTCCCGAAGCAATCTTCGGAGCAGAAGAAGTAGGGATGGCCATAGTAAGAGTCGCTACCGGCAGCTTGGGAACGTACTATTTGCATCCCACAAACAGGATCCGTAGCCGTTTCTTCAGCAAATCCCTCGCCTCCGGCATCGATACGCAAATAGGTGTCGAGAAATTCCTGTAGGCGTTCCTCCACCCAGTCGGCAACTTTTTCTTCGTCTACCGTGTCTAGCGGAAACGACAGATTATCTTGCTCGTTGAATCGCACAAAGACGGGCGTCATTCGGGTTCGTATGTGGACGATCAGTTTATCAAAGCAGACGTCGTGTTCGATAGCGAACTCAAGCTGCGCGAAAGTCGGAAATCTCTGGCAAAATTCAAACCAACAAGACGAACGATTGGGAGATGGCTCATCCTGCATCACAGAATTCGACAAATAACTGGCCACTATTTCGAGTCGAGGCCGAACAATGTCTTCGTTGAGATGGTGTGCCTGTTGTTCAAAACGATGGCGTCGGATGCCGTATTCTGCCATGTATTTTTCAGCTTCTTTAGGTGTCCAATGGAGTGTGCGAGAAGCGTCACGCAACACGTCCTGAACATGCCCAGTAAAAGTGACCAGATCAGACATTTTTTATTATTCCCAAAGTCAATCCCTCGGAGACTCGCCCAAATATTTCTTGGCGTTTTACATTCTTCACACCAGCCTCTTTCGTAAAGGCAACATCGATTCACGCAACATTCAGTATGACCGTATTTGCCGATGCCATCTGCCGCAAACTATCCCATCTTTTTCGCCTTTCACCTCGCTAGCGAAGAAAAAATGTGGGCCGACAGCACCGGTCTTTGGGGACAAGCCCGTGCTGCGTCCACAAACTCATCGCTTTCGCCTGTGTCTCGTCGGACGATTTCATTCCGACTTTTTCTCATTGATCTCCAACGAGCGCAACAACGCTTGTTGCTCGGCCTGGGCTTTGTCTAGGTCGAGAATAATTGTGCTACAGCAGCTCATCGAGACACCGCCGTCCACAGACGCCTTGCAACACTCTTCGTGAAGTACCTTGTGCTGCTTCGCGGCCGAGGCCAGGTGCTTTTCAATCGATTTCAGCGAGGCTACGGTAGCCGTGTCACTTCCGGCTTTTTGGCAGGCGACTGCGACTTCTTGTTGCGCCTTGGTGATGTTGCGTCCCAATTCTTCCGACTCGGATTTTGCCACAGCCGGATCAATCGTTTTCGCGTCCCGCGAGTAGCGATAGATATCGCGGGAATAGTCGCGAGCATGACGAATATGGCGTGATGCACGTTGCTTGCTCCAGGTACCGGGGTGCAATCGAGCTTCCCCCGTAACACCACCGGCCCCTCGTTGTGCAGAAGCAACTGAGGGTCCGATAAGAAACGCGACACTCACCACAGCTGTTCCCAATTTCAACAATCGTTTTCGTTGGTAAGACATGACTCGAAACCTCCTTAACAAAAGATGGCCCAGAAACTTGCCGCCCCCTACACAAGGGCTGTTTTGATCCAAGCCGTTGCCTACATTGTGGTTTGCTAGAGAGCTTGTATCCCTCTACCCTCTTGGATGGTGCTTCGGCACGATTCCTTCGTAGCAGTAATCTACCGGCTCCAAACGTACCTACTCTCTAGCGAGAATGTGGGGTAGACTGGGGGGAGCCGACTCCTGGGCCGGTGTTTGACGGACAAGCGGTCAAAACCCCATTAAACGACACGATTCCCCGGCTTCGGGCGACAATTCCGCATGAAATCGACCTCCTCACGAATAAATTCGCCCCATGGCGCATCTAATACGGGTGCAGGGGCAGAGCAGTGGACGGACCAGGAAGCTGTCGATGTCGTGGAGGCTTGCAAGAACGGCGATCCACTTGCACAACGTCGGTTATACGATGCGTCCCACCAAAACGTGTACCGTTTGGTGGTTCGCATGGTCGGAGTGCAAGAGGCTGCGGATGTCACGCAGCAAGTTTTTCTTCAAACATTTCGAAAAATCGGCCAGTTTTCAGGGAAATCACAGTTCGGCACTTGGATCTATCGAGTGGCTGTAAATGAATCCTTGCAACACCTCCGCAAAGCAAAGCGGTCGCAAATGCAGGTATTAGAACAGGAGCCGACGGATCGCTCTCCTGACGGTCACGAGAATGTTGAGGACAAAGAATTGCTAGAGCAAGCACTTGCTCAGCTGGAACCTGATTTACGGTCGACTTTCTTGCTCCGTGAAATCGACGGCTTGTCGTATGGTGCAATCGCCAGCGCGTTGGAGATTCCCGAGGGGACGGTTGGCTCGCGGTTGAATCGAGCACGCAGAGAATTGAAACAGTACCTTGTAGAACTTGGCTGGGAGCCGTAACGTGAACTGCTCAAAAATCCAAGAATGTCTTTCCGCCTATCACGACCGTGAATTGTCGCCTGATGCGGCTGAGCAAGTGGCAGCCCACTTGGCAGGGTGTTCGACATGCGCAGAAGAGCTTGCCTCTTTCCAGCAAATAACGGAGCTATCACAAAAACTGACCGACCCGTCAGCGCCATCACCGAAGTGGTCGGAATTGCAAACAAAGCTTGATCTATCCGCGCAGGCCACGGCTAGCGTTGTCCGACCCTTAGCCCCACCTTTTACAGGTAGGCTTTTTGCCCTTGCAGCAACTGTTTTGGTGGCCGTCGGATTTTGGGGCGTTTACCAGGTCTGGTTTCCAGCAGAGGGACACGGCCACCTCGCGATGAATTTCTCCCATTACCTGGAGGAGTTTTCAGAGCGTCCAGATATCGCACAGCAAACTCTTCTGGCAAAATACAACGGGCGGCCTATCGCGTTGGCCGAAGCAGCCGAGGCTCTAGGATACGAACCAGTTGCGGCCAGGGGGTTGCCCCCCGGCTACACAGTGAAAGAAGTGCATTTGATCAAAATGCCTTGCTGTATGTGTGCTCAAGTAATCTGCACGAACAAGGCTGGCGAATCGATTGCTATTTTCGAGCACGCCCTC
Organism: Planctomycetota bacterium; assembly: GCA_024278955.1. Classification (GTDB taxonomy): domain Bacteria; phylum Planctomycetota; class Planctomycetia; order Pirellulales; family Lacipirellulaceae; genus Bythopirellula. The sequence continues at coordinate 16,873 of JAJRSE010000059.1, read as the reverse complement.
GACCAACCAGTTTGGTTCGGCGATCGCCCTAGCGAAAATTGCCTCTGCGACGAAGTGCCCACCAACGTCAGGCAGATAGGAAACCGACTGGCAGCAACGTGGAAAGAGGGAGAGCGGCACATAACGCTTATTGGGGCAACCGACCTCAACGAAGTGACCGAATTTGTTGCCCATTTCAAGAGGACGAGTTCTAGCTAAGGCTTGCGCAGAAAGAAAAGCCAGACGAGCGTTTAAGTTTGCAGACAACCACTGAAAGACAACTCATGACGTTCGACGCCGAGCGAGCGAGCCTAAAATCGCCCGATTATTTTCAACGATTCCGTGTTTCAGGAGAGGGCGAGCCGATACATGAGTTAGGATTAAAACCACAGACACAACTGCTTGTCTTCGAGCGAGGTGGCCAGCGACGCTCGCTTCTTCGTCACCAGATGATCTACCACCACGTCGCCCAGGGAGAGCTTGCTGGCGAGCCGTATCTGGTCACTTTCTGAGCGGCCTGTAACAGTGGAGTCGGTCTGACTCCCGTGATCGACGGCAAGCTTCACCACTTTAGTGCCGGAGGGCTGTACAACGGATTGATATTGCTTATTGACGACGAAACAAAAACGTATTGGGATCACGTGACAGGCGAAGCCGTCCACGGTCCGATGCTAGGAGCAAAGATGCCCATGTGGGGTATCGAAATGACCAACGTCGAGACGGCACTCTTGCGAGAACCCAACTTGCCTGTCTATTTATCGCGCCCAAGTTGGGTTGGTGTGCTGATGGGCTGGGTCAGCCCGTATATTGAAGGTCGCCTTCCTCCCGGTTTTCGCAAGACGATGGTTCCGGTCGACAGCCGTTTACCAGAGATGGAAATCGGTCTGGGTGTCGTCACCGACCAAATCCAACGATTTTATCCGCTCTCAACAATTCGCCAGCAACTAGAAGACACCCTCGACGGACGGACAATTCACCTGTCGATTGGCCCCGATTCCATTCCCTCGGCTGTTTGGGATGACGATAAAACGCGACTAACGCAACTTTTTTCCCGATGGTACGGTTTCTCTCTCACGTATCCAGAGTGTGAAGTTTACGGAAGCTAAATCTCTTTGGTCAATGTCGTACATGACCTTTGGGGAAAATGCTTCCTCACTTTTTTACTGTTTGATCCCCTAGAAGGCATCTGAAGAAACACCCACCTTGTTGCATCCAATAGAGTATTGAGGGGGATTTTGACTTGCATTCTCAATAAGAAGCCTATAATCGGCAGGAGTCAGAGGTTGTCAATGGAGAGCACCATGACGGAATCTAAAATATGAGCTTTAACGACGCACTTGTCGCCGCACAGTCGCACATCGCAAAACGTCCCCTTCTCGCTGCGATCTTAATCCTTTTCTTCGGCGTCTTTCTGGGCCGTCTATTTTGGCAAAGTGATCGGCCAAGCGATGGAGCTGTGGCACAACATTCGACCGGCGAAGGGTCGGCGCACGCCGGGCACGAAGGTTCGGGTAGCAAGGGAGAGGGCCAATCGCAGGTGACTACATGGACCTGCGCCATGCATCCACAAATCCGTAGCAACAAGCCGGGTGATTGCCCCATTTGTGGCATGGAACTGGTGCCCGTGCAAACGCAAGCCACAGGGGGACTACGCACCTTGACCATCAGCCCCGAAGCACGGGCGCTCATGAACATTGAAACGGTCCCGGTTGAGCGCAAATACGTGGCGACCGAAGTTCGCATGGTCGGCAAAGTCGATTTTGATGAAACCAAGCTGGGCTACATCACCGCCTGGGTTGCCGGTCGGCTCGACCAGCTCTACGTCGACTTTACGGGAGTGGAGGTCAAGCAAGGCGACCACATGGTCTACATCTACAGCGAACAGCTGTACGCCGCCCAAGAAGAATTGCTCCAAGCCAAAAAGTATGCAAGCCAAGCGTCCGGAAATTCTACGCGACGGGGAATCGGAAATATCGACCTCGTCGAATCGGCCCGCGAAAAATTGCGTTTGCTCGGACTGACCCAGAAACAAATCGAACAGATTGAAGCGAAAAACCGCCCGTCGAGCCACCTGACGATCTATTCGCCGGTGAGCGGCGTGGTAATCGAAAAACTGAAACAGGAAGGCGAGCGGGTGCGGTTAGGCGAACGGATTTACACGGTCGCCGACTTGAGCCTGTTGTGGGTGCATCTTGATGCTTACGAAGCCGATTTACCTTGGATTCGCTATGGACAGGAAGTCACGATCACAACCGAAGCGTATCCGGGCGAAAAATTCCACGGACGTATTGCCTTCATACAGCCAGTGCTCAACGACAAAACACGAACCGTGAAAGTAAGGGTAAATGTCCCCAACCCGGACGGTCGACTAAAACCCCAGATGTTTGTTCATGCGGTGGTGCGTCCGCAAGTTGCCTTAGGAGGACGGGTGATGGACCCCAGCTTGGCAGGCAAGTGGATCAGTCCGATGCATCCCGAAATAGTGAAAGACCAGCCGGGCGAGTGCGATGTCTGTGGTATGCCGCTGGTGCGGGCAGAATCGCTCGGGTATGTTTCGGTAGCCACCGACGATTTAGCGCCTCCGCTAGTGATTCCCTACTCGGCGGCGCTGGTGACCGGTACGCGGGCAGTCGTCTACGTTGAATTGCCGGCCGCTCCCACGGGTCTCGACACCGCTTTCCAAGCAGTCGCCAAGGCGGTGAAGCAGGGGAATACGGCCAAGATCCGAGAAGCGTTCGCCGCTTTCAGTCGGCTTTTAGACCGGCCGTACAATCAGCCCGCCACCGATTTTTCCCGTAAGCTCTGGAACGATTTTGCTGATCGCCTGAGCCAAGACGCACTTCGCGGGCAGCGAGTCCAGCAAGTCGAAGAGGCTCAGCAGATATTTGCGAGCCTTCAGCAAACGATCGACGACGTTGAGGAGCACTTCTCGCCACCCAACCAAACGTCGTTTGACGGACGAGAAATTGTTTTAGGCCCACGGGCCGGCGACTACTATGTCGTCAAGCATGGCTTGCACGAGGGCGAGTTGGTTGCGGCCAGAGGCAACTTTAAGATCGACTCGGAAATTCAAATTCAAGCCAAGCCGAGCATGATGACCCCCGAAGGTGGCGGCGGGGGGGGGCACAATCACGGCGGCGACATCACAAAGAACGGGGGCACGAAGAAGAGTGGCGATAAGGAAAGTCCTAAAATGAACATGTCGCTCCCTGCGGAGTTTCTCAAACAGATCGAAATACTGAGTACGGCGTACGAGCAAGTAACCGGGGCTGTCCAGTCGGCCAATCTCCGGCAGATTAATTCCACGTTCGAGCAGCTCGGAGGAGCACTCAACCAAGTCGATAGAACTCTTTTGAGTGGCCCGCCCAAAATGCAGTGGAAGGAATTTGCCATGCTATTAGGCAATGATGTGGCCGAGGGCCGCGATGTCGACCAGTTGCGTGATGCCGATCGTATCTATGTCATGCTAAAAAGCCACATGCGCCGGATGCGAGGAAAGTTGGGCATCTCCGCCAAGAAAAAGCCGCGTGCGGTCGAGCGTATCGCCGTCGGCGCAGAGTTGCAAAGCATTTTGGCAAACATTTGGCTGGGATACTTGCCACTGCATCGCGCATTGGCCGAAGACGATTTTGCTCAGGCCACGAAAGCGGTTGCGGCTTTTCAAAAAACCTACGCGGCTGTTAATGCTCAAACGCTATCCGATCAGGAACGAGCTGCCTGGAACAAAGAACAGTCGACAATGACGAAATTGCTCGACACCATGCAGACGGCACCCGACCTTGAAGCGATGCGTGTTGCCTTTGCCGCTTTTTCGGACGAGATCGGTGTCCTGATAAAATCCTTTGGTTCCGACCAGCTTGGCAAGGTTTATGAATTACATTGCCCGATGGCACTCGAAGGACAGGGGGCGATTTGGTTTCAGAACTTTGATCAAACCAAGAACCCATACTATGGATCGGCCATGCTAGAGTGCTCGGACCGAGTAGAGCTGATTTTCCCTGCGGCACCGCAGGCGAGCGGCATGAAAGCTCACGAGGGACATTCGCAACATGACTGACACTCCAGACGCTGCAAACTTACCGCCCGACGACCGGTTGTCCCTGCTCGACAAAATCATGCGATTTAGTTTGGACAACAAATTGGTTGTTGCGCTGCTGTGTGCTGTGATCGTGGTCTGGGGCGCGATGGTCGCTCCGTTCGATTGGCAACTGGGGCCTTTGCCACGCAGCCCTGTGCCGACCGATGCCATTCCCGACATCGGCGAAAACCAGCAAATTATCTTTTCAGAATGGATGGGACGCTCGCCGGAGGATGTCGAAGACCAAATCAGCTACCCGCTCACCGTCGCGTTGCTAGGAGTGCCGGGAGTCAAAACGATTCGCAGCTATTCGTCTTTTGGTTTCTCGTCAATCTACGTTATTTTCAACGAGGATATCGAGTTTTACTGGTCACGCACCCGTGTGCTTGAAAAACTAAACAGCCTCTCTGCCGGGACGTTGCCCGACGGGGTGCAACCGGCCTTGGGCCCCGACTCCACGCCCCTGGGCCAAATCTACTGGTACACGCTCGAAGGCCGCGACCCCGATGGGAACCCGGTCGGCGGGTGGGATCTGCACGAGCTGCGAACCATACAAGACTGGTACGTTCGCTACTATCTGCTGGCAGCTGAGGGCATCAGCGAAGTCGCTTCGATTGGCGGGTTCGTCCAAGAATACCAAATCGATGTCGACCCCGATGCCATGCGAGCTGCCCGTGTCGACCTACAAGACATTTTCTTGGCTGTTCGCAATTCGAACATCGACGTCGGTGCCCGAAGTATCGAAATCAACAAGGCCGAGTATTTTATTCGCGGGCTCGGATTTATCGAAAAAGTTGAGGACATCCAGCAGAGTGTCGTTGCAGTCAACGATAACGTGCCAATCACGATCAAAGATGTGGCCAACGTAACGCTTGGGCCTGCTATTCGTCGTGGCGCACTGGACAAAGGTGGCGCCGAGGCGGTTGGTGGCGTCGTCGTGGTGCGCTACGGTTTCAACCCGCTGGAATCGATCAAGAACATCAAGAAAAAGATCGACGAATTCGCTCCCGGCTTGGCCACCAAAGTCGTGCTCGATTACAAGCAGGTCAGTCGCCCGGAGGTCATTGCCTACGCCACCAAACACAATTTTGAAGGGTTTTTGTCCGCCGAGCCAAACCATGATGCCTGGGTAAAACATCTGCGCAATACGCCACGCGAAGATTGGCCCGCATGGGCGACTACCAGTCAAGTGACAGTCGTCCCCTTTTACGACCGAACTGGGCTGATTTACGAAACGCTTGGCACACTCAACACGGCACTCATCGAAGAAATTTTGGTGACGGTGATCGTAATCCTCGTCTTTGTGCTGCACCTGCGCAGTTCGATTCTCATCAGCATGCTGCTGCCGCTGGCCGTGCTGATGTGCTTTATCGGCATGAAAACGTTTGGCGTCGACGCCAATATCGTCGCCCTCTCTGGCATTGCAATTGCCATCGGCACGATGGTCGACATGGGCATTATTCTTTGCGAGAACATTCTGAAACACCTAGACGAGGCAAGCCCGGAGGAAGACCGTAAGGAGGTCATTTTCCGCGCGTCGAGGGAAGTCGGCGGAGCGGTGCTTACCGCCGTTTCGACCACGATCATCAGCTTTCTGCCGGTGTTTACGATGATCGGCGCCGAAGGAAAATTGTTCAAGCCGCTTGCCTTTACCAAGACTTTTGCACTATTGGCTTCGGTGATTGTTGCGTTAACAATCATCCCACCCGCGGCCCACTTACTATTTACCGCCAATATCGGTAAGCGGTTTCGTCGCGCACTGCTAACCATGCTCGTAGCGATTGGCTTGATGGCAAGCGTTTGGGTTTCGTGGTGGGTAGGCGCGATCGCCGTCGCCCTAGGAGTCTACTATCTTGCCGAAGAAAGTCTTCCTGCTCGCATTCGCCGCTTCACACCTCTTGTTGCCAGCGGTGCGGCCATCGTGTTGGTTGGAACGATGTTGACCGAGCACTGGCTGCCGCTAGGGCCAGAAAAAGGCATGATCGACAATCTCGGCTTTGTCGTCCTGCTGCTCGGCGGGCTGCTGTCGTTTTTCTTACTGTTCGAGCGTTACTTGTACGCGCCGATCTTGCGGTGGTGCTTGGCGAACAAGCTACTGTTTCTCTCGTTTCCGATGCTCATCGTTATGCTAGGCGGATGTGTCTGGCTGGGGTTCGACAATATTTTTGGGACCCTGCTTGGACCACTGGCCAAACCGGCCCGCAGCACCGCCGCATGGCAGTCGACCGCCAGCCTCTTTCCCGGCCTAGGAAAAGAGTTCATGCCGCCGCTCGACGAGGGGTCGTACCTTTACATGCCAACCACGATGCCCCATGCTTCGATTGGCGAAGTGATGGACGTCCTGCAGCTGCAAGACAAGGCGCTGATGGGAATTCCCGAAGTCGAGTTGGTAGTAGGGAAATTGGGCCGTGTCGAGAGCCCGCTCGATCCCGCTCCGGTCTCAATGATCGAAACAGTCATCAACTATCGTTCGGAATATGTGACCAACAAAGATGGCCATCGGATCAAGTTTCGTTATCTGAAAGACAAGAAAGAATTTTCCCGCGATGAGCAGGGAGATCTCATTCCCGATCCAAAGGGCCGACCGTTCCGACAGTGGAGAGACCACATCCGAACGACTGACGATATCTGGAAGGAGATCACCGAAGCTGCAAAAGTGCCAGGCACCACCTCGGCTCCCAAACTGCAACCAATCGCCGCGAGAATTGTCATGCTCCAAAGCGGCATGCGCGCCCCGATGGGGGTGAAAGTAAAAGGGCCCGACTTGGAGTCGATCGAGCGTGTCTGTCTTGAAATCGAAACCTTCTTGAAACAAGTCCCCAGTGTCGAAGCCTCTGCCACAATCGCAGATCGAATCGTTGGCAAACCGTACCTCGAAATCGAGTTCGACCGCGAGCGGATTGCCCGGTACGGACTGACCGTTCGCGACGTCCAAGATGTTGTCGAAGTAGCAATCGGAGGTCGACGAATCACGACAACCGTCGAAGGTCGAGAGCGATTCCCGGTTCGCGTACGCTATCTTCGTGAGCTTCGCAACGAGATCGAACCGATCGAAAATATCCTGGTTCCTACGCGAGATGGCGCTCACGTCCCGCTCTCCCAAGTCGCACACATCAACTACGTTCGCGGCCCGCAGGTGGTGAAAAGCGAAGACACCTTCTTGGTCGGTTACGTGCTCTTCGATATGAAAGCAGGCAACGCCGAGGTCGATGTGGTCGAGGACTGCCAGCGTTTCCTCGAAGAGAAGATCGGAAGTGGCGAGTTTATTTTGCCCGCGGGTATCAGCTATGTCTTCGCTGGAAACTACGAAAACCAGATCCGATCGCAAAAAACGCTCATGGTCGTTTTGCCCGTAGCCCTCTTTGCCATCTTCTTGATCTTGTATTTTCAGTTTGGCTCGGTAGTCACAACATCGCTTGTTTTCAGCGGGATTCTTGTCGCCTGGTCGGGCGGGTTCGTGATGCTTTGGTTTTACTCGCAGCCATGGTTCCTTAATTTTTCGTTATTCGGCACCGACATGCAAGCGTTCTTTCAAATTCATCCTATCAATCTGAGTATTGCCGTATGGGTCGGATTTTTGGCTCTTTTTGGCATCGCCTCAGACGATGGTGTGGTGATTGCCACTTATTTAGACCAGAGCTTTCGCCGCCGAGATATCAAAACTGTTCAAGAAGCACGGGCAGCCACGGTGGAAGCAGGAAAACGCCGATGCCGACCTTGCTTGATGACCTCTGCAACAACAATTTTGGCGCTCATTCCGATACTCACCTCGAACGGGCGGGGCTCAGACATCATGGTCCCCATGGCCATCCCCAGCTTCGGCGGAATGACCATCGTCATCATGAGCATGTTTCTTGTTCCTACGCTTTATTGTGCCGTACAAGAGTGGAAACTACGCTTGGGCATTGACGACCCAAAATTTGCAGCTCATCAGTAACAAGGTGCCAAAACACCTGGCAATTCTACGAAAACTCACTTCGCAGCTGCGTGGTCAGCTTTTTGAACTGGTTTTTCTTCGCTTCAGGTATTTTGCGCCAATCCAAATCGTGGACAGCGCCGTAAAGAGCGTAAAGATAGGCCGCATTGAAACACTTGCCACCCTTATTGCGATTCCTTCGACCTTGCATCATTTGCAGAAAAGTTCCTTCGATGCCATGCTGTTTGATATCGGCCAATGTGTAGATGCCGACCGCGTTGAGATCTCGTTCGCACGCCGGGCCAAGGTTTCGTAGCTCGCGGATAGGTTTTTCGTCCATCAGAGGATTTCTTTTCTTGCTGCGAGCCATGGCTCCAAATCCTCAAAAATCTGCCCCTTGCTCCCCTCGAAAATTCGGCCAATAAGCAAGTCCACAAGTTCTTTGCGATGCTGTGGATATTCGGCAATAAACTGCCCTACGCGAAAATCTCCAGAGTAAAATGCGTTGACCAGCTTGCGTAGAAGTCCAGCACGTTGAGTAAATTCGGGGAGCCAGCGTCCAAGGGCTTTTGCCGAAACGTCGCCTTTCGGTAAGCCCTCGATGATGCTGTCTGCAGCCAACTCGGCGGACTTCAAAGCAAAATAGACGCCCGAGGAGTAGACGGGGTCGATAAATCCCCAAGCGTCGCCGACTAGCAGCCAGCCATCTCCGGCGGCACGTTCGGTTGAATAGGAAAATTCTTTGTCAACGCGCAACGGGTCTGCCGATTCGGCGCCGGCAAGCCACTTGGCTAGCCGCTCGCACTTCTTCAGCTCTTCCTGAAAAACGTCGTCAGGTTTGCCGCGGCCTTTGAGCAAATAATCAGCGTCGCCTACGACTCCGACACTCACCAGATCGTTGGCTTGCGGAATGTACCAAAACCAGCTTCGATTTTCGCGAGTCTGTAAGATCACCGTTTTTACACCACCTCCCTGTTCGTCGCGATGCCCTCCGCGGAAGTGGCCCCAGATGGCGGCCTTTCGCAGCTCAGGATCGACTCGGCGCAGACCGAGCTTAGAACCCAGGATGGCTTGCCTTCCGGTGGCGTCGACGACTACGGTGGCGGCAACCTCGATCGCGGGGCCTGTGGCCGGCTGAAGTCGAACTCCCTTGGCCTGGTCGCCTTGGAATAGCACGTCAAGCACTCGGGTTGTGTCGTGGCAAGCGGCGCTAGCGGTTGCAGCGTTGTCCCAAAGCATTTTGTCGAATGGGCCGCGTTCGACATGCCACGTTTGGCTGCATTCCCGAGAGTCGTGGCTGCTAAAGAAAAACGGAGCCGATTCTTTGCCGGTACGGTTAACGAACTGGACCCCGACTTTTTGTGAATAGGAGCTTGCCTTGAGCTTGTCGAGGACGCCCAATCGCTGAAATATCCAATAAGTTTCAGGCATCAGCGATTCGCCAACCGACGGGCGGGGCAACTTCTCTCGCTCGACAAGCAGCGTCTTTATGCCTGCGCGAGCAACTAGGGTTGCAACAGTCGATCCTGCGGGACCTCCGCCCATTACGATGCAGTCGTATTGTGATTCAATTTCGCTCACGACATTTTTGAATGTTTGATGTGAGATATTTGATTGTTGATGTTATTTCGCACATCAACAATCAAACATCTCACATCCTACATACCTTAGGGTTGTACGATTTCTAGTAACTCAACGATTGGTTGACCGTTGACGAGGATACGCGCCGTGCGGCCGTAGCTGGGCGATTCGTCTTTGAGGTGCAAAAGTGACCGCAGATCGGGGCCGGGGGTAATTTGCCAGAGCTGGCACAATTCGACCTCTCGCAAGAGATGATGCCGAATCATGATACGCCCGAGCGGCAATGCTTGCGACTCGATTTCCATCTGCACGATTTCGGGCAGGCTAGACAAGTCGATACGCATGATGCCTAACTGTACCGGCGAACCATCGCGTTGGAGCGTCAGCAGAATCTTGCGCGCGTACGAATCTCCTTCGCGATGCTCCTTCAAAACGCGAACGTCAACCAAACTGTTATGCCAAGCCTCAAGCGTGACCGTCATGTGGTCGTGGTGGGCCAATAGCGACTGGAACTGCTGAGGCAACTCATTCGCCTTCACAGGCGTAAACTCGCCTAACTCGCTTGGCGAAGAATAAAACAGATCAGTCAGCGAATCAATCAAATGGGACACAAGAGAAACCGGAGTCGCTACTAGAGGAACATGGCTTTGCTAGGATCAGACGGGCAACGTTGGCGTGAGCAATTGCGATTCTATAACGGTAGGGCGATCGAGGACCGTGTCGACCAAATAGTAGAGCAGCCGGCGAAGACTCTCGGGGTCGATCTCATCGGCGATTCGCTCGGCTCGTTCTTGGTATTTGTCGACCAATAAATTTGCTTTTTCAAAGACGCCGGCGGTTTGATAAAGCTGCTTGGCTTGTGCGAGGATTACGGAAGGCTCTTCACCAGAATCGGTCAACCGGCAAAGCTCCTCACGCTTTTCACCTTCGAGACCCTCAATCGCCAAGGCCCATAGCACGGTAGGGCGTCCACCCAGGGTATCTAAGCCTGCCGAGAGCTTATTGTCTTGGTCGCCCTGCCAGTCTTTGAGGTCGTTGAGTATCTGGAACGCAATGCCCAAGTGTTTTGCAAATAGTTTGAGCGGTGTTTCTCGTTCGCCGAGAGGCCCTGCACAACGCATCCCGCAGAGCAAAGCGGCCTCGAAGGCGGGCGCTGTTTTCAAGGCGTAGATTTTCAGCGCATCGATCGGAGCCAACTGTTTGTCGCTTGCATCTCGCCACAGCAATTCCGCGCCTTGCCCTTCGCTGAGCCGGAGGTGGGCGTCTGCAAGTCGGTCGAGAACCTCGTTGGCGGCCTCGGTACCCAGACTTGCCGCGTCTCGGCTTACGAGCCGATAGCCCATGCCGATCATATAGTCGCCCACGTTCACCGCGGTCGGAACCCCGTAGGTCCGATGCAGGGTTGGTTCGCCATAGCGAAAATCGTCGTCGTCCTCGATATCGTCGTGTACGAGCGAGGCTTTGTGAAATGTCTCGATCGAAAGCGCAACTCGTCGGACCGCGTCGGGAATCTTGGCCAAATACTGCTCGCCCCCGGACGAGACGCCGTTGGCGCCGGTCATGGCGTCGTAAGCCGCAAGGGTAATGAAAGGCCGCGCGTACTTACCGCCCTTGGCAAGAAATTCGTGTGCTAACGACTCGGTCGCTCCAATCGGATCGGCAAACGGCGATCCAGAGTCGCTTGCTAATTTCGATCGTTGCGTTTTTTTGCGTATTTTCGGAACCAGCCGCTCGAGTTCCGAAGGCTCAAACAGGTTTTTCGCAGAGCGCAACAAATGCAAGTAGGAAGGAGTGCGAGCAGAATCAGCTTCCTCGCGAACGTGTATCATCTCGTAAACCCAATCTTCGTCTACCGAAGTGTTCCGGCAATCGCTCGACAGCAACGGCACCGCCATGCAGGGGATGCCGGCCAGCAGCACCTTGTCGATTGACTTTTCAAGTACGTTCAAACAAGCAACGCCAACAACTGCGTCGACATAGCCGCTAATAATAATTTTCAAGACAATGGGCGAACCCTCAGCCACCAATACCTTGTAGCCAAGCTTTTCAGCTTGTTCTCGAAAGTCGGCGATGCTGCACGCTCCACATTTTTTACAATCGAGGCCAAACTGATCATAATCAGCAGGACATCCCTCGGCATGTTTCAGGCAGTGCGGAAGCAACAGCAGCCGACGTTCTGGTGGTATTGTAGACACTTGCTCACGCCAGTATTCCGACGAAAGCACCACCATCGTCCAGCCGAGGTAGGCTTCAGGTTGCTGAAGCTCTTCGAGTGCTCTGCGAGAAACGGTTTCCAGCTCATCCTTCGACAGAGCGGAGCTGCGATCTAGACGCGAAGCAAGGGTTCGACAATAGTCGCGAATTTTCTCCCGCAACTCGCGACTCTCGGGCACGTCTTTGAGGTGGCCAGTGCGACGACGTCCCTTTTTGTGGGACGCCTTTGGGGAAGAGGCTGTCCCGGCAACTGCCCCGTTAGTCGTAGCCAGATCGCGATTGGAAGCTTGGATGTCGGTCAAGGAATCGGTCGGTACGCTCGACATGGCTGCCTCCTATCGGATGTCGGACTCGTCGGTTGAATTGCCTGTTTATCGAGCTACGCCTTGGGACGGGCAATCGCCAAGGGGGTTTGTTCAGTCGTTGTCATCTCGACCAACCCGAGAAGCGGCTACAGTACCGTTCAAAGGGCGGCACCAAGCGGAACCGGCTTGACGCAAGCTACTTGGCACGCACGAGCCAAGGCCCGGGTCGCAAAAATCTGGGGGTACAGCCGCTCATAGTACCATAATTTTGCGAAGTAAAAACCGATGGCCGCGGGCTGCTGGTGGCGGTTTTTCTCAACCGCTTCGATCAGCCAGGAAATCCCCTGCTCAACGCTCAAAGCAATTTGACGATCCTCGGCCGCAAAAGCAATCAGCGATTCCACGGCAAGGGCTGTTTCCTCCACGCTTTCGCGAGCCTCGAGTTCTCCCGGTTTGACCTCATGGCCGGCGTTCAGAGTTGCCCCCCAGCCCCCTGAGGCAAACTGCACTCCCGCGAGCCAACGTGCCCCTCGCTGGGCTGCTTCGGCATGGGCTAAGCCCAGTTCCTCAAACATCAACAGCACTTTGGCTGTGCCGTACACCGGGTTCTGTTCGTTGGGATGATTTTCGTTGCCAAACCATAGTGGGGTCCAATATCCCTCAGCCGTTTGTTGCTTCTTGAGATAATCGAGCCCTTGGTGAATCGCCAATCCGATGCGCCGCGCAAACGTGGGATTGGCCGTTTCGAGTTGAAGCCGGGAACGCCATACATGCAATGCTCGCAAGGCATGAGCTGTCATGTCCTGAGAGCTGCGATCGAAGGGCAACTTCCCCCAGCCGCGGCAAAAAGTAGGCCACCCACCCCCAGCATTTTGCAATTCAAGCAACCAGTGGACTCCCGCAAGCGCAGCTTGCTTGATCTTGGCATCCCGAGACGTAGTTCCCTCGACAGAAAAGTCTGCCAGTGCCAGCAGAGCTGCCGAGGTGTCGTCAGTGTCGGGAACACTGCCCGACAAATCGGTCCAGCCCCAGCCGCCAGGCGGCGAACCCGTATACGGGTGCCGACGAGTTTGTTGACACGACAACAACCATTCCAAGGCCGGGTCGATATCCGCTTTTTCCTCAGCCAAAGCATGGATGGCTTGCGAAGTGTTCCAGGTCGCCAAATTCGTATCGATGGGCCAGCTTCCGTCGGCTCGGACCGAAGCCAAAAGAAATTCAACTCCACGACGCACCACAGGATGATCGGTCATCCCCATACTTGCGAGGCTCATCACCACAAAACTTGTGAGCGGCGTCGCCTCTAAATAGCCGCCGCTAGCAGGTTGGATTTCTTCGAGCACAGCCAAGCTACGTTTCTTTGCCCAGTGGCGTAACCAACGGACCAACGGATTTCGAGAAGGTGCATGAAAGTCTCGCGCCTGACCTATTGCGACGAGAGCCGGAATTGCATAGCTCACCACCTGCATGTTAAGACGCGAATACCAACGCTGTGGAAAACACGCCAACTCGAAGGGCAGGGCCGCGACTTTGCGCCACGGAATCATGTCGGCCAAAGCGCAGTTTGCCAAAATAGGAACAGCAAATGTTTTGTCATTCCCAAAACGCTGCTTTAGCCCGGCAATTCCCCCTTGGCTTTTCACGTACTCGTCGGAACGTTCCAAGAGACCGTCAAACTTGGCCGGGACGCCCGTCAAATGGAACGCCGCTTGCACGAGCATGGTGGTAGCGATATTCGACCGGCTCCGATCGCTATCGCCCCAGCCGCCATCCTCGTTTTGTTGCTCGGCCAACCAGTGGAGCGAGTGAACGATTAACTCGCTCAGATCTCCTTGGTAAATTTCTTCGACATGCGAAGGTTCTTCGCCCGGTTTGAAGGCGGGCAATCGGCAACAGGAGTCGCCTTTCTCGGCAAGCACCAGCGCACTAATAGCGGTAGCCGTCGACAACGGTGAGCTACAGAGTTCGCCAACCCAATGGCCAGACGAACTTCGCTGAGCAAGCAAATCAGCGCGAGCGGTTTGGTGAGCGGCAGCAAGCCGGTCACGGTCCACATGGAGTGTCATATGAGCCGATTGGCTCCGGGGTTGGCAGGACTGCCGACGCGATCACCGGCAATCCTGCAATTCTAAACAGAGAAGAAGAGACTGTCGAGCGGGCGATTTGGCCCAAAAAGCCCTCACCCTGGTAATAGCGGCTGTTTTAGTGGTACGTTGGACCCTTCACTGCAGAAAAGTGGAGACCAATGTCCCATTAAGTTCGTCGTGCCAGACGGCGATAACGACCTGTTTTTCTCGATATTCCGAAATCCGCATCCCGCAATCTGAATTCCCATGTACCTTCGCTACGCTAAACGTCTGCTTACCGAAACCGACTTGCGGCTGCTCTGGAAGCTGACTTGGAATTTTGCTTTCAAGGGCGCGATTGCGATCCAAAAACATAAACGCAGGCTAGCTCGTGGCGATTTCTTTCCGCCGTTTATCTATATCTCGATTATCAACAGTTGCAATCTGCGGTGCCAAGGCTGCTGGGTTGATGTGGCGGCGAAGCAGGAAAAAATTGAGATCGATGCGATTTCGCGCCTCATTCGCGAATCGAACGAACAAGGAAACTACTTCTTCGGCATCGTCGGCGGCGAGCCGTTTATGCACGCCGACATTTTGGAAATCTTTCGCCGGCACCCCAACTGCTACTTTCAAGTTTTCACTAACGGCCACTTCATTACCGACGAAGTCGCAGCCGAGCTACGCAAATGTGGCAACGTCACGCCGCTGATTAGCGTTGAAGGTTCGGAAATCGTTAGCGACGAGCGCCGTGGCGGCGAAGCCGTTCTTAACAAGACCATGGAAGGTATTCGCAACTGCACAAAACACAATATCGTGACCGGCGTCTGCACAAGCGTATGCAAAACCAACCTCGACGACTTAGTCAACGAAACATGGGCAGATCGACTGATCGAACTGGGCGTGCTCTACATGTGGTATCACACGTACCGCCCGATGGGCCCTGAGGCCTCGCCCGAACTGGCTCTCTCGCCCGAAGAGCAACTACGCATCCGGCAGTTTGTGGTCGACATGCGAGTGAAGAAGCCAATCGCAATAATCGACGCCTACTACGATGCCGAGGGCCAGGCCCTTTGTCCAGCCGCAACAGGGTTTACACACCACATTTCGCCCTGGGGCGACATCGAGCCATGCCCGATCGTACAGTTCGCCAAAGAATCGATCTACGACGACCGGCCACTTGCCGACACTTTTAATAACTCGCAGTTCCTCACCGACTTTCGCAACCTGGCTGCCACACACACCCGCGGCTGTATTGTGCTCGAACGCCCCGACTTGCTTCACGAACTGACCGTCTTGCACGGCGCAAAAGATACGACCGCCCGCAAGACGGCCGCAGCCGAGCTACTCGCAATGACCCCACGGACTTCTCAATACAACAGAGCCAAGGAAATCCCCGAAAAAAGCTGGGCCTACCGCTTCGCCAAGCGGCACTTTTTTAATGATTTCGGGGCATACGACGCGCCGCGGGATCCGTTGGCGTGAGCATGAACCAACCCATGGGTTAGTCTTTTCTCACACTTAGTTGGTAGCCAGTGAAAGGTAAGGTAGAATGGGAATAAAGAGAATTCCGGGAGGATCGATTGGACAACACCTTTGAATCTGTACGGCATCTTGTTCAAAAAGGCAGCGTCCGTATATCCGAACATGGATATGACGAACTCGCCGCCGATGGGATATTTGCTCGTGAACTTGTCGAAGGAGTAACTGAAGCAATACTTGTAGAGGATTATCCCAACTATCCGAAGGGCCCTTGCGTTTTAGCACTCCAAAAAGATGCCCAGGGACTTCCTTTGCACGCTGTCTGGGGGATCCCCAGAGGACTTGCGGCCCCGGCTGTTCTTGTAACCGCTTATCGGCCCGATCCAGAAAGATGGGAAGAAGATTTCCTGAGGAGAAAAACATGAAAGAACGTACTCGCACTAAGTTGATCCAAGAGGGCAAATACGTAGCCGAGGTCGAAGTCGTTTTCATGGAAACGGATGATGGCTGGTCTCCAAGCCTTTCGCTTGATGAGGCCTACAAGCTAGATAAGGTCAGAGAGTCGCTTCGGCAGGGAGACATCAAGACGGCACTCGGATTTGGACCCGTTTTCACGCTGACTCCGGTTTCGAGCTGATTCCCCGAAAAAAGCTGGGCCTACCGTTTTGCGAAGCGGCTCTTTTTTAATGATTTCGGGGCATACGACGCGCCGCGGGATCCGTTGGCGGACCACATGCCAGCAGATACAATAGCTAAGTAGCCGTTCCTGACTGTTGGAGTAACCATGGTTTCAAATTCATCTGCCGAAATCCCTCGCGAGTGGTTGGCTGAGTTCGTAGCCGCGAGCAAGCGATCTTTGAAGCAGCGTTTTCGCTATAGCTTTATACGCACCTACAAACCTGTGATGGATGACTGCGAATACCGTTCGTTCGAGTCGATGGCCGACTATCGCCAGTGGTGTGAAGAGAATCTACCAGATTGGCTAGGTTATGGGCGCGTTTGAATATCGGCAAGCCGAAGAGATTCGTGACACGTTTGTCACCCACGAGGTGCGGTACTTGTTTATCGGTAAGTCCGGGGCAATCTTGCTAGGCTACCCCGACACGACTCAGGATGCTGATATATTTGGTTCATCCGACTAAAGCGTACATGGCTTACAAAAAGGTGGACATGCTGTTCCAGTAAGAAGTGATTGAACGACTTCTTCCAGGAAGGTATCAGCATGTCCACACGTTTGTTGTACCACGCATTCGGC
>JAJRSE010000058.1 GCA_024278955.1 Planctomycetota bacterium | reverse complement strand
TAGCCACGCAAGCCGAATGCGTGGTACAACAAACGTGTGGACATGCTGATACCTTCCTGGAAGAAGTCGTTCAATCACTTCTTACTGGAACAGCATGTCCACCTTTTTGTAAGCCATGTACGCTTTAGTCGGATGAACCAATATTTTCACCTAGCAGCAGAGACAGGGTGTCGAATGGCTTTCGCCTTCATTTTGCTAGCCGTAGCAGCGCTAGCTTACGCCAACGGGGCAAACGATAACTTCAAAGGCGTGGCAACGCTTTTTGGTAGCGGTACAACCAAATATCGCGGTGCGATTGCCTGGGCTACCATCACGACGCTTCTCGGCTCACTTGCCGCGGTTTTCTTCGCAAGCGAGTTAATAAAAGCTTTCAAAGGTAAAGGCCTCGTTGACGCCGCCCTCGTGGCAGATCCCAACTACGTTGCCGCAGTTGCTATTGGCGCCGCAATTACGGTGCTGTTGGCAACTCGAATTGGCATGCCTGTAGCACCACCCATGCAATGATTGGCGCACTGATCGGATCAGCCCTAGCTGCCAATTCTTCAATCGATACCGTAGTCCTCAGCAACAAACTTCTGAAACCGCTCTTAATCAGCCCCTTCATTGCGATGGGAGCATCGCTGATCGTTTATCCTTTGCTTAGAATTACTCGCAAGCGACTCGGCGTATTCGAGGAAACCTGTATCTGTGTTGGCAACGAAGTTCTCGAAACGGTCCCCGCCGGTTGTGCCCCTCTTGCAATTGTCGAAAAAATCGACCATTGGAGCATCACGACCGGCAATGCTGCGTCCTGCACAAGTCGTTACTCCGGTCGAGTCATGGGTCTCGAAGCCGCAGCCGTGCTTGATAAAATGCACTTCCTGTCTGCCGGAGTCGTGAGTTTTGCCCGTGGCCTGAACGACACGCCAAAAATTGCTGCCATGCTGCTCGTCGCCCCCGCCTTTTCGGGATTCGCGGCCTGCATAGCCGTCGGGCTTGTGATTGCGGTAGGAGGGCTGATTAGCGCGCATCGCGTTGCCGAAACCATGAGCCAACGAATTACCAAACTCAACCACGGCCAAGGTTTTACTGCCAACGCACTGGCGGGCATGATTATCATTGGGGCAAGCAAATTCGGTATGCCGGTCTCAACAACGCATGTCAGCTGCGGTGCCCTCTTCGGCATTGGTGCTGCAACCGGTTCCGCTCAGTGGAAAACGATCGGCACAATTTTCGTCGCCTGGATCACGACCCTACCCTTAGGTGGCCTCATCGGCTACGGCAGCTTTCTTGCAATTCAATCTGTGTAACCGCGTGAATGGGGCTGGCGTTGTTTTTTTTACGGAGTTTTCTCGCAGGCCTTGGTTCAGGAATTTTTTTCCTTTGCAACAGGGGGAATCCACTTGCAAGGGTTCTGGCCGAAAAGCCTTTCTAAAATAGCAAATAGGTCGGCATGTTCTTTCGACAACGCATGAGGGCAGGTAAAGAAGCACTCGGTCGCTACTGCAAAAAATTCGGCATGATTCTCCGCGCCGTAATGGTCGAGCAACGAGGGGCGACCTCTACGGGCCATTTCGGTCAGCTGCTCGAACTCTTGGTTAGTGATTCGGTACCAACGTTTTTCAAATTCGTAATCAGTAATCGGAGGTGACCCATCCGTCTGACCATCTAACCCATCCATATGATGGGCAAACTCGTGAACAACCAGGCTCCGTTTCCGGTGTTGCGATCGACCATCTTCGAGCACGGCATTCCAAGAGAGAATAATAGGCCCCCCCTGCCAGGCTTCCCCCAAGCGGATGTCAAAGCCAAATAGTGAATCGTTATGTTGGCCAAGCAGCAGCTCCATGTTCGGCTCGGGCCGGCCCTGATAGGCATTAGGATAGACAATAATTGAGAGCAGGCGATCGAAGTAATACGGCTTCCCAAAACCAAGCGTCAGAATCGCTGCCTGACCGGCAATCGTGACTCGCATCTCGTCGGTGACGACTAGTTCGCCTCCTCCGCTCCACGACTTCTCGTGGAAAAGAATGCACACAAACTGATGCACCCGACGGACTTGCTCGGCGGCGAGATACTCATACTGCCAAACATTTTGGCGCAGCCAATTGCCCCATTCATTTGGTTCACGCTTAGCGAGCCACTTCCTGCGCCGTCGGTTGCGAAAAAAGCTAAACACCAAGATTTCCTGCTACGGCGTAATACAAAAATTAGCCTAGAAAAGTACCTTACTCGTCCAATAACTTACGCAACACGGTCTGTAAAATGCCCCCGTTGCGGTAGTAGTCGAGTTCAACCGGCGTGTCGATCCGAACGGTCGTCGAAAAATCATTGGTACTCCCGTCCGCGGCTGTTGCGGTGACGGTAAGCTTTTGCAGTGGCTTGAGGCTGTCGTCGAGTCCGTTGATTTCGAAGATCTCTTCTCCGGTAAGACCTAGCGATTGCCAAGTTGAGCCTGCCTCAAATTCCAGCGGCCACACTCCCATCATCACCAAGTTACTGCGATGAATCCGCTCGTAACTCGCTGCGATCACGACCTTCACGCCCAATAAAAAGGTCCCCTTGGCAGCCCAGTCGCGGCTGCTGCCGGTTCCGTATTCGGCTCCCGCGAGCACGATCAGCGGGATGCCTTCTTCCTTGTACTTCATCGCCGCATCATAAATCGACATGGTTTCGCCATCAGGCAAATGCTGTGTTACTCCGCCTTCGGTGCCAGGGGCCAGCTGATTGCGAATGCGAATGTTCGCAAACGTGCCCCGGGTCATTACGCGATCGTTGCCACGCCGGCTGCCGTAGCTGTTGAAGTCACGGGGTTCGACGTCAGCATTCTGCAAAAACTTTCCTGCAGGACTATCCGCCGCAATCGCTCCGGCTGGCGAGATATGATCGGTAGTCGTCGAGTCGCCAAGCAAGGCGAGGCAGCGTGCTCCGGCAATGGGAGCAATCGGGTCGACCTCTCGCTTAAGCCCCAGCAAAAAAGGCGGTTCCTGAATATAGGTGCTTTGGTCGTTCCAGTTGTAAAGATCGCCGCCGGTCAGCTCAATTGCATTCCACTTTTCGTTCTGTTTCCAAACATTGCCGTACTGTGTTTGAAACATTTCGGGTAGCACACATGCGTCGACAATTTTTTTCACTTCTTCGTGCGTTGGCCAAATGTCCGCGAGCATCACTGCCGCGCCGTTCGAGTCTTTGCCAATCGCCTCGGTGGTAAGATCGATATCGGTGGTCCCCGCCAAAGCATAAGCAACCACGAGCGGTGGGCTGGCAAGATAGTTGGCTTTCACATGCGGATTGATTCGCCCTTCAAAGTTGCGATTGCCCGACAGGACGCCCGAGACGATTAAATTAGCCGACTGAACCGCTTTAGAAACCGGCTCTGGCAACGGGCCGCTATTGCCGATGCAAGTCGTACAGCCGTAGCCCACGGTTTGAAATCCAATCGCATCAAGATCTTTATCAAGCCCCGCCTTTTCCAGGTAGTCGGTTACCACTCGCGAACCGGGAGCAAGGCTGGTCTTCACATGGGAAGGAACGCTGAGACCCTTTTCGACGGCCTTTTTCGCCACTAGCCCGGCCGCCACCATCACCGACGGGTTGCTCGTGTTCGTACAGCTTGTAATTGCTGCGATCGCAACGGCCCCATGCGTGATCGTCGAAGAGCTGCCATTGTCTTCGATTTTGACCGATTTTTTGAGCGCCGCGTCATCGAGTGCAAACCCTTGCGGGCCAACCGGCGCTCGCAGCGAATTATTGAACGACTGTTTCATCTGCGAGAGCGCTATCCGATCTTGCGGTCGCTTAGGCCCAGCCAAACACGGCACGACGGTCGAGAGATCGAGCTCGACCGTTCGGGTGAACGAAGGTACGGGCGTCGAATCGGTGCGGAATAAGTTTTGTTCTTTGGTGTAACGCTCGACCAGCTGGACTTCGGCTTCGGTGCGGCCTGTGCGACGAAGAAATGCCAGCGTTTCTGAATCGATCGGGAAGAAACCCATCGTTGCACCGTATTCCGGCGACATGTTCGCGATCGTCGCTCGATCGGCAAGCGACATGTTCGAGACGCCATCGCCGAAGAACTCAACAAACTTCCCGACCACTTTTTCCTTCCGCAATATTTCAGTAACCGTCAGCACAAGATCCGTAGCGGTGGCTCCTGCCGGCAATCGACCTGTGAGCTTCATACCAACCACTTCGGGCATGAGCATGTAAATCGGCTGGCCTAGCATAATGCCTTCGGCTTCGATGCCGCCGACTCCCCAACCCACAACTCCCAAACCGTCGATCATCGTGGTGTGGCTATCAGTGCCAACCAACGAATCGGGAATCGCGACCGGGCCAGCGTGATCTTCTCGTAGAAAAACGCACTTCGCCAGATACTCGAGGTTCACCTGATGTACGATCCCCGTGCCGGGCGGAACCACGCGAAAATTATCGAATGCTTCCTGTCCCCAGCGGAGAAATTCGTAACGCTCGCGGTTACGAACAAACTCTAGTTCGATATTTAACTCAAGGGCATCGTCGGAAGCAAAATGGTCGACCTGCACCGAATGGTCAATTACCAAATCAGCCGGCACAAGCGGGTTGATTTTGTTGGGATCGCCACCGAGCCGCTGCATGGCACTCCGCATCGCGGCTAAATCGACCACAGCCGGAACTCCGGTAAAATCTTGAAGGACTACCCGAGCCGGCTTGAAAGGAATTTCTACCGCCACAGGTGCCGACGCCTTCCAGGCAGCTAAATTCTTGACGTCCTCTTCGCTAACCACATATCCGTCGCAATTCCGAAGGCAAGATTCCAGCAAGATGCGAATCGAAAACGGTAGCGAGTCGATTTTGGCGAGCCCCGCTTCTTCGAGCTTTGAAAGCCGGTAAATTCCTGCCGTGCCCTCCCCGGTATCAAAAGTATCACGGGCTCCGAACGGATCGGTCTTCAACGAGCTGGCTGGCATGACTCTTTTCCTTGGAAATCAGCGAATTTAACGGGGCATTTTGATGTTCTGACGCAAAAGCGGGCGAACAAGCCAGCCATTTTAGCCCGTTTCCCTCGCCTTGTCTGCGGGGCTTTATTCCCCCCACGACGGGTCCGAAGAACGGTGCTTGAGCGAGAAACATCCGTTCGGAGTCGTATCTGGTGTGTGCAGCGTGAGAGGAGTTCGAGATTGCTGGCCTCTTGTTGCTGCGCGCACCGACAATCGTTCGAGTAAGTGTACTCGCAGGAATGTCCTTTCCGAACAACTATCGGTGTTCCCCTCGTGGGCGAAGGACTTCGGTTCTTCTGCGTTGGAAATTAATTTTTTGGGAGGGGTAAGTTGACGAACGTCACAGCCCCTTCGGAAGCAGAGGAGACCGTCGCTGCGTATTTCGAGAAAACACCTTTTGTAAACTGCGGCTCGGGCGCTTGCCATTTTTCGAGTCGCTCGGCCACGACTTCGGGCGGAACTTCAAGTTCGACGAGCCGACTCTTCACATCAATCCGAATCGAATCGCCATCTTCGACCACGGCGATCGGTCCTCCGCAAGCAGCTTCTGGCGCTACATGGCCGATCATCAGTCCGCGTGTCGCACCGCTGAATCGCCCATCGGTGACCATGGCAACCGACTCGCCCAGTCCTGCCCCAACGATCGCCGAGGTTACGCCGAACATTTCTCGCATTCCAGGGCCGCCCTTGGGTCCTTCGTATCGAATGACGATCACATCTCCAGATTTCAAACGCCCTTGGGTAACCGCTTCCATCGCATCTTCTTCGCTCTCGAAGACTCTTGCGGGGCCCCGATGCGAATCGTTTTCATTGCCTGTGATTTTTACAACGCATCCCTCAGGTGCAAAGTTTCCTTTGAGAACCACGAGGCTGCCGCTTGCTTTGAGTGGTTGGTCGAGGGGACGCAGCACCTGTTGGCCTTCGGTTTCGACCGCCTTGAGTGCTTCTTCTTCGAGTGTTTTTCCCGTGGGCGTTGTTTGCGAGCCATCGACATAGTTGCCTTCGACCAAACGCTTGGCGACCAGTTCGATTCCGCCCGCCTCGAACAGATCGGCGGCCAGGTAATTTCCCCAAGGTTTGAGATCGGCTAGCAACGGCGTTTTGCGGCTGATGCTATCGAAATCGTCCATCGAGAGTTCGATCTCCGCCTCACGCGCCAAGGCGAGCAGATGCAAGACGACGTTGGTCGAACTACCTGTGGCCGAAACCCCAGCAATGGCATTTAAGAAAGATTCGCGTGTTAAGATGTCACTTGGCTTGAGATCTCTTCGCAAAATATCCATCAACAGATGACCGGATTGCTCGGCAATCTCGTATTTGCGAGGGTGAACTGCCGGAGCGCTGGCGGTTCCGACAGCCGACAAGCCAAGGAACTCCATCGCGGTTGCCATCGAGTTGGCCGTGAATTGCCCACCGCAAGCGCCTGCCCCGGGGCAAGCAACTTTTTCGAGTTCTCCGAGTTCCTCTTCGCTCATCTTTCCTGCGGAGACCGCGCCGATGCCTTCAAAAACGTCCTGGATGTTGACATCGCGCCCCCGGAATCGCCCCGGCATGATCGTGCCGCCGTAGAGCAACAGGCTAGGGATATTTAGGCGGATCATTGCCATCGCCGCCCCGGGAATTGTCTTGTCACATCCCACTAGGGTAACCATGCCATCAAACAAGTAACCACGTCCGGCAAGTTCTATCGAGTCAGCAATCACTTCGCGGCTCACGAGCGATGCCTTCATTCCCTCGGACCCCATCGTGACGGCATCGCTAATCGCAATCGTGTTGAACTCCATCGGCGTCCCACCTGCGGCGCGCACTCCTTCCTTAACTTTCGCGGCCAAGTCCCGAAGATGCATGTTACAGGGCATCGTTTCGATCCAAGTGTTGGCAATCCCAATGAGCGGCTTGGCCATGTCCTCGCGCGAGAGGCCGATGGCATGGAAGAAGGTACGAGCACCTGCTCGCTGGAGCCCCTCGGTTAGCGCGTGGCTATGTTTCTTGAGATGGAAATTTTCTTTCTCGGACGTCATAAATATGCCTCAGCTTCTTCACTTGAAATACGTGTCCTGTTACGATGGGGGTAAACTATCACACGCCTGTTTGAAAAAATAGTCGTTTGCCTCGTAATTGAAAGAAGTATGCTGTGAAATTTTTGAGATACGGCCCACTCGGTGCGGAAAAACCAGGATTGTTTGACACTTGCGACAAGATTCGTGACCTTTCCGCACACGTGGATGATCTGGCTGGGGTGAATCTTGCTCCTGCAAAACTGGCTGAG
Organism: Planctomycetota bacterium; assembly: GCA_024278955.1. Classification (GTDB taxonomy): domain Bacteria; phylum Planctomycetota; class Planctomycetia; order Pirellulales; family Lacipirellulaceae; genus Bythopirellula. The sequence continues at coordinate 98,071 of JAJRSE010000058.1, read as the reverse complement.
TTGGCGGCAATTGATCCCGAAAGCTTGCCGGTTGTTGACAAAGGGGTGCGAATTGCCCCATGCGTAGGCCACGTCGGAAAGTTCATCTGCATCGGACTGAACTATTCGGATCATGCCGCCGAGGCGGGAATGGAGCTTCCCGAGTTTCCGCTGGTCTTCTTCAAGGCGACCAGTGCCGTTTGTGGCCCCAACGACGACGTGGAGATTCCTCGTAATGCGGAAAAGACCGATTGGGAAGTCGAGCTGGGGGTCGTTATCGGCAAGCGGGCGAAGTATGTCGATCTTGAGAACGCACTAGACTATGTTGCCGGGTACTGTGTCGTAAACGACCTGTCGGAAAGGGCGTTCCAGCTTGAGCAAGGAGGGCAATGGGTCAAAGGAAAAAGCCATGACACTTTTGGGCCGATTGGTCCCTGGTTGGTGACGACCGACGAAGTACCCGATCCACACAACCTCAAGCTCTGGCTCGAAGTCGACGGTCATCGCTACCAAGATGGGAACACCAACAAAATGGTTTTCACCGTGCCCAAGCTGGTGAGCTATTTGAGCCAATTCATGACGCTCGAACCGGGAGATATCATCACGACGGGTACGCCGCCTGGCGTTGGCCTCGGCCAGAAGCCAGACCCGGTTTTCCTTGCCGAAGGTCAACAAATGCGCCTTGGCGTGGAAGGCTTAGGCGAGCAGTGCCAGCAGACCGTGGCGTATCGTGAGGAAGAAGTAAAATGAGTAATAAATTAAAATTGTGTCTATTTTCGTCGAGCCCCGACATCGTAAATTTGGGGTTTGTGGTCAAGGTGCTGACGGGCCCTCCCGAGGAACTTGCCCAGAAATGCGCTGCATGGGGCTACGATGGGATCGAGTTTTTACCCGACCCTGAGGATATTCCCGATCCGGAGCCTTACAAGCGGGCGCTGGCCGACGAGGGAGTTGGGCTCCATGTCGTGAACTCGGGTCGAGTCGCTGCCCAAGGGATGGGGTTGCTCAACGAGGAACCTTCGGTTCGCGAAAAATCGCTCGCCTGCTTCAAGGGACTGATTGATTTTGCGGCCCATTTTGGTGCGAGAGTAGGGCTTGGCATGGCTCGTGGCAAAGGGATTGAAGGGGCCAGTAAGGAAGCGATGGACTGCTTAGCCGTGGAGGTTTTCGGCGAGATTGCCAGTCACGCCAAGCAGGCAGGCGTGGTCGTCATGCTCGAAGCAGCGGAACCGGAAGTGACGACCTACCTCAATACGATGGACCAAGTGATGGAGATGGTCGACAAGATCGGCAACCCGAATTTTAGCGTCATGCTCGACACTCATCAGCTTTTTGGCGCGGAGCCGACGATCGATCATGGCATTCGCGCAGCAAGGGGCGAGGCGACGCACATCCACTTTTACGATCCAAGCCGTTGGCCGCCGGGAGTCGTCGCAGAGAAAGCTCGCCTCGATTGGCCGGCACTGATGCAAACCCTCTGCGAGGTTCACCTCCCCGCGACGGGTTCGGTGGTTCTTGCCCCCGAGGGCGATCCACAGGCTGCCGCGATTAAGTCTCGCGAGTATCTGCAAAGTTTTCTGACATGATGGAGTAACGTATGCGATTTGAAGGAAAAGTAGCCATTGTCACCGGCGGCGGTTCGGGTATCGGAAAGGCGACGTCGATCCGTTTTGCCGAAGAGGGTGCGCGAGTGGTTATTGCAGGTCTCCACCAAAAGGAGGTGGAAGACGTGGCCCGCCAGATTTGTGATTCCGGCGGAGAAGCGATCAGCGTGGTTGTCGATGTCTCTCAACCGGACCAGGTCGAAGCGATGGCCAGCGAGGCGATTAAGGCATTCGACCGGATTGATGTGTTGCTGAACAATGCAGCAATACTCCTTAGCGGATCGGTCCTAGAAACGAGCTACGACGAGTGGAACCGCATACTGGCCGTCAACCTAACCGGCGTTTTTCTTTGCAGCAAGGCGGTTCTGCCGCAGATGATCAAGCAGCAGCGGGGCGCGATTGTCAACGTTTCTTCCTCGACCGGCAACCTCCAGGCCATCGAACATCTGGCCGCCTATGTTGCTACCAAGGGGGGCGTCTCAATGCTTACCAAGAGTATGGCCCTTGATCACGTCGGCGAGGGCATTCGTGTCAACGCCGTTGCCCCAGGCCCAACCGACACGCCCATTCTTCGCGATGTTTTTGAAACCGACGAGCAAATTCAAGAATTTGCCAATCGGTTTCCCATGGAGCGATTAGGCTCTCCCAAGGAAATTGCCGCCTTAGTTTTGTTCTTAGCATCCGACGAAGCGAGCTACCTCAATGGGTCGGTCATTGCCATCGATGGTGGGCAAACCTCGCGGGCGTGAATCGCGTTTTTTCGTAAAACAAAAACTAGCTACGTCGACGCCAGGCGGTGGCCAAGCCAAACAGACCAAGGCCGAGTCCAGCTAAGGTGCTAGGCTCAGGGACGGTTGTAAAGACAACACCATTGTTGAAATCCGCCCCATCCAGCGGAAGCATATAGAGGGTAGTTTGAGTGACCCCATCAGCTTCGTAGCCTCGCAACCGAGTTCCCCCTGACAGGAATGTGGTGTTGCTATTACCATTGATGAGCCAGTTTTCAAGCTGAGGGAGCTGGCTTCCGGCTGGTACGGCACCATCGCCAATGAAGTCAATGATGAACTTTGCATCAGGGCCAATGATGTCGTAGGTTGCGATTGGGCTAGCTGAACGTAAATACCCCAAACGAAGTGTGCTGTCATCTTCAATGGTAAAATTCAACGGCTTAGATCCTTGGGTACGGAAAGTCGACGCAATCACCTCGGCACCGCCTGATAGGTTCCATATTGATTCACCTGGAAAGGCATGGATTTGCTGCCTCGCCAAAAGCGGATCGCTTGCATTCGGATCCCCCACGTAGAGTAAACCATCGGAACCGTCGATATTGATGATCGTCTCGTTAACCGTGTTCTGCCTGCCGACAAACATGCTAGCGCCAAAGCTGTTGCGTCCCACGATTAGCGAAGTATTATTGATGTTCAGTGTTACTTCCCTCCCAGGAAAAAAGTTCACAAACAACTCCTTAGCTTCTTGTGGGTTGTTCACATCAACCGTAATGCTCCGAGCAAAGGCATCGGTCGAAGAATCGGTTTGGAATCGGATGACTGCTTCCGTATTTTCATTGGGAACAGTCAGCGATCTCCAACTCCACCGATCACCCCATTCTCCATCATCGTCAGGTCCAAGGCCAACCCACCACAGTTGTGCCTGGGCGCTGCCAACGCAGAAGAACATGGTTATCACGATGGCGCAACTAAAATATTTTGCAAACTGTTTCATGTAGAGATTCTCATGCTATGGTTCTTCGGTGCTATTCGTGGCTGTTCTTTTTGTCGTTTCTTTGTCGTGAACGGCTGGCAAATTTCAACAAGTGGATTGGGCATAAAAAAACCCCGCATTGCCAGATTCTCTCTGTGGCCCATATTCTTTGACGAATAAGGAGCCACGCGAAGAAAATCTTGCAGTACGGGGTTTGTCGTTAGACTTTGCCTGAGCTATAGGTTGTGAATGTAGGGCATGTGTATGAGTTCAGTCTACTCTGCGTCTCCCCGATAGTGAAGCGATTCTGGAGGTTTTCGGCGATTTATTGTCCAAAAAATGGGGAGTGGACCAGATCGCGGATTCTTCTGTTTTTGTCGTAAACCGGGAAACGGTCTCTACTGACGCGATCGACCGATGAGAATTCACCTAAAACAAGTACGACTTGTAAACGCTGCTACTTCCAAATTGGCCCCGCTACTTCCATATTGGCCACAGCCGCTCGCCCGAGTTTTCGATTCGGTCGATTTGGGTGCCGTAGACCGATTGTAGAGTTGCGATATCCAACACTTCGCGAGTCGGCCCTTGTCGCAGCACTCGACCTTCCTTGAGCACCAAGGTGCGTTGCAACGAGGGGACGATCTCTTCGACATGGTGCGTTACCAAGACGATCGTCGGAGACGTTTCGTCGCTCGCCAATGTATCGAGTGAAGCCAAGAACTGTTCGCGAGCGCCGGGGTCCATGCCTGCACAGGGTTCGTCTAAGATAAGCAAGAGCGGCTCCACCATCCGAGCTCTCGCGATGAGTACTTTTTGCTTCTCTCCTTGCGAAAGCGTGCCAAACCGCCGCTTGGCGAATTGCCCGCAATCGAGTTGCTCCAGTCGCTCACGGGCTGCGGCAAAGTCGATTTCGGTAGGTTGCATAGAAGGCAAGTTCTTGAACCCGATCTGTGCGAAGCGTCCTGCGGCAACCATTTCCAGGACTTTCTCGTGAGCTGGAATTTGTGTGATCAGGTCAGCGGAGATCCAGCCGATTTTTTTTCGCAATTCGCCAAGGTCGATTAAATCGTGCCCTAATCGTCTGATTTTCCCACGAGTGGGCCACAAGTAGCCGCAGGCAAGTCGTAGCAGCGTGGTCTTCCCCGATCCATTAGGTCCCAGCAAGGCCCAGTGTTTGCCTCGCTCGACTGACCAAGAGATTTCTTGCAGAATGGCATTTCCATCGCGTGCAAAGCCGACTCGGTCAAATTGAAGCAACGGAAAATGTGTTGTCATTGGATTTCGCATTTTGTCTGAAAGAATTTGCTATCGAGTGCGATCGCTTTACTGTCCTTACGATGGGTCTGAAACCCTCGCCTCCAGGCGAATCCTTTAGGTTTTACTCTTTTTGCATAACAGGGTAGGTAGTTCTGCTGGCGCATTGGCCGTTGATATTGAAGTAAGCTTCCTCGTCAGCAGCCATTTAGCAGAGGATTGGTTCACCTTTTAATGCGGACCGAACGGTGGGTGAACCTGTCGGCGGCAGAACGAATTGAAGTGAACCACTCAAGTGATCCGACAGAACCTCCCCTCCTACAAAAAATCATTCCCTCGTGAGTGAAGGACTTCAGTCCGTAGCTCACGAAACTTTCAAACCCACCGGCTTCAGCCGGTGGTAGTTGAGTATACACGAGTGCAATCACGGATTTGCGTCACCGATTCCCCGTTTTTGCGACAGGCCTGCCATCAACGCGAGAGCTCTTTCATAACGTCTGGTATATCTGGATCAAGCACACTGGCCGGTCTGTGAGATAAAGCAACATTGCTTTTTGCGAATAAATTACCAACTACTGAAGCAGGGGCGAATGGATTTTATTCGAGGTCAACAAAGCACGCGTCAACAGAGCTATCCACACTGCCGAAAAGCTCCAAAAGGATTCGACGAAAGACGAGGGTTTAGATCCCTCATGGAGACAATGAATTTCCGGCGGGCGAAGCAGTCGCTCTCGATTTTGAGGCAAGCTTTTCCGGTTTGCCATTTTTTCGTCGACTTCGTCTAGCACCGCGCTGACGAATCGGAGTAGAGATGCTTCGCTGGGGAAGAGGGTAGCGATATCGAGCAGTCGTTCGGCTCCGTTCAAATCAGGACGTTCGCATCGGGAGCGTTGAAGGTGCCGCGCAGATCGGCAATAATGTTATTCTTGTGTCGCCACCACGGCTGAATGGCAATTTTCGCAATCAGTGAACTTTCGATTGTACCAGTGAACGGTTGCGAGAAATGATACCTGGGTTAGATGCGAGTTTTCCATCGAATGTTAACAATTGTCACGAGATTCATCGCCCGACTGCTTAGTCGCCCATCTGCTGCTAAAGCAGTGCTGTGGTCGATAGGTCTCCATTCGACCGCGATTGCTGTTGTCTATGCTTTGTGGTTGAGCCCCATGGCTCTCTCTCCTTTTTCTAGGACGGTCGTTTTTGACGGGAACCGTCATGTGGTTGAAATCGAGGCGTCTTTTTCGGAATTGCCGAGCGAGCAGGAAATCGAAACCGTGCTTGAGTTGGAACCCGATTTTCTTCCCCTCAATGAACATGAGCTGCCGCCCTTGGAATACGAGTTGACGGTCGCCCCCCCTACCCTGCTCTGGCCCAGCCAATCGCCACAGCCAGAAGTCCGGGTTTCTGCGCCGGATGTTGAGAAACAATTTGCCGGCGTAGAAGAGATTGTGCCGCCCGATTTCACCGGCAACCCACCACCACGCTATCCGGCGGAGGCGATCCGAAAACGGCTGGAAGGGACCGTATTGCTTCGAGTACATCTTCGAGCTTTGGGAGATGTGGAACTCGTAGAAATTGTTCAGTCGAGCGGCCACACGATACTCGACCGCAGTGCGGTAGAAGCGGTAGGCAAATGGCATGCTCGCCCGGCGAAACAAGGCGACGCGTCTGTTTCGACGATCGAAATTCTTCCCATACGTTTTCGTTTATAAAGTAGCGAGTTGGAAGTAGGTAAAACCAGCCACAACTTAGGACGTGTTTTGAAATTGCAAACGGGGCTAGGGTCTGGGGGCTAGAGTTTGAGGGTTGGGAAGTGAAGCGACCCGTTCCCCCAAATCCCAGCCCCTCCCTGCTCTACCGATTAACGAGATGAGGGAATTCTAAAACACGTTCTCAATAGGTCAAGCGATAGCCTAGCCGCGCGGTGGCACCGGTTCCGAAAACTCCAGAGCCGTGGACGAGGTAGTTTTTATCGGTGATGTTTTCGAGACTCAAGCTCACCCGGTGCTGATCGTAGTCGCCGTAGGAACGGCCTACTCGCATGTTGAGCGTAGCGTAACCAGGCGTACCGCCGATAGGAATTCGTTCGTCCGTAATGTCGCGAACCTGTTCTAGCCGATCCTGGCGACGGACCATCCAGGTGTAGACTTCAAAATAGCTGCGCAAGTGGCGTTCTCGCCATCGAAAACCGAGAATTCCTTGTGTGGGCGGCACACGGCTCAGGGGTGAATTCGTCACGCGATTGATGCCATAGGTGTACCAGAAATTGCCGTACAAACTCCAGCCATCGTCGAGCAAGTATTCGCCGCTCGTTTCGACGCCTTGGACAAAAGAATCTTGGTTAGCCGATCCAAAAGTGTTCGGTACGGCAGTGTCGATCGAGACGATGTTGTCCCGTAAATCGGTGTAGAAAACAAACGTTTGTGTACGTAGGCGGTCGAAGGCCGTCTTGATGCCCAGTTCATAATTGATCGAGCGTTCTGGACGAAGGCCCAAACTGGGGACGCTGCTACCTTCTTGCAAAACATTAGGATTAAGGGCCATCAAGTCGTCTAGATTGGGGGCGCGAAACCCTTCGGAAATCGAACCGACCAGATGAATGTCTGGATCGATCTCGTAAACCAACCCGATCTGACTGACCCAATCATGGTAATTCGGATTGATAAAAGTCGGAGTCCCTTCTACGACTGGTGTGCCTGCCGTATTGATGTTCTCGTAACGGATGCCCGTTACCATGTTGAGTCGCTCGGTGAGGGCTACGTCCCAACTGCAAAACGCGCCAATACGTTGATACCATGCGTCGTCGGGTACAATCGGACCACTCGCCGTGCCGCCGAAGGGAGAGTCGACATCGTCGTAGTACCAATCGAAACCGCTGGTCCATTTTCCGGCCCAATCAAGATCTTTGACCGCGACTGCTTGCAGGCCGAGTGTTTCGACATCGATTTCTTGAAATCGTGTGGTTGGTATGCCCCGCGTTTGGTTTTCACGCTGGCGATTGTACGAGGCCGTCACGGTCAGAGCGTCGATGCCTGCGAGCGGATCGAGGGCCTGATAGCGAATATAGGCCAAGTCGCGCTGCTGTGGATCAAAAAACCGTGCTCCGCCCAGCGAGTTGCTGTTGTTCAAGTCGCCAGGGTAGCCAGGGAAGCGGTCGCTTCGCGGCAGATTGTCTTGCTGGAAATGTTGCAGCGAGAAGGTGAGCATTTGCCCTTCGTCGAGTAAATACTTGAATTTGATATCGCCGGCCCATTGTTGAAAATTGGTGCCAGGTTGACGCCCGCCCTGTCCATTGGGGAACTGGTCCCATCCAGTGTCGAGATTGTTGACATCGGCATAGCTGCCACCCACGAAGACGCCCACGTTGCCCATCCAGCCTTCGACATTCAAACGGCTGTAGGGCGAGGAGTTCGAGGTATTGTAGTACTGAGTAAACTCACCGCTGGAATAGTCGCCATGCTTTACGCCGTAGTGAGTATCAGGGCCTCGCGTGACGACGTTGATCGCCCCGCCAATCGCATCCGAACCCCAAAGAACTGATCCCTGACCACGCAAGACTTCGATGCGATCGACCATTCCGGGGTCGATCGTATTGAAATACTGATTCGGCCCGCGGCGAGTGACTGAATTATTCAGCCGAATGCCATCGACCAAAATCAATACTTGCTGCCCTGTTAATCCGCGAACGAAAGGCGACGCCTGTCCAGCGGCAGTGCTTTGCATGAGCACCCCGACTTCGTTTTGAAGGGCGTGGAGCATGTCGGTTGCCTGCCGCTCGGCAATTTCCTGGCGCGAGCGAATCGAACCGGCGGCAGAAGTATCAAAGAGCGATTTCTCGCTACGCAGAATGCCGCTGTTTTCGCCAAATGGCCTTGAAGGTTGGCCAAATTGCAGATCCGTGAGATTGGGGAAACTGAACCTAGAGCCCTGCATCGTCGACGCCCGATTTGCGACGCTCGTTTGAGGCAAGGATTGCTCAGGCGGCCGGACGGTCTTCGGTGGGACCGTTTCTTCGGCATCTGATACTGAATTTTCCGAAGGAACCGCCTCTTTGGGGGGGCGAACTTCAATCTGTGGTAACGTTGCCTTGGGCAGGTCGTTTTGTGCCTTCAAAGAAGGAGTAGCTAGCAGAAGGGAAATGAAAGCAAGCAAAAAAAATCGGAACACGGTACAGCTATCCTCGAAAGAAAAAACAGCGGTAAATCATTACGCGTTTCTGCTATCGGCATAATCTGAAGATGACGTACAGGCCGCAAAGCCAGAACGACCACTTAAACCGGCACAAGCGGTCGGTCTGCGAGGGTTGTTCCGATCAGGAAAACTTTACGGCTGCTCTTAACGGCCAAGCGTCCTGTCGCCCAACCTCCGATTCCTTACGTGCTACTCGGGTTATTGGGTATGGATTTTTGGGAGAGCACCGACAATCATTCGAGTCAGTGTGCCCGCAGACAATTCAGTCTAGGGTGCGGCTGCTTCCATTTTTGCGTTGAGAACCTTGCTGATCTGCTCTTTCACTTCTTCGAGGTGGGCTCGGCTCGAATCTTCGAGGTTTAAGCCTTCGATTTCTAGCACGGATGCAACTTTTTCGCCCAGCTCGCGTAAATGCATTCGGGCCAAGCTGCGAGCATCGGCGGGATATTGGTAGGCGCTGCCCGAAAAAAGGGCGTAGCTATAAAGACTGTAGAGGGGGTTTTTTTTCTGCCCAATTACGATCGAGCTGAGCTTGCGAGCGTGTTCTCGCTGCAAATTTCGGCGAATTGGCGAGATTTCAAACTTCTCGGGCATGTCGTCCTTGTCGACTCCAAGTTCTGACCAAATGCTTTCGGAGAGAGTGCGAAAAACCTCCGCAATTTTCAGCGCATCGTCTCCTTCGACGAGTAACTGATGGTTCTGCATTCGCTTGAGCACCGATGGGCTGAAGCAGTGGTTGAGCACAATTTTCTGAATGGCGAGCACACGGTCGTGGATAGGGTAGGTCAAGCCGCCGGCAGAAAACGACCGGCTTCCCCAGTGATACCAGTTTTCCTGAGTCAGGCGACGCAATGTCTGAGGGGAGAAGTGGAATGCATCGTCGCTCAGTATCTTTTCGGTAAGGAACTCGAGTGCTTCACGTTGAACTTTTCCTTCGACGGGTACGATCGGGTCGGCGGCATCTTTCGAGCCTTTATGGTGTTTGGAAAAATGCTGGCCACCGATAGTTGAGGAAGCCAGATAAGCGGCGTTGCCGTACTGCGACAACAGCACTCCAAAAGCTGAACGCAGTCGGACCCACGACTCTCCGTCCTTCACTATTTTGTCGTCTAGACCTTTTAACAATTTTTCGGCAAGTTGGATTCGCTGCTTTCCGTAGGCCAGCGGATCGTTGCCCAAGTCGTACGTGTTGACCAGCGGGTCGTTGCTCATCCGAAGATCTTCGTCGGTTGCATAGGCAAGATCGGGCTCAGGCGAGCGAGCGGCAATTTTTTGAAGTTCCTTCTTTTCATCTCCCGAAATTGGTTTGTAAGCATACTCGATTGCCCAATAGTCGTAGGGGCCGATCGTTGTGGTCACAAAATCGCCTTGCTTCTCTGGATCGGGAGAAATATTGATTGGCGAGTAGTCCATCACACTGGCGACCATGCCTTTTTTCCGGGTAATCGACTTGTCGTTGACCTGGTCGAGAGAAAGCATTGCGCTAGCGCGGAAATTGTGCCGCAGCCCGAGCGAGTGCCCCACTTCGTGCATGACGACTTCTTTGATCAACTGGCCGATAAATTCTTCTGGCAATTCGGGTTCAGAATCGTCCTTCTTTTCCTCGGAGTCTTTATCGTCATCGTCGTCACCCTTGCTATTCTTCCTGCTAGCTGCAAGGGCAATGGCTGCGAGACGAAATTCCTGTTGTTTTGCCAATGCGTACTGGCAGGTCGAAAGACCGCCCGACGACATCCGGCCACTCAAAAGTCTCTGCAAAGGACTCCAACTCGAAGGAACGAGCCCGACGGCTGGGCTATGCTGGTGCGGCCCGAGGTGTTGTTTTTGAATTTGTGAACGTAGCTGCTGATCGGGAGACGAGATCGGCATTCCGTAGCCTTGCTTGGTGGCCATCATCGGGCTGATGATTTCGCCCACGTCGAGCAGTGCAGCTTGCGAACCCGTTTGGCTTGCCGCTTCGGCTCCCGAGGGAACTGGAATTCCGACGAGGTAGGCATATTCTATTTTCCAATAGCGAACCCAGCTCGCATCGAAGATGACGTCGCCGTCGATCATTTCACCGGTAATCGGATTGGCCCGCAACCCCGAGCGGGCAAACGTGTAGGGTGTGGTTACCCATTTGAAAGTACAGTAGTTGGTATCTTCGGGATCGAATTCGTCGCCTTCTTGTTGCCAACGCACGCCTAACGCATTGCGATAACCAATTTTTTCGAAGGCTTTATTCCACTCTAAGATTCCCTCTTCGACGTACGGGCGAAACTCATGGGGTACGGTGTCTTCGACCCACCAGACAATTTGCTTTTTTGGGGGCGAGAGCTTTGCTTTGGGATTTGCTTTTTCTAGTCGCCAGCGGTTGATCCGCCGCTTGAACTGAGTGTCTGGACTTTTCGAGCCGAAGTCTTTGGTCGCATTCAAAAAGTGTCCGACGCGCTGGTCGGCCAGCCGAGGCTTGTATCCCGATTCAGGGAGTTTGGTCAAGCTGTAATGAATCACCATCGTGATGCCGCGTCTGTCGATCACGCCATCGTCTGAGCTATAGAAAGAGTACGAAGAGCGACTGTTGAAAGTTGTCTTGACCTCGAGCTCGACATTGTTCTTGTAGGCTTTGATCTTGTGCCAGCTACTTCGGCTACGGTCGATGCTGCCGAACGGAAGATTGGCAAAGTTGCCAAGGAAAATATTCGTAAAGTCGATTAGGACTCCCCCGCCCGGCGGGTCGTCGCTGACGATTGGAATGGCCATAAGCACCGAGTCGAGATAGTTCTGTTCGACCGCCTTGGCAACCGGAGTTCCCTTGGGGGCTTCGTAATGGATATTCTTTCGCACAACCTGGACCTTATCGCCAACTCGACGGAACATAATGATCCATTCGTCACCAAAATTCAGAGGGCTGCCTGCCGAGGCCGCACCCTTTGCGATAGCCATCGGTGCGAGGAAGGGCTTGTCCATCTGGCTCGACTTGATCGCGGCATAGAGGTGCTGATCTTTTTCGTAGAGGTTGAAGAGGCCCTCGTACTTTTTTGCATCCTTGGTGACGTCGGCAAACTTCTTGAATTTTTTGCTACTTGAGCTGCCGCCGCTCGAACTGGCTGCGGAAGCTTTCGAGGCGCTAGCCGAGACGTCGGTCTCAGACGGGGCTGCTTCTGCGGAAACTTCTTGGGCAGACGCCGGTTGCGCAGAAAGCAAACCGATCACAAGCAGCGAGCAGAGCAGGAAAGTTGCCTTCAAAGCGAACCCGCCTTGTTGGGCTAAAGATCTCAAAAAAACCGACGTGTGATTAACCATATTCTCTGTTCCCTCTGACGAATTTGCCTGGGCTCGAAAAAGTGAATTCTCAACGAATTTCCATCTCAACGCATATCTCTATGTCTATGCCTACGTATACTCATGCACTCTAGGTCACAGATTGCCCTGAAGCACTGAGAGATGGAATTATAGCGGTTCTGCGGGAGATATGCCGCCCGGTCTCTACTTTTTCGAGAGAGTATTTTCGGACGGGAGGATTGCGCACAAAAAAGCCCAGGGAATGTAATCCCTGGGCTTTGAAGCTTGCACGAATGTCAGGGACGGTTTAGCCCTTGGCTTTAGCGTAGCGGTCGGCTACTGCGTTCCAGTCGATGACGTTGAAGAAAGCGGCGACGTAGTCGGGGCGACGGTTTTGGTAGTTTAGGTAGTAGGCGTGTTCCCAAACGTCGAGCCCGAGGATCGGCGTGCTGCCGGCCATGTAGGGGTTGTCTTGGTTGGGGGTGCTCTCGACAACCAACTTGCCAGAAGGGTCGACGCTGAGCCAAGCCCAACCGCTGCCAAAGCGAGTGGCTGCGGCGTTGCTGAAATCTTCTTTGAATTTGTCAAACCCGCCTAGTTCGCTCTTGATCGCCTCGGCGAGGTCGCCGCTCGGCTCGCCCCCTCCGTTGGGGCTCATAATGGTCCAAAAAAGCGAATGGTTGGCGTGTCCACCACCGTTGTTTCGGACGGCTCCGCGGATACCTTCAGGAACCGAGTCGATGTTGCGGCAGAGGTCTTCGATCGACTGTTCAGCAACGCCTGCACCGTCGAGTGCTCCGTTGACTTTCGTCACGTAGGCGTTGTGGTGCTTGCCGTGATGGATTTCCATCGTCCTGGCATCGATGTGCGGCTCCAGGGCATCGGCAGCGTATGGCAACTCGGGGAGTGTATAGGCCATGTTCTCGAACTCCTTTATAGATTCAGCTGGAAAGCAATGTTTCAGATCATTAACAGAAGGATGCCGCGAAGGCCCCTTCTCTGAATCTGAATCATATCGAATCAAAAGGCGAGTGGCAATCGGGCCTATTCCTGGACCTGATCTAACAACCGCTGCAAGTGTTCCTGTTGGGTTTGCAGCATCGCAAGTTGTGCCGAGATGTCGTGCAAAAGGTTGGTGCCCTCGGCCGTGGGGCTCTTCTCGGTCGCCTTGCCAAGCCCTGGATTTCCCTGCGAGGCCAGATCTCGGCGAGAACCGCGGACCGGCCCGATTCCGATTGTTTCATCTGCAAAGGCAGCATCCACGACTTCTGTTGCAAGAGATGACGTGTCTCCTTGGGTTTGCTCAGGTGTCTCGCGTCTTGCAGCCCAAGAGCCGTTCATCCTCGTATTACTCAGACGAGACGACCTCCACTGCTGAGGCTCGCTAATTTCTTCTCTCATTGGTCTGTCTCCTCGAAACGTGTGGAATTTTGACTGGGTGAAGCGGCGGCCTAGCTTTCAACGGCTGTCGCTAACTCGGCTTGCACTTCTTCGCGGTCCTTCGCCATGAGATAGGCCTTGATGCTTTGAAAAATCAAGCGTGCTCGCTCGGCATGATCTGATTTCCTGCCCCGCTTTGCACGCTTTGGACGAATCGAAAGTTCAACCCTTGTCTGCACGTACTCGCCCGAGGCGAAACCAAGATTATTCGATCCTTCTACGCGATCTTCATGGAATTGAAGCTCGACACGAAACGGGACATGCCGTTCGCCCTTGCGGCGATCGTACGAGACTGTCTCGCTCGAGACTTCCAGTAGGACCGAATTTTCATCGGTGCGAATAATCTTCGCCTTGTTGTCAGAGACAAAGCCTCGTAGCTTTTCGATCGCGATGTCGATCGGCACCAGGGTGGTTAGGGTTGCTTGGACGGCTGGCTTGAAAGATTGTTTCCGGAAATGCCACCACTTTTTCTTGACCTTTTTTTGTTCCATACCATTCCCCAATTGAACAACTTGGTTACGCCCTTGCTCTTTTGCCATCAACAAAGCTCTATCCGAACGACGAAGCATCGATTCCGCGGTATCGCCGGATTGCAATTCAGTTACGCCAAAACTTGCGGTAATTCGTTTATTCCCCAAACAGGCATGGGGAGTCTCTGAGATCTGCTTCCGAATCTGTTCGGCCCTACGTACCGCGTCGGCATTGGTGCAGTCGGCGCAGAGAACCGTGAATTCTTCGCCACCGTAGCGAGCAACCAGGTCTCCCGAGCGGCACATCGAAGAAAGCATGTTGGCCATCGAAATAATGGCCTCGTCGCCGGCCTGGTGTCCGTAGGTGTCATTGATTTTTTTGAAGTGGTCGATATCCACCATGATCAAGCTACAGGGCTGTTTTGCTTGATTGTGAGCCTCTATGAATAAGGCCTGCATTCGGTCGAACTCACCCCGATTGGCCACTTTGGTCATAGGATCTTTGGTGACTTCCGCATAAAGAGCATCGCATTTTTCTTCGAGCGATGCCTCGGGTTGGGCATCGTGCAAGAGCAGGGTTGCGCCTTGGACGGTTCCATCTTTTGCTTGGACAGGAATGACATGTAGGTTGATGGCTACGTGTTTACCCTGCCGTCCCATAATGAGTAAGCGTTGCCTCAGCTGGCTGTTCGTCAAAAGCGACTTGGCTACAGGGCACGATTCGTCTGCTAGACGACGGTCAGCGTGATTGCACATTTCGAGCAAACTCGGAGCGAATACCCGCCCCGTCATTGCCTCGCTGCTTACGCCGGTCATTCGCTCGGCACCTTTACTCCACAAGCAAACTTTGGCCTGCGAGTCGACAAAGACCACGCCATCGTGCATTGCGTCGATGAGTTTTTGTTCAAATAACGATCGCGGCTGCGAAAAACAGACGGCTGATGGCACAAGTGGCGCCGAAGAATCGATCGCGGCTGTTTCTTGCCAAGGAAGCTTTGTTGCTTGGCGAGTAAGTCCCCCCAGCCATCGCCCAGCAACTTGTCGGGTCAGGGCGTCCTGGTGTTGCGAGATCATTTCGACAAATTGCTTCACCAGCACAGGGTCGAATTGTTGGCCGGCACCTTCAAAGAGATCGCTGAATGCGCGTTCTCGCGAGCTGGCACGCCGGTAAACATGGTCGGTGGTTAAGGAGTCGAAGGCGTCGACAATTGCGATCATCCTAGCTTCAAGCGGGATCTGCTCACCTTTGGTCGGCAGGCTGCTGCCGAGGCCGTTGTAGTGAACGCTCGCGTACTGCACCGCCTCTAGCACACGTTTGCTCCCGCAGCACTGGTTCAAAATATCCAGCCCTATGGCATGCTGCTGGGCAACGATTGCTTTCTCTTCTTGTGTGAGCCGGCTAGGTTTCAGGAGAATACTGTCGGGTACGCCAATTTTTCCGAGGTCGTGCATCAACCCTGCTAGCTCGACGGCATCTCGTGTCTCTTCGTCGAGGTTCACATGCAAGGCCCAGGAACTGCACCCCAAGGCAACCCTTAGGCAATGAGATGCGGTCTGAGGGTGTTTGTGCCTCAGGGCAGTAAAAAGACTGCTGGCGATTCCAAGACGAACTTGGACGAGTTGATTCTCGTGCTGAACGTCATCGGTGGAAGTTTGCGTTTCTGTTCGCGAGACGAGCCCACTCTCGCTCGCAGCATCTTCGAGCGAACGCAACAGCGAGCTAATCTCGGCCACCCGATTCTCGGTGTCGACTTGCCGCGACGACTTCTTGTAAGCAAGGTCGCTCTCAGGGCCTTCGTTGCCTGACAGTTGGATTTCGGATTGCTGGGAGGTGTTGTCTGCCATCGAAACGCTATCGCTATCAAAAGAACCAGTTCAGGGCCTGCGATCGAGAATGGAAAAACCACGTTTTCCTCTTAAATCGTAGGTCACACGGTGTGCTCGTGCTTTAACAACTCTTAGATTTTGAAGCGGACTGGATGCCAGAGCCAAGGCGTCCTAGGGATTGTGCTAAGCAAGCGTCCCGCAATCGCTGAAATCGACCTAATCGTTAGCTCTTCCAGCCCAGGCAACACAGCTTGCCCAGCCAGAACAACCCTTACGATATCTGGCCTGGATGGGCTGGAGAGATCGAAGTGCCGATTTCGATTATGAGGAAGTTGACGAACGCTCTGCATATTGAAAGAAACATGGCAAACCACACTGCTCGAATTGGACGCCGTCGACGCGTCTTGAATGAAGAAGTTCTTACCGCCGGCACGCTCCCCAGACAGGACCTGGCTTGTGTCCCTGGCGATACACCCCGCTATGGGGTTGGTGCGAATATCGAGAATCATCCGCAGGTCACCGATTTGGTGCCGCGCAGATTCCGAGTTATAGCGCTCATCCTAGGAGTTGGAATTTCGGTCGGAGCCGTGGCTGAGCTAGCATCGTACCACTCCGAAAGCTTGAGCAAGCTGCTGCCTGCTATCTCGGCTGAAGAAATTACGACCGTGTTTGCAAACCGGCTCGTCGCCTGGACCTCGGCGGCCACGCTGCTACTAGTGGCCGGTTATACTCGGCTGATCTTTCTGCTTCGTCGACATCGGGTCGACGATATTCGAGGTCGCTATCGCATTTGGAAAACGGCGGGCTGGGCTGCGGTTGCTCTAAGCCTGAATACCGTGGTTGGCGGCCACACGGTGGTTGCCCTTGTGCTTGGCTCATTCACTGGTTGGAGCGTCCTGCCAGGTAACGCTGGGTTTTGGCTTGCTGCCGCACTTTTATTCGGCGGAGGGCTACTTCTGAGACTGATTTTCGATACCACCGAATGCCGAGGAGCGATGAGCTTCTACGCGCTGGCATCAATCTGCTTTGTCGCAGCAGGAGTCAACTCGGCAGGCTGGTCGCCCGAGTGGGCTGCCGCCTCACCCGAGACGTTGGGCCGGACGCTACCTTTGGCTGGCAATTTGCTTTTGCTCGTAGGCTCGCTCCTATACGCACGCTACATAACTCTCGACGTCCAAGGACTGATTGAGCACGCGGTAGTTCCGGAATCCTCTGAGATCGACTCGACCTCGATTCCGCAAGAGACGGCTACCGAGGCCGTACCGACCGAAGCTGAAACTGCGGTCGAGATTCTTCCCGTTGCCGCAAAAATTTCGCCGGACGACTCCTCCTGGGTCGATGGCAGTGAAATGGAACCGGAAGACGACTCCCACAACACTCGACGCCTAAGCAAAGCCGAGAAAAAACGTCTCCGAAAGCAAAAGAATCGCAATCGGGCAGCGTAGGTTACCTGAGATGTTTGATGTGGGATGTTTGACGCAGCAGGGGTTCCTTGCAGGGACAATAGCCAATAACATCAACGCTCTTACCTCAGCAATCCCACATCAAACATCTCACATTCCTTCATGTCTGTCCGCACTCGTTTTGCTCCTAGTCCGACTGGTTTTCTTCACATCGGCGGCGTCCGTACGGCCTTGTTCAATTGGCTTTTCGCCCGTAAACATGGCGGTCAGTTTCTCCTGCGAGTTGACGACACCGACGAACAGCGCAACGTCGAGGCCGCGCTCGAGCCAATCCTTAACGGGTTCCGCTGGCTTGGGCTCGACTGGGACGAAGGCCCCGAAGTCGGCGGCCCTCATGGCCCGTACTATCAATCGCAACGTGCCGATAAATATGAGGCTGCCGCAACTGCGTTGCTTGCCGGAGGGTCCGCCTATCGCGACTTCGCAACGACCGAAGAAATTCAAGCCGAGCGTGAACAAGCCCAACAGGCTGGCGAGCAGTTTACGTACAGCCGCCGATGGATGGCCGAAACCGACGCACAAGCAGACGCCTTCAAAGCCGAGGGGCGGGCGTCAGTCGTCCGCTTGAAAATGCCTCGCGAAGGCGAGCTGCTAATCAACGACCTTGTCCGCGGCGAAGTTCGCTTCCAGTGGGCCCGCGAACAAGATCACGTCGTCCAGCGGGCCGACGGTTCTTGCCTCTACCATTTGGCGACGGTGGTCGACGACCACGACTTGGAGATCTCGCATGTAATCCGAGCCGAAGAACATCTCTCGAACACACCACGTCAGGTTTTTATCGCGCAAGCCCTCGGCTATGCCCTTCCCGAATTCGCTCACTTACCCTACGTCGCCGAACCCGGCAGTAAAAACAAACTGAGCAAGCGGAAGCTAGAAAAGTATCTGAAAAACCGCGACTTCGCCCAGCTCAAGCAACATGGCGAAAGCATTGCAGAACGTGCCAAACTGCAAACCGAAGCCGAGACGTTTAATCCAGTGATTGTCGATTTCTACGAGCAAATCGGTTTCTTGCCCGACGCATTGATCAACTACTTGCTACTCTTAGGCTGGTCGCTCGACGATCAGACTGAAGAATTTAGCCGCGACGCAATGATCAAGCATTTTTCGCTAGAACGAGTGAACCACTCCCCAGCGAGCTTCGACCCGAAGAAATTGTTAGCTTTTCAAGACCGTGCCATGCAGCAACTGCCCGTCAAGCAGAAGGTTGCCCAGGTGCTTCCGTTCCTACAAAGCGCGGGGCTGGTGGCCAATCCTCCTGCTTGCGACACCGCCCCGAAGCTCACTGCGATTGTCGAAGCCGCCGGCGATCGCATCAAAATGGCTGGCGATATTCTCGACTACGCCGACTTCTACACGGCTGACGACGAGCTTGTTTACGACGAAAAAGCTTTTAGCAAGCGACTCATCAAAGGAGATGCGCATCTTGTCCTAAAACTTTTTCGCGAGACCCTCGCCCCTTTAAGCACCTTCGATGCCGAGGCTCTTGAAACGGCTTTGAAGTCTTTTGTCGAAGTCGAGGAAATTAAGATCGGCCTAATTGTGAACGCCGTTCGAGTAGCAGTCACCGGAAAGGCAGTAGGGTTCGGGGTTTTCGAGACGCTAGCAATTCTCGGACGTGAGCACAGCTTGGCACGCATCGACCGCGCGTTGGCCCTGGTTGTCGCGGCCGATTGAAGTTGTGTTCACCCTACGGTAACCGCTTGCGGCTCAGCGCTAGTCGCCATGCAAACGAACTGCTGTCCTATTTCCCCCTTGATTTCAAACGTTTTCCGCGGCTCTTCTTGCCCGAAGACCCCGTTGCTGGCTGGCCACCCACCCAGGGTTCGCTGAGGGCTTCGGCAATCACCCGTTGCAGTCCCGCCGCATCGAGCACTCCGCTGGCTGAATGAATGCGGACGACGGTAGCCGTCTTTGCCGCCTTGTCGAGCACGGTAATGGTATTCTTGATTTCCTCCAGCACTTCCTCGCGAGCAGAAATCACGACGGAGTTTGAAACGTTATCGACTCCAATGGAGAGGGCCCCGCTGAACCTGACAAGAACAGGCCCTTCGCTGCCATGAACGGTACGACGGGCGTTGCCAAAAATATAGGAACTTTCGCGCGAAGGTCCGCCCGCCTGTTTACCATCTTTCGTGCGGAACTCTTTGTCCTTGGAACTCAAGAGATCGCGATAGACTTCTTTTAGTGACTCTGCGATATCCGAAGCCTGAGAATACTTAATCTTGATCGCCTCGGTCCGGCGTTGGTAATAAAGGTCTGGATTAGGTGGCTGGTCGTAAAGTTTAATCATCTCCTCGATAACGTCCATCTGGCTTGGGCTCGCGTTGGATACAATCAGCGTGTTTGTTCGCACGTCATCAACAAACCGCAGTGGCGGTCGCTTGCCTAGCGTCATGGGCTTGGGGGCGGGTTTGGTTTGCTGGCGTCTACCCCACCAGTCGAGAATGTCCTTCCCTTGGTCGCCTAGCTGGTCTTCAAAATAGTCTTCGAGGTTATACAACGCATCCGAGACGTGAATATATCGAAGCTGAAACGATTTGAACTCGGTCTGCACAGGCGATAGAAGTTCGATCAGCGACTGAAGCCGATCTAGCGCCACGGTGTCGTCCGAAGCAAGAACGATTTCCCCTCGCTCGTTGATCGAAATCTTTATCGGCGGGGCCGGCTCTTCTACCGCGGGCTCCTCGGCTGCTTGCGCTAGCCACGTTGGCTGGGAGAAATCCAGCAAACGATTGTCCGTGCTGGTGAGCTTGTCGTCCTCTGTAGGCTCCTCCAGCTTCTCCTCTGGTTTTTCCTTTGTCGGGGGAGCTTCGATCTCAAGCTTGTTTTTGCCAGGCCAAGACGAGCGGAGCTGTTCTAGGAGTTTTCGCGTCGTTTCGGGATCACGGGCTTCGAGTCTTCGCACTTTGCGGAGATCGTTAAACTGGCCTGCAGCAGGTTCGCTTAACTTTGCAATAAAATCGTCGACCTCTTTCAACTCCCCGTCGGTAGCCCATAGCAGAAGTCGATTGTTCTCGACATCGGGCAATACGCGGAAGCCATCGTTCGACTCGTCCTCTTCATCGTCGTTGTTGTTACGGTAGAAGTACCAGGGGAGATTGTTCTTTTTCTTTTTCTTCGGGCCGACCACCAACGACATAATCGAGCCGGCGACTTGATCGGCCGGCAGATTCGGGGCAAGCCAACGTACTTCGGGCCGCCGGCCTGTGCCATCCAGTTTGTCGATCATTCTCTTGATCACTTCGTGATCTGCCACGGTGGCATAAGCGTAGATAATTTTCCCCGTCTCATCGGTTTGCAACTGAGTCATCGGAGCAAGGTTGCCAATTTCTTCCAATGCGCGAATCACCCCGTCTGATCCGGCCGTAACCATCTGGTACTTTTCCATGGTCAACGGGCCAATGGCCACCGGAGCACTTCCCAGCACAGGGACATCGATTTGCTCGATAGTTCGCTCGATCAGCGGGATTTTTTCTGCCGGGGCGTTCACAAGCAGACTGTTTTGGCGAAGATTGACGGCTATAAAAACGCTTTGCCCTCCGATTTTCGAGATGTCACGTCCCTGCCGGCTTGCCTCCTGGATCATCATCTGCATTCGCTGAGCTTCAAAATTTACCTCCGACGAAGTTTTTCGGGCACTCGGGTCAAGGCCCAGCAGAATCATGACTTGATCGGCCACATAAGCGGCTCGCCGGTGTGACAGCGAAAACACTCTAGGCATCTCAAGTGCCTCGGCAGCTAACTGCTCGCCGTAGAGCAAGTCTCGTACGTCGATCAGGTTGGCTACCGTATCGACGACCACCAGCTGCTTGCTCAATTTGAGCGATTGAACCCGCGCTCCCCCGCCTAGCATCCCTTTGACTTGCGTAGCCGAAGAGCCGATATCGCTGGAAAGCGGAAGCTGAAAAATTACTCGCACAATCTCGTGTGCAGAATTCTCCTCAAGATCATCGGCTGCGACGCGGCGAACAATGTTCGGGTCCATTTCGTCGACGAACTGGCGTATCTTCTGATGATCGGCCTTGCTTGCATAAGCATAGAGAGTCTTGTTTTTAAGGTCGCTTTGCAAACGAGTGCGAGGGGCCAGATTACCAATATCGGTTAACACTTTTGCCACAGATGCGACATCTCCTACGGCAATGCGGTAGGGAACCATGGTCTGTCTCGCAACGACCTCTCCGGTTTCGTCATCCTGAGGGACGTCGAGTTGGGTGACGATCTGTTCGACCGTTTGCATCTTATCGGCCTGCGCATTGACGACCAAACTATTACGTTGATGGTTGGCTGTGATAAACAGCTTGAGACGCTGCAACTCTTGTTGCAACTGTCGAGGATTGGTAATCAACTCAGGATTGACACCCAACATGGCTAAGACTTTTTCGACCATCTCGGGTGCGCGGCGATGTTTGAGAGGAAACTCTCGAATGTTCTTCTGGGATTTTAACGCCATTTCCTCTGCTCGCAATACATTGCGAACTTCTAGCAAGACTTCAACCTTGTCGACGACCATCAATTGCTTGCTGTTAGCCAACGCTTGGACAACACCCTCTCGCCCAAGGATGCCGCGAATTTGCCTTGCCGACTGCTCGACATCTGCAAGCAGCGGAAGCTGGAAGAGAACTCGTCCGCGGTCGTCGTTGGAATACTGCTCAAGCATCTCAGGCTCGATGCGGTGGATTCTTTTACCCTTTGGCTTGGTCTTTTGAAGGAAAACTTCGATCTTCATGTGATCTTCTCTCGTCGCATACGCATAAAGTGTACGCTTCGCCGAATCCGCTTGGAGCCTTACCCGCGGACTGAGGCCCGCAATTTCGGTCAAAGCTTTCTCCGCCGAAATAGCGTCTATGAACTCCAATTCGTAAGGCACTAAGCTAAGTCGGTTCGCATCTTCGAGGGCACCCTCGGTTTGAGTTTGAGGCACATCAAGTTGGGTTACGATCCGCTCGACCAGCGCAAGCTTGTCTGCTGCCGCGTTGACAACAAGGCTGTTACGCTGCTGGTTGGCGGTGATAAAGACTTTCATCTGCTGGAGTTCTCTACGCAGTTGGTACGGAGAACTTACGGTCTCGGGGTCGAGTCCGAGCATGGTCAAAACTTGCTCAACCATTTCTTTGGCGCGTCGATGCTTCAGAGAGAATTCGCGAATTTTCTGCTGCGAATCAAGGGCCAGCTCCTCGGCTTTGAGAATCTTTCGGACTTCGATCAGCTTGTTTATCGTATCGACAACCAAAATCTGCTTGCTTAGCTCAAGCGATTGCACTCTCCCCTGAGGGCCAAGAACTCCTCGGACTTGTGCCGCCGCATTGGCTGCGTTTGCCGAGTGAGGAAGCTGAAAAAGAACCCGTGCCAGTTCATTGGAAGGCAACTCTTCAAGCTTACTTGGGTCGATGCTTGGAATCTGATTCGGGGCGATCTTCTCTAGGAAAGCTCGTATTTTTTTGTGATCTTCTTGGTTTGCAATCGAATAAATCGTCTCAGAAGCTGGTCCGACATCAATCCTCGTCAGCGGTCCTAAGTCTGCTAGTTTGCCGAGCATCTTGATCACGGAACTTAGGTTCTGACCGGGGACGTTGTACAGGACCAACGTCATTACATCGTCGCCCGTGGCAGGCGACGCTCTCTCGGGGACATCGAATTGCTTGATGATCTGATCGACGACTTGAATCAACTCCTGGCGAGCCCCGACTAAGAGAGCATTTCGCTTGGGCTTGATCGAAACAAATAGTTTCATGCCGCGATAGTTGTAACGTGCCCCTTGCGGACTACTAATCGTTCTTGGGTTTAGTTCCAGCATCGTTAGAATTTGCTCGGCCATTTCTTCGGCGCGTCGGTGTTTGATGTGAAATTCTTGAAAAACGTCGGGCGAAGCAATTGCCTTGTTCTCGGCAAGCAGAAGATCTCGAACTTCAATAAGATTCGAAACCGTGTCGTCTACGATCAGCTGTTTGCTCGCCTCGAGCGATTGCACTCGACCCTTAATTCCCAAAACTCCACGAATCTGTGTCGCGGTTTTTCTAACATCGGCAGTGAGGGGTAGCTGAAACCGGACACGGACCCGTTGTTGGGCAGGGTAGGTTTCTAATTCCCCCGCGTCGACACGGCGAACCGAATGGGGGTCGATCTTGTCGAGAAACTGACGAATAATCTCGTGGCCTGTTTGATCGGCGTACGCGTACAAGGTTTGACTTAGCGGATCGGCCTGCAAACGCGTTCGAGGGCTAAGATTGCCTATTTCTTTGAGTGTCTTTGCGACGACGGTCACGTTTTGCCCGGTCACTTTGTAAGGAACCATGCTTAGTCGGTCGGCGTCGCCCTGCTGGGGACCTGTCTGTGGGACGTCGAGCTGAGCGATGATTTTCTCCACAAGTTCGAGCTTGTCGGGACTCGTATTCACGATCAGGCTATTCCGCTGCTGATTGGCGGTGATGAAAAACTTCATCGCCTTCAACTCAACTCGCAGCTGATAGGGAGATCTCACGGTTGCAGGATCAAGGCCTACCATGGCCAAAACCTGTTCGACCATTTCCGAAGCGCTACGATGCTCTAGCGGAAACTCCTTGATCACACTCTGGTTTTTCAAAGCAGCCGTTTCTGTTTTCAAAACTTCGCGAATGTTGATCAGATTTTCTGCCGTGTCTAAAACGATAAGCTGCTTGCTCGACTCGAACGACTGAACAATCCCACGCGGCGTGGTCATCCTGCGAAGCTGAGCCGCGGTCGTCGAAACGAGGGCTGTCAGCGGCATTTGAAAGCGCACTCGCACTAGTTCTTGAGGAGGCAACGATTCGAGACTTTCGGGCTCGACCATTTTGATGGTCCGGGGTGCAATCGTCTTCAAAAAAAGACTGATTTTTTCGTGGTCTTCGGCACTGGCAATCGCGTACAGGGTATCTCTGGCAGGGCCCGTTTGAAGTCGGGCGAGTGGCCCAACGTCGCCAAGGTCGCGGAGCATCGTAATGAGACTCGGAATGTTCTGGCCAACGACCCTGTAGAGCACAATCGTTTGCGCCGGCTCACCCTCGGCGCCGGCAACCGTCTCGGCGATATCAAATCGTTTAACCGTTTGCTCGATCAGTTCGAGAAGCTCGGGGCTCGAACTGACTCGAAAGCTATTGCTTTTCTTATTAACGGAAACATAGAGATTTATTCCCTGGTAGTCGAACCTTGCGCCTCGCGAGTTGCTCAAACCTGCCGGGCTGAGCCCAAGCATGGTGAGAACTTGGGCTGCCACTTCATCGGCACGACGATGTTGCATCACGAATTCTCGCAAGCTATCTTTCGAGGCGAAAGCCGCGACTTCGGTGTCGATCAACTCGCGAACCTCAAGCAGATTTTCAACCGTGTCGACAATCATCAACCGCCGGCTTGTGGGCAGCGATAAGACTTTGGAGTTTCCGCTTAGCAGTGGCTGTACTTTCCTCGCAACCGAACTTGGGTTCATCCCAAACGGCAGCTGGAAGCGTACTCGAACAAAATCGTGCGGGTCTTGCTCGCCTAGCTTTTCTACTTCGACCGTATCAGGCATCGTGACGTCCAGCTTGGCGATGATCTCTAGGATTTTCCCATGATCTGCCTCGGTCGCGGTAGCGAGCAGCGACTTTTTACCCGAATCGCCCTGCAATCGGCTTCGCGGATTGAGCCGGACTATGTCTTGCAGGGCCTTGATAATCTCGCTCGGGTCGGCCACCACCAACTGATACTGTTTCAACGACAAAGCGGCTTCTCCTTCTTCGCCTGCCACGTCGGGCACATCAAGCTGCTTGACCGTTCGTTCGACAATTCCCATCAGATCTGCCGGGGCATTGACCAAAATGCTATTCCGCCGCCGGTTGACCGCGACATGCACCTTCGGGCCATCGTTTTTGATCATCTTCGAGACGTCCTTGGCCTTTTCGATCAACTTCATCTGCATCTGGATACGTTGCGTCTCAAGCTTCAACTCGTCTGGTGTCTTGATCACGTTGGGATCGAGCCCGAGCACGACCAAAACTTGCTCGGCAACATAATCGGCTCGGCGATACTTGAGCACATACTCGCGTGGAGTCGCGGTAACGCGGTCTTCTTCCCGCTCGGCAGAGAGCAAATTGCTCACCTCGCGAAGGTTTGCCACCGCGTCGATGACCAACAGTCGCCGGCTGGCCAGCAGCGGCGTTACTTTGGCATTCGGGCTCAACAATAGCTTGGCATCTTCGGCAGCCTTTGCCGGATCCATCACAGGCGGCAGATCGAAGGTGATACGCATGAAATCGTGCGCCGCGTAGTCTTTCAAGTTGGCTGCGGTCGCGCGCGGAATCAAGCTGGGGTCGAGCTTATCGACTTTAACGACCGACAGCACCTCGCCCTCAGTCAACATCGTAAAGCCGCGGGCCAGCAAATGGCGATTCAACAAATCGCGTGCTTCGGCAAGCGAGTACGTCCGCTGAGTCGTAAGATTGAGCGTGTCGGTGGGCAGCTCTTGCCAATCGAGGCTAAAACTTGCCGCGTCGGCATAGTCTTGCAAAACCTGCGACCAGGGTTGGCCCGCATAGTTGAATTGAATGCGTCCTTCTTCGTCGGCAACTACCTTTTCGCGATTCAGAGCCTTTTCGGGATTCACGGCATCCGCGGGAGGAGTCTCGGTAGTTGCTGGCTCGTCTTCTGCTTCTGGCTTCTTTTCGGTTTCCTCAGCCGGCGCCTCGGCTGCCGGCGCAGCAGGTTCTTGAGCGAACAACGCGGGGGCTTGTTGCAAAGCCGCAAACAAGATTGCCAGCGAAGCAAGAGCCCCTCGCAGAGATCTAAAAAAGGGAGGAGAAAACACGTCAGCCTCGAGGAGGCAGAGCCGGTTCTGGTTCATAGCGATTGCTTTAGTTGGAAGCAAAGAAACAAGTGCCCGCTACACAAGCCACATGGCAACAGGAGAAACTCGAAATTCAAGGCGGGACTTCGTAGGTAGGATCAGCCTGTATTATAGGCATGATTTCGTCGAGATACCAAATATTCGTAGCAAGCCGGCCCAATGAAAATAGCCACGAAAAACACGAAGAGACGCAAAAATCGAAAGTGGGGCTCTGAGCCCGAATCTAACTTCCTGCGTGTCTTTTTGTGTTTTTTGTGGCTATTGCATCCTCTGGTACATCCTCAGACGGCTATTTTTCTAGTCTAGCAACCACACAGTCGGTGTACTGTTGGCTGGTTGCCTGGCCGCCCAGATCGCCGGTTCGCGTCTTTTCGTCAGCCAACGCTGCGCCGACTGCCTCTTGAACCCGGTCTGCTGCTTCCTTTTCGCCCAAATATCGCAACATCAATACTCCGCTCAAGATGAGAGCCGTGGGGTTGGCGATCCCTTTGCCTGCGATATCTGGTGCCGTTCCGTGTACCGCCTCGAAAACGGCCATTCCATCGCCCACGTTTGCGCTAGGGGTCACTCCCAATCCACCCACCAGCCCGCTCGTGAGATCCGACAAAATATCGCCGAACAAATTTTCCATGACCAGCACATCGAAGTCATGAGGATTGCTCACGAGCTTCATCGCCGCCGCGTCCACGATGCAGTCGTCGACCTCGATTTGCGGGAATTCTTTGGCAATCTTAAAACACGAGTCGAGGAAGAGCCCGTCGCTCAGCTTCAGGATGTTGGCTTTATGAACACAAGTTACCCGTTTGCGTCCCTGACGCACAGCTGTTTCAAACGCAAAGCGGGCAATACGTTCGGATGCCTTCGCCGTGATAATGCGCAAGCTTTCGACGACCCCGGGGATAATTTCGTGCTCAAGTCCGCTGTACAGTCCTTCGGTGTTCTCTCGAACCACGATCAAGTCGACGTCGTCGTAGCGAGTCTTGATACCCGGAATTGAACGAGCAGGACGATAATTTGCATACAGGCACAGCTGCTGGCGAAGCGCCACGTTGACGCTCCGGAACCCACTGCCTTTTGAAGTTGCGGTCGGCCCCTTGAGGGTCGCATCAGACGAGCGTACCGCTTCGAGAGTTGCCTCAGGTAGCGGATCGCCCAGTTCGTCCATTGCGATTTGCCCTGCCGCAGCTTCGCTCCACTCGAACTCGACACCGCTGGCATCAAGAACTCGCTTGGAGGCCTCAACCACTTCGGGACCAATTCCATCGCCAGGGATAAATGTTACTGAATAACTCACAAGAAACTCTTTCTAAAAATATTTAGCCACAAAGAACACGACGAGCACAAAGAGGAAAAACTGGCTTTAACGGGTACTTACCTGCCTTTGTATTCTTAGTGGTTATTCTAATTTCATTTTCATGACTCGCGTGCCGAAAACGGAACCGTCAGCGCCGAAGCGCCGCCGCAGGTTACTGCAATCGCAAGTACGCCGTCCTCGGGCAACGGTTGGTTAAACATCGCCCCGAGATACGGAAAAATCCTTGGCACCTCTTCACTGCACTGGTCGAAAGGGAAGGCATAAACAAAAATGGTCGTTTCTTCGGTTACCTGCCCTTCGGTTGCCTCTTGAAGCTGCCGTTGTTCGATCGCATCGTCGACAGCCTCCGTCCCAAGCCAAGCCCGAGCCACTTCGCCGCCGATTGGGTCCTCGCAATCAAGCACAAAGACCACAGGGCCAGCCATTCCTTTGCTCGTCGCTTCATCGAAAGCCGAAAAAACGGCAGGCAAGCTCCCTTCCAGCAACTCTTGCTGGAGGTCGAGGGCGGTTTCTGCTTCGTTAGGCTGGGTTTCCATGGTGACCATCTAGGTAGATCGTGATTACGCGACAGGCCCAGTCGGCCAATCATCTCGAAACGAAGAGCCTATCCGAGGTGAGGCAATTTTACAATCGCGCCTGCGACCGCGTTAGAATCGACGTACCGCCGAATTCAAGTAAAAAGGCAGGGTATGAGTTCGCACTGCTGGACAAGCCAGCCTCCGATGAGGACTCCCAGTCGCAATACCAACACAACATAAAAACAGCCCGGCTACCGACAAGTCGACAACCGAGCTGCTGTTTCTTTGCCTTGAGAGCAGGCCCTTCCTAGAGATAGAACGGGGCGGGCACTCAGAAGCAGGTGGTGGGTGGTGTCCTTAGGACAACCCGCCGGTGGTCAACGGATACCACCCCACTGGCGTATATGATAATCGTTCAAAGAACCACCTCCTTCCAAAATAGAATGCTCGGCGGCAAGATAATTCTGCCAGAGAATCGCTCGCGGCCAGTTTTGTCCGTCGTGCTGCGTTCGCACGACCCACGCCTTTATTGTACTCGCTCTTCCGACAATCAAAGCAATAGCAACTTCGCAGAAGACCGCACTCGCTGCCGGTATCAGCCCAAAGGACCACGTCACCAGAACTTAGGTTCACGGGGAAATTCGTATTAACGGCAATTTTTTGCAACCGCTCGCCGTCGGCTATCGTTGCAAACTCCAGATTTGGCGTCAATTTACTCGCCTGCTGGAGGACCCAGCTGGGAGTTAAGAAATTTCGACCACTCCTCGCTATTTTTCGGTACGCCTCGGATCATGCCTCGCTCGGTCAGCAAGATCGGCAAGCCGGATTTCAAGTTCCTGAGTACAGCACACTGGCTCGAAATCCTGCGTCCAATATCTGCATTCAAGGCATCGTCGATAAGAATCGCTTGCCCAACGAGACTCAAAGCCCGCTTGCGAGCCTTGACAATCGAGGGGGGATTCTCCCCTTCCATCAGCCAATTGTGAAACTCCGGAAATTTCTCAGGAGCCAGCTTCCAAACACCAATCGCTAGCCGGGAGTAATCGCAAGCGTTTTTCTTCTCCGGACGATTCACGAGTACGTTTGGGTTACACCGCGCATGAAGCGGGACGTGGTGGATCAAAATGGCAACTTGAGCGCCGTATTGGTCGAGTGTTGCATGGATATACGGATGCAAATGCCGGCAGTGGCCGCATGTGTAGTCTAACAATTCGAGGTAGATATGTGATGCGTCGGGATTGCCCAACAGAGGGAAATCAGAAACGCTAACCGGCTTTTGGAATCCTTTGAATCGGAACCTGCGAGAAAGCGGGCCCGTCGATGCGTCGGATAACGCGGTTTGATCTTCGCCAATGTGATCGGCAACCAGTTCGTCGTCGGAACTCACGGGCTCGAATGCTAGATCCTCTGCTTCTTCCTGCTCGCCTTCGTAAGCGGCTTCGCCAGCGAAAGATTCGATGACGAGCGAATCAGGGGCAAACAAAACCTGTCCGCCCATCAAGAGGGCCAAGCCCAAGGCAGCCGCTACGGTAGCCACCACGGGATAAAACCGACTGGGAGAAACAAGCCGGTTTTCTTGCTGCGCGGTTTCACTGGAGTTGCTTACTCCGAGTAACGCTTGCAACTGTCCGTAATCAACTTCCTCGGCACCTCGACCTTGGATCAGCAACAACGTAAGCCCCGCGATCAACAGCCCACAGGTATGTACCCCCAAGCAATAGAGACAAAAACTTTGCAGCAAGAAGGCCTGAACTGAAGTAAACCAAACCGCGGCCCCGGCAGCTGAGAGCGAAAGAAAGAGCAGCCCCGTCCCAGCCAAGCTCCAAGGTTTTTTTGCGGCGGGCCAACAGAGCGAAAGAACACCCACATAAATTATCACCCCCGAAAGACTTACCGGAACTCCCAACCAGCGCGACCAATGGCTACTCAGCACCAGATCGCAGTCGACCACTCCGTCGGCGTTACAGCCAGCAATCGCTTCCGACTGCCAGGAACTCCAGGTTAAGTAAGTCGTAAGGCTCAGCGCCACGAGAGCCAACGCGGTAATCAGCCCGGCCAACAATTTAGTGCGTGCGGTCATAAGGAAAGTAGATCGACGAAGGGCTTTTTTCAAGTTTTCCAAGTGCAGCAGGAATTTCAAACTGCGGAAATTTGCCGCAGACTCCTAACTCCAATCCCTCTACTATAGCACCAATACTCGAACCAAACCTTGCGGGGAATTTGCCACATGCAGGACGACACGCAGTATACCTGCGGCAGTTGCGGCGAAGAGATCGTCATTCCGATCGACTTTTCAGCCGGTCCACGGCAACAGTACGTCGAAGATTGCCCCGTTTGTTGCTGCGCCAACGTAATTTGCGTTGAAATCAGTCCCGAAGGCGAGGTTTCGTCCTGGGGGAAGTTAGAATAGATTTCGATATCCCGATTTTTCAATCAAGGCGATCGTCAGAAAGATATTTACACTCCAATCAGAACTCACTTGCTGATCGCATAAAAAAACAATCTAGCAAATCGCAGGACAAGCCCTATGACCCAACCGCTCACAGTACCCGCAGGCACAAAAATTCGACTTGCCGACTTTGATGCACGTCACCTAGAAGGCGACTGGACCAAGAAAATGTCGCGTCAAGAAATCTCCTCAAACACGGCCGTCAGCCGCGACTTGGCCTATCGCCTCTACGCCGAAAATCGTCGGGCCGTGCTCCTCGTTCTTCAAGGCATGGATACTGCCGGTAAAGACGGAACTATTCGCACCGTGATGACAGGCATCAATCCCCAAAGTTGCCAGATCGCGTCTTTCAAACAACCCAGTCAACTTGAACTCGATCACGACTTCCTTTGGCGAATCCATAATGCGGTACCTCGACGCGGAAACATTGGCATCTTCAACCGTTCGCACTACGGAGATGTTCTCGTCGTGCGAGTTCACCAGCTTGTGTCCGAGGCTGAATTAGAAACTCGCTACGATCGGATCAACGACTTCGAGCGACTGCTCGTCGAAGGCAAGGTCACGATCCTCAAATGCTTTTTGCACATTAGCAAGGAAGAACAAAGAGAGCGCCTACAAGCTCGGCTCGACAATCCAGACAAGCGATGGAAGTTCAGCAAAGGCGATATTGCCGAGCGTAAGCGATGGGACGATTATCAAAGCGCCTATGAACAGGCCCTCACACGCTGTAACACCGAGCACGCCCCTTGGCATATCATCCCGTCAGATCGCAAATGGTATCGCAACATGACGGTCAGCAGGCTACTGCGCGAGACGCTCGAAAAACTAAACCCGAAGTTCCCGCCCTGCGAAGAAGGACTTGAGGGGATCGTCATCCATTGAGGAAACGGTTCTCGTTTTACTCAATTCTGTGTGGGATCGCTCGATTTGTCGATGTTAAGGTGCCGACGCAAGTAGGTTGCCCGCTCGATGTTGCGGTCGGTCGACTCAAGCTCGCCGCCGGCAAGTTTTTGCAAGTGAGCCGGTTGGGTGTGAATAAATAGCTTGTTGATTGTCGGAATTTCAAGCTCGGCTATGAGCCCCAGATTGATCCCCATGCGCACGCTCGACAGCAGATGCATGGTTTCCTCGGAACTAATCGTTTGAGCCGTCCGCAAAATACCAAACGCACGGCTTACCCGGTCGTGTAGTGTTTCGTGGCTTTCTCGAACTAAGAATTCACGAGCTTGACGTTCGTAATCGATTAACACAGGCACGACGTCTGCGACTTTTTTTGTCAGCTCTTCCTCGGTTTGACCCAACGTAATTTGATTGCTGACTTGATAGAAGTCGCCCATGGCGGTCGAACCTTCGCCATACAGGCCGCGGACCGCGAGGTTGATTTTTTGCAGGCTACGAAAAACTTTTTCAATCTGCCGCGTAATGACCAATGCGGGAAGATGCAACATAACGCTCACCCGCACTCCGGTACCAACATTGGTTGGGCAGGCCGTCAAATAACCGAGTTTATCGCTAAAGGCATAGGTCAATTTTTCTTCGATCATGTCGTCAAGCTGGTCGATCCGCTGCCACGCAGTGTCAAGGCTCAAGCCGCTTTGCATGACTTGAAAGCGAAGGTGATCTTCTTCGTTAATCATGACGCTATATCGCTCGTCATGGTCGATGACCACGGCCCTGACGCCTTCACTCTCGGCATGTTCGCGGCTAATGAGCTGGCGTTCGACCAAGAACTGGCGATCGACTTCTTCTAGCTCGCCTACATTGATGTAGTAGGTATCGGCCGACACATCACCCGCTGCACGTAGTTCGTCAATCCGACCATGCAATATTTTCTCGATCTCAGCCCGATCGGCTTCGGTCGTGCGAGAGATAAACGGAAAGTCGGCCAAGTTGCGAGCGAGCCGTATCCGGCTGCTAATAACGATATCCGATTCTGGTCCCGAGCCTTTCAGCCATTCACCGCACGATTTTGCTAGATCATCTAATTCCATAATGGCGCCAAGATTCTGAATCGTACTATTGAGAGACGTCTTCAGAAGTTTCTGAAGAAGGAGAAGAACTGTTGATTTCTTTAATTTGATCGCGCAGCTCAGAGGCTAGCTCATAGTTTTCTTTCGCAATCGCCTCTTTCATCTCACGTCGCATCCGGATGAGCTGTGTTTGTTGGTCGGCGCCCTGAGGACACCGCTTGGGGACTTTGCCAATATGATGCACCTGATCGTGAATATTCATCAGCAAAGGTTCAAGCTCGTCGGCAAAATAAACATAGTCGTGAGGGCAACCTAGGCGGCCTTGCTTGCGGAATTCAAGAAACGAGATCCCGCATATCGGGCAAGTTCGTTGGTCGAGCCGAGCCAAATCGTCGGCGGTTTCGCCAACCGCCAGATGCTGAGCTAGCAAGCCGGCCATTGCGGGCATAACCTCGGCCGTTTCTTCTTCTGCGGGGCTAAGGAACGATTGGGCACACTCTTCACACAAGTGCAACTCATTCGGCTTCCCGTCGATCAGATCGGTGATATGAAAAGTCGCTTGTCGATCGCACCGTTGGCATTTCATCCCACACCGCCGCTCTTAAGTTTCGCTTAAAATGTACGTAGGGAGCAAAAAACGCCCCCTACTGTGGTTCTACAACCAGCACTCCGAACGTAACCTCTTGCTCAAGTGTCCTCAAGGCAAACAACAAGGTCGCGGATCTTGCTTAGCGTGGAATACGGTCGCCGCATACTTTTCCGAATCGGACTACGAGGATTCTAGCCCCGACTCACAGAGTGTCAAGGTGAACGGCTCTCATGCTAAGCTCTTACCCAGACCGAAGATGGGTTCAGAGGTCGGGTCTAAAGTTCCACCGTTGTGGGCCTCTTTCGACGGTGTTAAGCTGAGAGACAATTGGCCCCTTAAATCCAACAAGCCCTTAAATTCAACAAGAACGCCTCTCCTCGAAATCTGCAATGCCCGCCGCTTCGCCTACGACCGCGTCTTTCGCCCCCTCGTTCGAGCAATTCGCTGCCCTTGCAGACGATGTCGACTACGTGCCGGTCTATCGACGTCTGGTGAGCGACTCGCTTACGCCGGTGCAAGCGTTCAAAAAACTCGACGTCTCGTCGGCTGCTTGCTTGTTTGAGAGCGTTATTGGCGGCGAAAAAGTCGGACGCCACAGCTTTCTCTCGAGCGACCCGTATCTCCATATCTCTGCTTCTGGGACAAAAGTCACGGTCTCGCGTCGGAAAAATTCAGCAGAACCAGCTGCCTCGGCAGAGCCCGACTGGGAAAACGAAACCTTTGAAAGCTCCAATCCTCTCGAAACTCTACGCGAACACGTCCAGGCGATGCGAGTGGCTCATCCCGCAGACTTGCCTCCTTTTGTCGGCGGTGCGATTGGGTACGCAGGCTACGATACTGTGCGATATGTCGAACGATTGCCCAACGCCCCGCTCGACGACCGCCAGCTTCCAGACCTTTGGTTTGCTTTCTACGACCACATGATCGTCTTCGATCATGTACAGAAAACGATCATCGTGCTAGCGCTCGCCGACGTTCGAGAACAAGGCGATGCCGCACGCAAAGCTGCCTATGCCGATGCCTGTCGCCGGGTCGACGCTTTGGTCGACCAACTCGACGCAACCGACGATTCGCTCCGCCTAGCCGACATCAAAACGGCCGGCGAAGTCACCCTCGAAACTACCTCGAACTTTACCCAAGAAGAGTTTGAAGATGCGGTGCGAACGTGTGTCGACTACATCAAGGCCGGCGATATCTTTCAAGTGGTCATTAGCCAACGATTGCAAACCCCGCTCAAGTTGCCTCCCTTCGAGCTGTATCGCACGCTTCGTGTGGTAAACCCGAGCCCGTTTATGTTCTACCTCCGCACGCCAGACGCGACGCTTGTGGGTAGCTCGCCAGAAATCATGGTGCGGGTCGTCGAGGGCCAAGTCACGGTTCGTCCCCTAGCAGGAACCAGACCGCGGGGTAAAGACGAGGCCGAAGATCGCCGGCTTGGCGAAGAGCTGCTTGCCGACCCCAAAGAGCTGGCCGAGCACGTGATGCTTGTCGACTTAGGTCGCAACGACGTCGGACGAGTTGCTGAGTACAACTCGGTCGAAATTTCTGACGTGATGGTAATCGAACGCTATAGCCATGTGATGCATATCACTTCCAACGTATCTGGAAAGCTGCGAGAGGGCTGCGATTCGTTCGACGCACTTGCCGCCTGCTTGCCGGCAGGCACCGTTTCAGGGGCTCCCAAGGTTCGTGCCATGGAAATCATCGACAGCCTTGAACCCAATCGCCGCGGCCCCTACGCCGGGGCGGTCGGCTACATCGACTTTGCGGGCAACATGGACACTTGCATCGCATTGCGGACAGTCGTCGTTCAGAACGAAACGGCTTACGTCCAAGCAGGAGCCGGAATCGTGGCCGACAGCGTGCCAGAGCAGGAGTATCAAGAAACGCTCAACAAAGCGCGCGGACTGCTAAAAGCCATCGAACTAACCCAGCAGAGAGTTGGCTAAGCCGATGGAATCGCTCACAGGAAAATTTCTGGTTGCCTCGCCGCAGCTCCGCGATCCGAATTTCGCTCAAACGGTCGTGTTCTTAATTCAACACGGCACCGAAGGCGCGTTAGGCGTGATCTTAAACCGCCCCAGCGAAAAATCGGTGCGCGAGGTCTGGGAAATTCTCGACCACCAAGAGTGCAAGTCGGAACAACCAGTCTACATGGGCGGCCCCGTACCTGGGCCCCTACTTGCCCTGCATACTTTTAGCCCCCAAGCCGACCAAGAAATCGTCCCGGGCCTTTTTGTCTCAGCTGACGAAAGCAGATTTCATGAGATCCTTAACCAAACGGTCGAGAACTGCCGAATCTTCAGCGGCAACGCTGGCTGGGGCGAAGGACAACTCGACAGCGAACTCGAAGCCGGTGGCTGGCTGACCACTCCGGCCAGCGCCGAAGACCTCTTTTCAGACCACGAGACACTCTGGAAACGAATGACCAGCCGCATCGGGCTGGGCATCCTCGTCCCCGATATCAATCCCGAGCAGGTGCCGAAAGACCCGGGGATGAATTGATGCTCTATTACACAAAGCCCGGGGATTGCAATCCCCGGGCTTGTGAGTCAATGTAGGGTAAAATCGCAAGTCTCAGACCGCGGCGACTGAGCAGAATTTGCCCCGTTGCTCAAATTACGATACACTTCGGACATGTTCCCCCCCAGGCAAGCTGATACGAAACGTGTGCGCGTGTTTACGTCGCCATCTTACCCAGAGCCAAGGGTTTATTGAGAGTTTCCCCAAATAACTCCCCAATAAGGGACTTATTGAGGAAGTTTCCAAGTAATAAACAAGTTACCTGCTTCAACCAATGGAGACGCGAACATGCTGAAATGGCTCTTCGGGTCGCGCCCTCCCGCCGATCCGCCAACTGAGAAGCAACTTCGCTACGCACGAAAGCTCGGCATTACGATTCCAGAAAATACAGACAAGGCGATATTGAGTCAACTTATTGGTCAAGTCGAATCTCGCGATCCTTCGTTGAAAACCAAACGAGAAAACGTCAAAGAAAAGCAACGAGTACGCAAACACGGGCAAGACAAAATCGACGAAGAAGCTCAATGGCAAGCTCTCGCCGATGCCGAGAAATGGATGCTCGTCGTGTTCACTCGTGGCAAATCCAAGGTCGCAGAAGTGGTCCGGATCAACGGTGCCGATATTTCAACTGGCGGAAAGATCAAGATCGAAACCGAGGTTATGGAAATCACCAACGATCGGCATGCCGGTCCGCTTGTTGATGTTGAGCGATACATTGAGATTTCGGTAGACAAGATCGACTGGCACGAGATAGTAGACGAGGTTGACATCGACGATGTGCGGCGGTTTCAAAAATATTATGATCGCGTAAAATCTCGGCGTAGAAAACAGCAGATAACGTTTGCGATAACCGGGCCGCCGGAGAAATCGCACCATCAGGATCACGGCTGTTCGGCAGTTCCGTGTTCATCGCTTTGTTCTGCAGCTTCGTCGCCATCGGTTTCGGGTCCAACAGCTAATCGTTGCTGGACCGAACGATTTACAATTGCCTGAACGGTTTCGTTCATGCCGACGAGTCTGCATTTCTGATTGAAAGAAATGAACCCAATTTTGACCGCAAGTTTACCAATCAGTTCGTCAGCAAATGATGATGACACAACCGAAAGGCGATCAAAATCAATCACGACCATCGCGTCGGTTTGGTTGATGATGTTCACAATTTCATTTCGTAGTGCTTGCCCGGAGTGACGAGTGCCGGTTCCCGATGCTTTGTCAGCAAGAGGGAACACTATATTCTCGTGGTCGTCCTCAAGGTTTTCCAATCGGAGATTCGCGGGTTCATATCCACCAAGAGCATCTGAGATTGATATGCCTTTCCCGATGTCAATTTGGAAGTCAACCGTCGTGCAATTGTTGTCACGACTGAGGAATGGAACGCTTGATGACGTTTTTGGGGCATCATCGCTCAAATCAAAGAACCCCGCGCCAGAAGTCACATTGAGCAATCCAGAGTTAGCCTTGACGATATTGTGAAGTCCCCACATGCCATTGCCCTGACCAACGTTCTTGTCACGCGTCACGCCTTCTTGGAGTGCAATGGTTATTGCATCGACCGCATTCGCTGGCGCGTGATGTGAATTGCGCAATGAGTTGTAAATACCACGACCGTGGTCGTAGATACAAATGGCGATATGTTGTGATCCGGAGTGTATTTGTGCCATGGCGTATCCGTGGGTCGTATCAGCATGCTGCAACACATTGTCCATTATTTCGTTGAGACACCACTCTAGGCCCTGCAAGACACCGTCTTGACATTCGGCAGCACGTGTCACCGCATCTAAGTATGCGGTTACCAAAGAGTGAACCTCGTCCGCCGAAGAGAATTTCCAAACAGTATTCAGTGGGGACGTCTTGTGTGAAGGTTCGGCACCTACGATTGTAGGCGACAGAGTTTTCGTATGCGTCAGGTAGTCCGATGAATTTTCCGTATCGAAAGTTGTTGATCGCTGCGAACGATAGAAGTCAAGGATACCCGCCACTGGGACACACGCATTCGGGTACGCAGCGTCCACGTTGGCGAAGTCGAGCGTGAAATCAGTGTAGCCGCGTTCCGCACCTTGATAGAGTGCGCGGATTAAGTTCCCCACGATGAACGGCGATCCAAGCGTTGGGATCGAAAGTCGATTCCCCTTTCGTTCGACCGCGTGTTGTAAGTGGGGCATGAGGTGACGAATTCCTTTTTGCTACAGAACTTGTTATTAGATTGAAACTTCTTCAGTAAGCAAGGCATGCCAGTGTAGCAAAATCGAACAACGGAGGCCACGCCCTGAGAACGCTCATTTCATCCCATCGTGAAAAATCCCGGACGCACGAAACACCCCCGAAACTTAGCTCCCCGCCGGTCAGAATTGGACTTATGTATACGATGACAGCAAGCTACTAAGCACCCGTATCGAAATGCAAAAAACCCTAACCCGTCGATAAATTACCAACCGGCGTCTCGGCTCGAATCTGCGCTATCATTTCTCGCGTCGCGGCTTCGACCGCTTCCTCCCAGCGGGGCTCGCCAAACCGATCGCGGTACGCCGGACGGCTGTGAGCGAAAATTATGCCTCGGGAATTGTTCACCACGGCCCCAAGGCCCCGTTGATCAAACGCCGCAGCGACATCTTTTGCCGTACCTCCCTGGCTTCCAAACCCAGGGACCAAGAACCAAGTCTGGGGCATGGCGGTCCGAAGCTCGGCGAGCTGCTTAGGATAGGTTGCCCCGACGACCGCCCCAACGATGCCGTATCCGCGTTTCCCTCGTGTTTGGTCTGAAAGCCCTTCCACATAGTCGGCCACTCGGCGGTAGATTGGCGTTTCGCCCACCACCTGGTCTTGCAGCATGTGGCTGCCGGGGTTCGAGGTTTTCACCAACACAAACAGCCCCGCCCCTCGATCGCGTGCTACTTCGACGAACGGCTCCAAACTATCAGCACCGAGATACGGACTCACCGTAACCGCGTCCGATTCCCAACCACTTTGGCCATCGCGGCCCAAGATACCCCGCGCATAAGCCTCGGCTGTCGAACCAATATCGTTGCGTTTGCCGTCAAAAATTACGAGCAACCCGCGGCTTCGGGCATAGGCAATCACTTTGCCCAGAGCCACCATGCCGGCAGGTCCGTACTCTTCAAAAAAGGCGGCCTGAGGTTTGACGGCAGGCACTAACGGGGCGACCACATCAATCACCGCTTTGCAGAATTTCTCGAAAGCTTCTGCTCGCTTCAAAAAATCGGCAGGACCTGCGTCCGTAAAAATTGCGGGCAATTGTTCCCAACGCGGGTCCAAGCCAACGACCACAGGGTTTCCCGTTCGCTCGACCGCATTGGCTAAATCATCGCCAAAGTGGCGCTCTGTTTTTGGCATTCCTTCGCGTTCTTTCTTGTTACCCGATTTTCCTGGAATTAGCGAGCCTCGGCGGTAACGCCGGGCCAATCGTCACTACGAAACGGAGTGACCGGAAGACGTTTTTTGCTCATAAGATTACAAACCGGGTTATCAGCCCAAGCGTAACGCACCGCGACAGGCGCAGAAACTGCCTCGCTCCAAACTTCTACCTGATTAGGAGCAACGAGTTTGGCCTCCGCCCATACCCATTTCTTGTCTTCGCCGGCGACCGCAAACCCTCGTAGGTCTCGATGGTCGTAAACATGCAGTCCAGCACCGCACGAGCGAAAAGTTACCAGGAGTTTTCCGTCTGCCTGAGCCATCGATTCATAACGTGGACTCTCGCAAGGTATCTTCATGCCGTAGTCTCTCGCCAAGGCCCAACGAGCAAGCCGAAGGCCGACCTCTCGCTTGTTGACCGGGTGGATGTCGTTGCCTTCGCCGATGTCGATAATGACCGCTTCGCCGGTGTTTTTTAGGCGATCGAGGGTCATCGTCTGCGCTTCGCGTAGCTCAGCCCAGGAGCTTTCACTCGGTTCTGGTTTCTCGGCGAGGTAGTCGGCCAATTGAACCCAGTAGAAGGGAAATTCTCCCTGGCCCCAAACTTCGCGCCAATTTTGGATCATCAGCGGAAACATTTCACGATATTGATAAGCCCTGCTAGCGTTGCTCTCGCCTTGATACCAAATCGCGCCTCGTATGGCATAAGGGACTAGTGGTAATACGCGGGCGTTGAAAAGGTTTGCAGGACGATGCTGTCCTTCCATCAAAACCTCTGGCGATTGCGGCTTGCGCCCAGGTTTCTTGCCCTCTGTCTTCACTTGCTCCCAGTCGGCAAGAGCTTTTTCGTAAGCCGTCTGAGCTTCGCCCGACTCGTACTTAGCTTCGTTTGCTTTCCAGCGTTCCATGAGAGGTCCATAGATTGGGTCAGCGTCCAGCAAGTCTCTTCGGATCCAAGCCTCGCAAGACGAACCGCCCCAAGCGTTATCAATGAGTCCGACCGGGACATTCAGCGATTTATGTAATTGCAAGCCAAAGAAGTAGCCAACGGCAGAAAAATTGGGAACCGTTTTGGGCGTGCATGCCTGCCATTGCCCCTCAAAATCTTCAGAAGGCGTTTGTGAGCCCTTGGGATTCACGGTGATCAATCGCAGCTGCGGGTGATTGGCCGTCAGAAGTTCAAGCTGAGCATCTTTGCTATTGACAACAGACCACTGCATATTCGACTGCCCCGAACAAACCCAAACCTCACCAACCAAAATATCGGTCCGCTCGACTCGGTTGTTTCCTTCGACAACAAGTGTGAGCGGTTTGCCCACCGAGAGAGGCGTGAGATCGACTCGCCACTTCCCTTCGGCATCGGCCTCGGTTTCGTGCGTTTGGCCGGCTATCGCGACGATGATTTTCTCGCCCGCATCAGCCCAACCCCAAATCGGCACCGGTCGATCGCGCTGCAACACCATGTGATCGCTGAGCATGGCCGGCAATTTGATGTCAGCCGAGCAGAAAGTCGCGGCTAAGAGCACAGCCACCAGAGCTACGGGAAACTGCTTTTTTTGAAAATTCGACATATCAGACATCAAACCTTTTTATTAGTTCTTCGGAGCCACTTCACAAATTGCTTTCCGCCTATCCTATTACACCTGCCGCAGGTTTTCTAGCTTTTTTGTCGAGACAGCTTTCCTTACCTTGCCAGCTCCTTGATAGCTGCCGGGAGGGTAGGATCGGCGATGCCTCGCTCGCCACGGCCTTCTTTGTCGATACGTCGATTGACGACCTTCGTAATCGCCTCTAAGTCAGCGTCCCAATACTTGGCCCACTCTTCCTTGGGAGGCACATGCAGGGGCCGAATAATTCGAAATCCCACACCTTGCGAGTCGTCGCTAGCAAACCACCAAGGGCTCTGAGGACTGTTGGGGTCGTAGCTTCGCCACTCGTCATCGTCCGACTGCCCGCGTGAAGCACTACGGCAATCTCGAATCTCATGATCCCATGATCCACCCCGCAAGACCCTTGGATAGAGCTTGTTTGGCCAGCAGATGGCCTTAGCCGTCGAGATGCAGCCTCCCTGCAAGGTTGCATAGTGCTCCGCTTCGTACTGGTCTAAAACCCACTCCTGAGCATTACCGTGCATATCGTAAAGCCCCCATGGATTGGGGAGCTTCTTTCCAACAAGCTGTGCTTCCCAGTCGGAGTTGTCTGTGTGCCAAACATAGTCGTCGATCTTTGAAAGGTCGTCACCAAACGAGTACGCCGTGGTCGTGCCTGCTCGACAGGCATATTCCCACTCGGCCTCGGTCGGCAACCGGTAGAACTCTCCCGTTAATTTACTCAACCATTTGGTAAACTGCTTGGCCGAGTACTGGCTCATCGAAACAGCAGGCAGCTGAGGATCTTCGCCACTGGCAAACGAGAAGCTCGGGTCGTAGAGATTCGAGGGCGCCGTGATTGCATCGACGGCATTCTCGTCGGTGATTTGGCGAATTTTCAAGTCGTCAAATTTATCAAACACATTTCCAAGCTTCATGTACTCCTTGTACTGGGCCCAAGTTATCTCGTAGGTGCCCATCCAGAAGGGGGCGACTTTGACCTGAAAAACCGGCCCTTCGCCAGGATTACGCCCCTCTTCTTCTTCGGGGCTGCCGATGCGAGCCATGCCACCAGCAATGGGAGTCAGTTGAATCGCTACCTCGGTACCCGGAATCAATCGGTCGTGGACGACCATGAATCCTTTTTTCGTTGGGACAAAACGCCCCTCGCTTGGTTCAGACGAAATCAGCCCCGTCGGCACCCCAGAATCTTTAGCCTCATCAGCGACATTGACGCCGGCAGCTTCGGCCCCATGGGCGACATTCTGCGGGGAAAAAATGGTTACCGCAAAAAACGCAGTCACGAAGAGTTGAACATGACAAAGCAAGCGAGACCTTATTAATCGCATATTCAGAAAAACCTAACACTTTCAAAGGATTGATTTTTTGATTACAAGCTGGCTTAGGTACCTTGCTTTCGAGTGAAACCTGCAAGGAAAGGGATCTCCCTCTAGGCAAGTTAAGCTGCCGAGTCAGCAGCCGCTGTCATTATTGCAGAAAAATGGCGTAAAGCCACCCTCTCGAATGAACTGCGGACGATTGCCAAGCCGATTTTTTGAACCCCCAGCTTCGCCAAGAAAAAGAAGAAAAGAGGTTGGCGAAGCAGGCATTCCTTATTTTTCAT
Source organism: Planctomycetota bacterium (assembly GCA_024278955.1). Taxonomy (GTDB): domain Bacteria; phylum Planctomycetota; class Planctomycetia; order Pirellulales; family Lacipirellulaceae; genus Bythopirellula. Next base: position 56,093 of record JAJRSE010000058.1, on the reverse strand, counting down.
TTCTTTGCCGTCCTTGGCGGTTTTTTGACTTTGCAATCGCCCTGGACGAGCCGCCGGCTTCTTGCAGCAGGGCAACTCCTCGGCTACCATGGGGTCTGCTTGCAGGGGAAGGTGGCCTCGACCCTCAAGCCTATTTTAAGCTCTCTTTGAGCTCTATCATCCACTCATTCCAAAGGCTAGCTGATCATGAGCAACTCGCGATCTCAGAACTCGCGCAGGCGATTCCTCCAAGACTCGGCTGCCGCTACTGCGGCACTGGGGACGCTTGTTATTCCGGGCGCGGTCCACGCAGGCACAGATGAGGTGATAAAAGTTGGCTTGATCGGCTCTGGAGGCCGCGGCACTGGTGCTGCGATCGATGCCCTGCACGCTGACCCCCAAGCCAAGCTTACCGCAATTGCCGATACGTTCCTCGACAGGGCGCACGACTCGCTCTCGACCTTAAAAGAGGACGACAAAATTGGCAAACAGGTGGAGGTGAGCGAAGAGAACATCTTCGCGGGATTTGAGGGTTACAAAAAAGTTATCGACCAGTGCGACGTAGTCATTCTCACGACACCGCCTCATTTCCGTCCTCTCCATCTGGCATACGCAATCGAAAAAGGCAAACACTGCTTTGTCGAAAAACCGATTGCCGTAGATGCCCCCGGCGTACGCAGCGTGATCGAGACTTGTAAAGTCGCCAAGCAAAAAGGTCTTTCGATTGTTTCCGGGCTCTGTTGGCGATACGACTCGGGTGTTCGCGAGACGATGCGTCAAATTCTTGAAGAAAAAGCGATCGGCGATATCGTCGCAATTGAGTCTAGTTACAACACCGACACGCTTTGGCATCGACCCAATCAGCCCGATTGGAGCCGCATGGAATACCAAGTTCGCAATTGGCTTTACTATACCTGGCTTTCGGGCGACCACATCAACGAGCAAGCCATCCATAGCCTCGACAAAACCGCCTGGCTCATGGGAGACAAGTCGCCTATTCGCGCAACCGCCCTGGGCGGACGCCAACAACGTACCGACAAGAAGTACGGGCACATCTTCGACCACTTTACCGTCTTCTATGAATACGACGATGGAAAACGTGTTTACTTCACTTGCCGACAGCAACACAACTGCGCCATGCATACCGACGAGCGAGTTCTCGGCACTAATGGCCAAGCCGAAGTCTTGCGACATCGCCTCTACGACGCAGCCGGCAAGCCAAGCTGGCGTTACAAAGGCGAGAAACCTAGCATGTACCGGGTCGAGCACGAACATCTCTTCAAGAGCATTCGCGAAGGCAATCCAATCAACGATGGTGGCTATATGACAAACAGCACCATGATTGCCATCATGGGACGCATGTGTGCCTATTCCGGCCAAACTTTGACTTGGGATGAATGTTTCAATAGCAATGTAACACTCGGCCCGACCGAGTATGCCTGGGGCGACATCGAAGAGCCTGCGGTCGCTATTCCTGGCCAGTCTGCTCCGGCCTGATCGGTTCCTCATAGGCCAAGCCAGCCATCCGCTGCCTTGGCCTGTTTTTATTAAAATCTGTGGAGAAGAAAATGAGTAAATGGCCATTGGGTGTTTTTGCCAGCATCGACGCGGGTTTGGGAGTCCATCTAGAAGTTGCCCATGAGCTACAAGTGCCGACCGTCCATCTCCACGCACCCCAAAAACAGTCGCGTACGCCTGAGCGGGCCAAAGAATTTGCGGCGAAACTAAAAGACCTCGGGATCAAAATTTCGTGTGTCTTTGCCGGCTTTGAAGGTGAAAGTTACGCCGATATTCCTACCGTCGAAAAAACGATCGGACTTGTGCCCGAGAATACTCGCACCGAAAGAGTAGCCGAGCTCAAAGAAATCGCCGACTTTGCCAAGAGCCTAGGCGTCGATGTCGTGGGGCTACATATCGGCTATGTCCCGCACGATTCCGAATCGGAAGCCTACCACGAGGTGCTCGAAGTCACTCGTAACGTCTGCACGCACTTAGCGGCGAGCGGCCAAGCGTTGCATCTCGAAACGGGCCAAGAACCGGCCGACGTTCTGTTGAAGTTCCTCAAGGACACCGGTTGCAACAATCTCTTCGTCAATTTCGATCCGGCCAACATGATTCTTTACGGCGCCGGAGAGCCGCTACCGGCGCTCGAACTAATTGGCTCCTACGTCCGGAGCATCCACTGCAAAGACGGCACTTGGTCGGACAAACCTGGCGTCACCTGGGGCACCGAAGTCCCGCTCGGCGAAGGCGATGTCGATATGGCAGCCTACCTGCAAACCCTCGACAAAATTGGCTACACTGGCCCGCTGACAATCGAACGAGAGATCCCCCAAGAACCCGATCGTCAAAAAGAAGAAATCAGCAAAGCGCTCGATTTGCTGAAAAGTCTCAAGTCAAAAATTCTCCAAGAAGACGCGAAGGCGTAGCAAAGGATGGAATCTGTGGGTAGTGTACGCACTCGGCTCTCGATCATGATGTTTCTCCAGTTTTTTACTTGGGGAGCATGGTTTGCCACGCTTGGGAAATGCTTGGCCGATAATGGCCTAGGAGACTTCGGTGGCGGAGCCTACGGAAGTGCGCCAATCGCTGCGATCATTGCCCCTCTGTTCCTCGGTCTGATCGCCGACCGTTTCTTTCCCTCGCAGCTTGTAATGGGCTTCTTGCTACTGCTCGGTGGGGTGTTTCTCTGTGTGGCTCCAGGCTACGCCGAAGCGGGGAACGGCAGCATGATGGTCAACCTCTTCATCGCCCACATGCTTTGCTACATGCCGACGCTTGGACTCAGCAATTCGATTACTTTTGCCAACGTGACCAACTCAAACGATTTCCCCAAAATTCGAGTTTGGGGAACCATCGGCTGGATTGTTGCCGGGCTTGTGGTCGGATTTCAAGGCTGGTCGGGAAGCTTCAACATCCTATGGCTGGGGGGCATCTGCTCGTTTATCACCGGACTCTATTGTCTCACTCTCCCCCACACGCCGCCTCCCGCAAAAGGCGAACCAATTAGCCTCAGAGCGGTATTCATGGTCGACGCCTTTCGACTCTTGGCTCAACCCGCCTTTTTCGTTTTTGTTCTCTGCTCGACTCTGATCTGTATCCCCCTGGCCTACTATTATGGTCTCACGGCTAACTTGCTCGGGCAAGTCGGTTTTGAGGCACCGGCCTCAACGATGACGCTCGGACAGATGAGCGAAATTTTCTTCATGCTCCTTATCCCCTTCTTCTTCAGAAGACTCGGGGTGAAGTGGATGATTCTGGTGGGCATGGCAGCATGGGTCATTCGATATCTGTTATTCGCCTACGGTGCGCCTGACCAAGTTGTCTGGATGATGCTCCTTGCCGTCCTGCTGCATGGCGTCTGCTACGACTTCTTCTTCGTAACAGGCTTCATGTATACCGACGACAAAGCTCCCAAAGAGCTACGTGGCCAGGCACAAAGCATGTTGGTTTTCTTTACTCAAGGAATCGGCATGTTCTTTGGCTATCGAGTTGCTTTCGGAAAAAACGCAGAAACCGTCACCAAATACGGTGAACTAAGCGAGGCACTCCAAGCGGCCTCACCTCCGCAAGAGTTCAGCTTTGCTGAGTCGCTCACACGCATGTTCTCGACCACCAGACCGGAGGGCATCGATCAACAACTCGTAAGCGACACAATGTTACAGTGGAAAGAGTTTTGGATTCTTCCCGCAATCATGGCTGGTGTCATCATGGTGGCCTTTGCGCTATTTTTCTATGACAAGATGAGCGACGATTCAACTGAAGAAACAACAAACAACGAGGCAACCTCATGATTCGTATCGGTATAGCAGGCTTAGGTTTTATGGGCATGGTGCATTACCTGTCCTACGAAAAATCTCGTGGCGTCAAAGTAGCCGCCATCTGCGAGATGAACAAAAAACGCCTAACCGGCGATTGGCGTGACATCCAAGGAAACTTTGGCCCGCCCGGAAAAAAAATGGACCTCTCGGGGATTAGTACCTACACATCCCTCGACGACATGCTCGAAGATCCTAACATCGACATGATCGACATCACCTTGCCTCCTTCGCTCCATGCCGACATGGCCTGCCAGGCGATGAAAGCCGGCAAAGATGTCTTCTGCGAAAAGCCAATGGCCCTCACCGCCGCCGACTGCAACCGAATGGCTCGAGTCTCAAAAAACACCGGCAAGCAGCTTTTTATCGGACACGTCCTGCCGTTTGCGCCTGAATTCGCCTGGGCCCTAAAAGAAGTACGCAGCGGGAAACACGGAAAACTCCTGGGCGGATCTTTCAAGCGAGTCATCTCCGACCCCGAGTGGCTTCCCAATTTCTGGTCGCCAAAACACACGGGCGGCCCCATGCTCGACCTCCACGTCCACGACGCCCATTTTATCCGCCTGCTATTCGGCATGCCGACAGCTGTCATCACCCGGGGCCGACAACGGGGCGAACTCGCCGAATACTGGAACACACAGTTCTGCTACGAGAAACCAAGCTACTCGGTACTTGCAACCAGCGGTACGATTGCTCAACAAGGGCGATCCTTCAATCACGGTTTTGAGATTCACCTCGAAAAAGCAACCCTCATGTTTGAATTCGCCGTGATTGGCAAAGAGGGAAAATACTTATGCCCTCCAACTTTACTCGACAACAAAGGTCGAGCGAAAACGGTCAAACTCGGCGATGGCGACCCGATGAACTCCTTCGCCTCTGAAATCGCTGAAGTGGTCCGTTGCGTTCGCAAAAATTGCCGTAGCGAGATCCTCAATTCCGATCTCGCTCGCGATGCAATCTTACTATGTCATAAACAAACCCAGAGCCTCAGCCGAGGCCGAAGCGTCAAAGTCTGAGCCATTTATTAAGCGACATAGAGCAAGACTCCAATGAAACAAGTACAGCAAAAGCAGCTTTCCTCCTCACCTGGAGACGCAATGCCAGCCCCTCCACTCGACCACCTCACTCTGTCTCAGAGAGAGAACATTCCTGTTCGAGTCTACCCCCACGCAAATGATGCCTGCTGCGCGGTTGCTCAGCAAATCGCGGAGTGCATTCGAGAGCGAGCCGCCGAAGGAAAGTCCTGTGTACTCGGCTTAGCCACCGGCAGCACGCCCGTCGGCATCTACGACGAGCTGGTTCGTCTGCACCAAGAAGAACAGCTCTCGTTTGCCAACGTCATCACCTTTAACCTCGACGAATACTTTCCCATGCAAACCCACGAGCTACAAAGCTACGTGCGGTTTATGCGAGAGCACCTCTTCGATCTTGTCGACATCCCCGATGGCAAAGCCTTTGTGCCAGACGGCACCTTGCCAATCGAGCAGGTGGCCGACTACTGCCAGTGGTACGAAGCAGAAATTAAAAAGGTAGGCGGCATCGACATCCAGCTACTCGGCGTCGGTCGCTCAGGGCATGTCGGTTTCAACGAACCTGGCTCGTCGGAGACCAGCCGCACCCGCCTCATCACGCTCGATCGCGTCACACGAATCGACGCAGCCAGCGACTTCTTCGGCCAGGAACACGTTCCGCGTCGGGCCATCACGATGGGCGTCGGCACAATTCTTGAAGCTCGCAAAGTTTTCATGCTTGCTTTTGGCGAGCACAAAGCGTCGATTGTCAAAAAAGCGGTTGAAGGCAAAATTAACTCCAGCATTGCCGCCAGTTTCTTGCAAGACCATCCCAACGCCGAAGTGATTCTCGACGACGCCGCGTCGGCAAGCCTTACACGCTCCGACTGCCCCTGGATGCTGGGTCCCATCGAGTGGGATGAAACCAAAGTTCGCAAAGCCGTAATTTGGCTCGCACAACGTGTCGACAAAGCGATCCTCAAACTCACCGATGCCGACTACAACGAAGAAGGCCTCCAAGACCTCTTGGCCGACCGCGGTCCCGCGTACGATATCAACCTGGCGGTCTTCCGCCACCTTCAAGCAACACTCGTTGGTTGGCCCGGTGGAAAGCCTGCCAGCGAGTTTCAACCTGGCGACCGCCCTCAAACCAACGACATCTATCCAAAGCGTATCCTCATCTTTTCGCCCCATCCCGACGACGATGTCATCTCGATGGGCGGCACCCTTATTCGCTTAGTCGACCAAAAACACGAAGTTCATGTTGCCTACCAAACCTCAGGCAACATCGCAGTTTTCGACGACGATGTCATTCGGTTCTCCGAATTCGTTTCCGAATTCAACCAACACTTCCAAGTCGCCCCCGAACGCACTGCCGAACTCGAATCGCATGTCGAACAGTACCTCAAAGACAAAAAAGCGGGCCAAATCGACAGCCCCGAAGTGCAAACCATCAAAGGCCTAATTCGTCGTGGCGAGGCACGCGCAGGTTGCCGCTGCTGCAACGTCCCGAAAGAACGCCTCCACTTTATGGACTTGCCTTTCTACGAGACAGGCCGTGTAAAAAAGAAACCGATCTCGGACGAGGACATTCAGCTCACCATTGATCTGCTTAACAAAATCAAACCGCATCAAATCTATGCTGCAGGCGACCTCTCCGACCCGCACGGAACCCACCGTACGTGCCTCAACGCGGTGATTCAAGCAGTCGACCGCTGTGAAGACACCGATTGGCGCAAAGACTGCGAGGTCTGGCTCTACAGGGGTGCATGGCAAGAATGGGGCGCCGACGAAATCGAAATGGCTGTCCCGCTTAGCCCCTCCGAAGTCGATCGAAAGCGGATCGCAATCTTCAAGCACGAATCGCAGAAGGACCGTGCCTTGTTCCCCGGAGCCGATGTCCGCGAGTTTTGGAAACGTGCAGAAGATCGAAACCGCGAGACGGCCGAGCTTTACGACAAGCTCGGATTAGCCGAGTACGAAGCCATTGAGGGCTTCGTACGGTGGAATCGAGAAAAGCTGGTCTTGTAGATTGGCTTCTACAATGGCAAGATAGCAACAAGTTCGGGCCGTGGCGCAGTCTGGTAGCGCGTTTGACTGGGGGTCAAAAGGTCGCAGGTTCGAATCCTGTCGGCCCGACTTTGTGAAGTTTTTAAGAAAAAAGAGTGAAGGCAGCTTGCCCTTCTCCTGGATTTTTTCTACCCACCGTTCCACTTACGATCCAATTATTGTCCTAGGGGCACTCCAGCCCCATGAGTAGTAGCTTCAAAATGAACGGTGGGCCGCAAGATGGCCATCAATCTTGCTTGGCCATTAACCTTGGGCTATCCACCTCTAGCCTCTAGAGCAAGTCCCAGGCGAGTGTTCCGCTCCTAGCACGGCTTGACGCTGAAATGCCGTGCGGTGACCGAAGCACGTCCGTGCGACACGCACTAGCGCCGGTTCCTGCCACTTCTTTGCTTTTTTTGTGCATTTCGCTTCACAGCACGTCGCGCCTCGCGTTCCATGTTCCGCTTCACACTCGAAACCACACGAGCAGAGTTCACCACGAACAGCTGAGGGTCGTCGATCACAAAAGGAGTCGCCCACGTTTTGCCGTCGTTCTTATTGCAGGAGTTAAAGAAGAACGTCCGGAAACGCTCGGCGCTAAAACTATACGGAAATTGCGAAGTCAAATGATCGGCCGCGGTAAGGTCTTCGACTCCCTGCTTCGCATAGTAATGCACCATCCCGTTAGGCGTTATCGACATGCCGAAAGTCCACCAACCAAATTGGTCAGCCGGAATTTCCTTCATCCGGATATCCTGCCCATTGCGATTGCCTCGGACCGTAAGATACGCCGAGTCCTCTTTGTTTTTGCGACTGGTCTCACTGCGAAAGTGAATCCAAATGCCCGGCCAATATGGCTCGACCTCTGTTGTGCTACGCGATCCAAAGAAACCACTCGAACCGCTTTTGGTAACGGTTGCCGAGGTGCTTATGCGAAATCCGAATTGAGGCCCCGAACGGTTCTCCCATTTCTCCGCTGGCGGCAAATAAATCCGCACCACCACGTTCGGCATGTCGCTAGCGGGAATTGTCATTCCGAGTCGAGAGATCGTATTAGAAATAAGATCGTCCTGTTGCACATCATACGAGTTGTACCCAGGCACGCCCGAGTGGAGCGTACGTACCAACAACGCATGTTCGCTACCAGCGAGCCCGCCGGGAGGAGTTGGAATAACTTTCATGTGATCGGGGTGGCCACGCTCGGGCCCTTCGATCCAACGACCGTTAGTAGAACGGCCTGTCGGCGATCGCAAGCGGCTATCTTGCTCTCGCGAGCTTTTAGGGAAATTATGGACGAAACCCCAGGAAGTATCTTCAAAATCGTCGCCGACGTATTCAATCAACGTGCCTGTGCCAGGAATAAGCCCCCCACGCGGGGCCGCTTCTAGCGAAGACGTTCCTGTCTGCAAAGCAAAAATAGAAATCAAACAAACGGCAATTCGCGCGAACGAGGTTTTCATGGCAAGGTCTCGTTGATGGGGGGATGCTTGCAAGGAGGAGACGTCTGCTCAGCAGAGAGCGCCGGCGTCTAGAGAAACTATCGACCGCCATCGAGGTCCTGTTTCGTTACAAGCAACAAGCCAAGCACAGCTTGCCTAGTCGGATCGAATTTCCGAGTCGCCCTAAAATACTGATAGCACTTGAGGAGTTTCAGATTCCAAACTGCCGAAGCACGATATCCGCCACGTCGGTATCGGCAATCGGTCGTTCCAAGAAAACCCCTCGCTCAGACGAGAGCAACACGCCACGCTGTTCTGGGGCGACAGCAGGAGCACCATGCGAACCCTTCACCAAGCTAGCGTCCAGCGGCACGCCCTTCGCAACAGGGTCCCAAAACAGTTCCACTGGGTCGTACCCTGGCTTTCGGTGAATATCAACGGTACGCGCAAACGAAGGAGCTAAATCAACATCAAGCCACCAATAATACGCTTGCCAGCTATTCGGATCGGAGATCACCACCAAATCTCCGGCAAGCGGATGGACCAGATCGTAGGGGCCAAACTCCTCTTGAGTCAGCACCTCGGCAACCCCCGTTTGCCTTGCTAGCACTTCCTTCGCTTGAAGGATTGTTGCCTCGTCCGAATCGCGAACATAGACGAAAGAAAACTGGTGATCGGTCAAAGCCCAGGCACGGCTCGCCTCAAAATCAAGAAGCTCGCCACCGCCATTTTCGTTCTCCTCATGCTTCACCGTAAGGAGACCAGCAGCACGCAGTACGCGGTTGGGGTAGCTCACATGATCGACCGGCACGATCGCATACTCGCTAGCAATCAACCACAACGGGCGATCCTTACCATAGGCAGCCGAAAATCCGTCGACGAGTTTACCAATTTCTACGTCGAGATCGACCGCAGCTTGCTTTGCCGCTTCGCTCTCGGGCCCCATTTTTTGTGCGGCATAGTCGAGGTGCGGAAGATAGATATAAAAGAGATTGGGCCGGTATCGCTCGGCCGCGCGGATCGCCGAGTCTGCGATCCAGGTCGTCGATTTGATGTTCGCTATTGGCCCCCAAAAGTGTTGAAGCGGAAACTGCCCCAACTCAGCAAGCAGATCATCATAAAGACCCTCGGGCCGCGTGTAACACCACATCGATTCCGTACCGTCAGCGTTATGAATCGGCGCCGGAGTGCAAACATAGTCGGCTCCACACTCCTTGCTATGCAGCGGAAACCAAACCGCGGTGGTAAGCGAAGGATCGTGTTGATGCATAAGATCCCACAACTGCGGACGCTGAACACACTGGTTGGTCGAAGTCCACATTTCAACTTCATGACGTTCGCGCCAGTAGAAACCATTGGCAACCACGCCATGTTCCTTAGGAGTCAGCCCCGTTGTCATGTTGGCCTGCACAGGACAAGTTACGGCAGGAAAGCTGGGCACCAGCGACGCACGGTCGCCCCCCATCACAAGGGTCCGCAGGCGAGGCATCAACTCAAGATCTTGCTCTCGTAAACCGGGGATCGAAAGTAAGGCAACAAATTCAGGCATAAGAGGAGTTCTTCTTTTTACGGGCAAGGAGGGTTATTCAATGGAAGGCTAGAAATACACTTCTGCTACAAGAATATACCTGACGCATCCAATCGTGATTTCAAAAAAAGATACGCCTGTTTTGCGGCAGTCGGGCCTAAGTGGCTATGGCGGCTTAGCTCCACGTGCATCCCGCCTTGGTATTCAATTTCGGCAAGTGCTGCGAGCACCGGGCCAAAGTCTATTTCCCCTTCTCCGAACATGAGGTGCTCATGCACGCCGACTTTCATGTCTTCGAGGTGAACATTAACCAATCGGTCCGCCCAGCGATAAAGATGATCTTCAATCGGAGTTTCGCCAAGACAATGTAGATGACCTAGGTCCAGAGTGAGTCCCAAACGGGGCGATTCGATTTGCTCGACCAAATCCGAAAAACTTGCCATCGTGTCGATCAACATTCCCGGCTCGGGTTCAAAACCGATCTTGACGTTTTTGCGATCGGCATACTCCAGAACCAGATGCAACCCTTCGGTCAGGCGTCGGAAACCTTCCTGTCGAGAATCGCCGGATGGCAGGACACCAGACCACAGCGAAACGCAATTGCTCTCTAGCGCTGCTGCTATGTCAATTGCGTGGCGCAGGAACTCGACTCGACGAGGACGCCCCGCCGATTTCGAGGAGACCAAGGTCGGATGATGCTTGTGGTTCGGGTCGAGCAAAAATCGGCCGCCGGTTTCGATAACCGAAGACATTCTCAGCTCCGTGAGCAACTGGTGAACTTCGTCAAGATGCTGTTCAAAACCTTTTTGATACGGATTCAGCGCAGCGTGGTCGATTGTGATGGCTACGCTTTGGTAACCGAGCGAAGCCAACAAACGAATCGCATCAGACAAACTATGATGGGCAAGACCGTTGGTGTTATAGCCAATACGCATGAAATTTTACAAAATGAAAGGCATTCGACACAGCCACTAGACGCAGGCGGAAGTCGGCGGTTTCCAAGCACCGCCGGTTTCTGCTTGTGGCTAATGTTCCTTCACAAAACGCTACGTCATGGGGGCCCAACGCGAGAGGGCCAGCGTTGGTACTACTAGTGTAAGGACAATCACCCCGACCAGCCAACCCGCGGCCACGGTACAAGCCAAAGCATCCATGATAATGAATCCTATAAGAAGCTTGGAAACGTGTTTTCGGAACGCGGCTGGACTCGGTTTACGCTGGGTTTCCTGGTGAGAACCAAGCAGTACAAGGCACATCAAGAGTAATAATCCAAACCAGACGAAGGGGAATTCAGCTTCCTGGGTCGCGGCATCTTGGAAAAAGAAAAGAAGCAACGGCAAGAGCCCCACCAGGGCCAGCGAACCAAGCGTAACAAGTCCGCCGACCGTTTGTCCTCGTGTTTTGCTCGGTTCGTTCTCCGATCGCGCGAAGAGAGTTAAGCCAATCGTATACATACCAACCGCAGCGGCGTAAATCCAAACAGCAGGTACTTGCAGCAGGTTGTCGACCACGCTGGCCCCTAACAACACGTTGAGGTAACGACAGATTCCCATTGCCGAGGGGCCGAACGCGGTTTGCTTTAGTTTGACGTTGTAAGCAACGATTGCCACTGCCAGCAACACCGCAACAGATGCCGAAGTGCGACTTTGAAGATTCCAAGAGACAAAACATGCGAGAGCAACCCCTAGGAAAAGCAAAAAGAAACCAACTCGAAACGCAGTTGATCGAGAAATTCTCCCCGAAGGAATTGGCCGCTCAGGTCGTTCGCGAGCGTCGAGTTGCGAGTCGAAAGCATCATTAAGAACCATCCCAGCCGTGTAGAGAAGCGAGGAGGATGCCATCAACAAAAACAGTGAACTCAGCGGCTGCCAACTTTTTTGGACGAGGAGAAATCCCGCAATGATATTCGTGATCGCAGTAAAAACATTCCCGGCACGAAGCAACTGCCACCACGCTAGTAGGCGACTAAGTAGTATTTGAATTGTGAGCATAAGCCTTTTCATTTTACATCAACAATCAAACATCTCAAATCAAACATCAGCAAAGTCCCCCTGCCCTTCAACTAGTTGGTCGCCGCATTGAATTCGGATGTCTGCCGTGGTGTCGTCGATTTCGTTTCGGCCTTTGACAAAGTGCGAGACAATCTGGCCGCCCGAAATTCGGAGGATGCCGCAGCTTTTAGAACCAAGTTGCAACTCAATACGCAAACCATCGAACTCAATCCAATGCGAATGCCCAACTCCTTTTTCAAGGTTAAAGAAGAAGACAAACCGGTCTTGCTCGCCGAAGTGGACCATCGTGCGAAGGCGGTCGCTGCAAGTGACACGCGAGTCGAGGCCTGCGTCGGCAAGTTGAGCCGCAAAGCGGTTGCCGACAAAGCGATTTTCGCGTTGGTACGCGACGTTGTCTCCCGCCTTTTTCACCGCTTCCTCAAGGAGAGTGCAAGGTTTTAATTTCAGATCGACCGAGGGTAATTCTCCCGAGATAAACAATCGCCCCCCCGCTGCGATAAGGTCGGCGAGCTTTTTCTGCTCTGCTTTGCCCATGAAGAACGCGGTATGAATGGAAACCGACTTGCATGACAACATCCAATCGACGTCTGCCGTTTCAAGTTCTTGAGTCACCGGCGAGAAACCGGCTCGCTGTAGCGAACTCGACCAAGGCTCAAATGCTTCGTATCCACAGCGTGGCAGATCGTGCTGCTCGATGGCCCAGTGATCTTCGTCAGGAACCCAAGAGGCTACTGCTGCGTAGGGGGCATACAGCATGTAGGCTGCTTCTGGTTCTGGGTCGCAAGCAACGAGGGCGTCGCCATGTTGGTTGAACCAAGCGTTGATGCTGGCAGCGGCATCGTAGAGGACGCCCTTTTCTCCATCCTTAGTGATCGGAGCATCGGACGGGAACGTGGAACACTGTTTCTTCGTGACCCGATCGAGCGTGTCGTCCCAGTAGTCGGTGCTGACGCCGGTGTAAATGTCGTAGCCAGTGGCTCCGGCAGCAATCGACACCAGCGTTTGAAAGACCGGAACAATCGGGTACTTGCTTCGCTCGTCGTAAAAAGCGGCGAACCCCCAGTTTTCTTCCATGTTCATTCCGCGCCGGCGTCGGGCCGTGTTCACGTAGCGGTCGAAGACGACTTCATCATAGGCGGCGACGCCCAACCAGCTAATCATGCCGTACTCGTGGGCGCCGTCGACAACGTCCTGGTCGACGCGGTTCATTGCGAACCACCAATCCGAGTAAGTTTTGGCCAACTCCACAGGCACAACATCTGCATTGTCGGGAGTGATTTCAGGGATGTTCTGTTCGATCGGCGGAGTGATGCCTGCATAGTTGGTAAGATACGGCAGATCGATGTTCGTGAAACTTTTGTAGTGAACGTAGTTATCGCGACGCAAACGCCATTGGTGGTTGGCCCAATCGACATACTGCAAAACGTCCGCCGGTTCTTTGGGTTGGTGAAGTTCAACTCGGCTGGCGTCGAGCGGTTGGGGACCGGTTACGAAGTTGAACGAGGCGTGGTGGGTGTTATGAGCATCGTTGTACTGTTCGATGGTGCCATATTGTTCCGCCAAGAGTCGATGAAAGAACTGCATCGAGGAAGCTTCGTACCCAAGTCGCCACGGCGGGTCGTTGGAACAGCAGAAAATTGTTTCGTCGTTGAGTTGGAGTGCGATCACGGGACCTTCGGTGCCAGCGAATGGGGCAACTATCGGGCAGACCGCTTCGTACCAACCTTTGACTAGGGCATCGTAAGTTGGGTCGCAAGGTGCGGGTAAAATTGCGTTGTCGTAGCACCAGCGGACCGGGCTATCGTCGAATCGGCGCATCCCAGGGATTTCAGGATTGAACGTCGGCGTTGCAATGTCTGGCAGGCCGCCGACATTGAGTTCAGAATGGACAAAGGGACCCGGCTTGAAGATGCCGAGCAAGCCAACTTTTTTCAGCGTTTCAAGAAAGCAAACCAAGTCGCGACTATCCTTGGTTTCGCCGTTGAAGTCGTACCAGATTTCCCCTTCTGTCGTTTGAATAAAATGCCGCCAGGGCGTGTAGAAGGTGATCAATCGCACGCCCAGCTCTTTGAGCTGGGTAAGCCGTGGCTCCCAGTTGTCGCGACGATCGCGAAAGAAGTGATAGTCGCTGGCAATCACGAAGAAAGGTTTGCCATCTTTCTCGAAACGGCAGTTCTTGTAGGTGTAAGTCGACATAGCTGGGAATAGATTTGGCAGGAGGGAGGAGTTTGAGATTGGGTGACTTTTCAATGCCTGGAAGAGTAGAACGCGGAGGAACGAAGATTGAGCAGATCTTCAGACCAGAGAAATGTAGAAAGAAAAATTGAACTATTGGTTCTTATCAGACTTTCGGCGTACGTAGATTATCATTCCAATCCCAATGAGGGTCAGAACGGCTCCGCTGGCGAGGTTGACGATCAAGGCTCTCGGATTTTCGAGCGACCAATACGAACCGACAAGCACAAGCACCCCGAGGACGGCAAAGAAAAAACCTAAAATTTTGAGTGTCGCAGCATCGCGTTCGCGGTAATCGGGCGTTTCGAGTTCAGTAGGTTCAGACATGGTGATTCGCTTTTCTCTAGCGACCTAGTAGTAGATAGATAGTGATATAAGGAAGCAAAACGGCCATAGACCATAATCTAAGGTCACGCCACCGATTGCGGTCAGGGGCACCTCGGAAAATGAAGTCGGTTTTCAGCGTCCAGACCCAGAGGCCAGCGACAACGAAAAGGCCGATGGCGCAGGCCATCGCGATCGACATAGGCAGGCTGCCGAGCCAATCGTCGAGAGGCTGATGAAGCGATTTGAGCGGCGGACCGAGAGTACTACGAATCCATTCGGTCATGTCGACCCACAGCCCTTTCTCCTCAGGCTGAACCGTCTCGATAAGAAGCGTTAGGTAACTCAAGTGATCGGCTCCGCTAGTGCTTTGTCATAACTAAAAGTTGGGATGCTGTCTGACAGAACTACTTACTGGCAAATAACTTCTGTCAGACAGCATCCAAATTCTAAGAGTTGTCAAAGCACTAGTGCGAAATTGTTATTCAGACTTTATTGATCTTGTTACTACCGAGCCGTAAACCAAGCCTTCCAGCTCTTCGGTCGTCTTCTTCGTGGTCACCAAGCTCACCGCCATGGTTACACCCAGAGAAGCCCAAAACGACCAGAATGAAACAAACAGGTAAGGGTCGTCAGAAATAAAGACCGCATCGCCGAGGATGTTCAACAAACTGGTGAGGGTTACGCCGAGCACGAGGCCAGCAAATCCGCCCCAGGCGGTTGCTCCCCGCCAGAAGATTCCCAGCATCAAAATTGCGAGCGTGGGCCCCTGAAACAAAGAGAGCAAGGTTTGGATAACGTCGTAAAGTGCAGCGGAGTCGGCAAACCTCGGAGCATAGAGGGCGGCTGCCACGAGGACGAAGGCTGTCAAAGAACGGCCAAGCGTCAGGCCGAGCTTTTCTGACATCTCGTTGCCTGTGAACCGCTTATGGAGCGGCCGGTAAATGTCGCCGGTGAAGATGGTGACACACGAGTTGAGGTAGGAGTCTACGCTCGACATGAGGGCTGCGAAGAAGGCCGCAAACATGAGGCCTTTGAGGCCCGGGGGCATCAGTCGGTCGATAAGGGTCGGGATTGCTCCGTCAGGCGATTCAAGATCGGGAAAGATGCCTCTTGCTGCCATGCCAGGCAGGAAGACGAGAACGGGAATGGCCATTTTGAAGAGGCCTGCGGTCAGCATGCCTGCCTTGGCGTCCCACTCCGAGCGTGCACCAAGGGCGCGTTGCATGACTGCTTGATTACCTACAAAGTACGCGGTCGACATGATAATGCCGAGACTAAAGACCATCCCTGGCCAGGGATACTCGGTACCTTCCTTATGCTCGACGAGCAAACGAAAGTATTCTTCAGATTCGCCAGGCTGAGCAAGCACCTTTTCAACCATGCCATCCCAACCGCCCACTTCCCACATCCCCAGGGCAAGCAGTGCGCCTGTACCAACAAACATGATGACCAGCTGCAATACGTCGGTCATCACGACCGCAGCAAGACCACCGCTGATGGCATAGCAACCAACAATTACTGCCGTAACCCAAATGGCGGTCAGGGGATTCCAGTGTAATACATTATTCAAAAAGACGGCTGAGGTCCAAAGCAGGATCGATACCGTCGCAAACATAAAAACAAGCAGTACCAAAGCATTGACCCAGCGGGTGGATGCGTTATATCTACGCCCCAAAAACTCGGGCAAAGTATAAACCCCGGCACGCCAGTAATAGGGAACAAAGATAAACGCGGCGATCAGCAATGCGGGTACCGAGCCAATCCAATCGAAGTTTGCCTGAGCAAGTCCTCGATCATAGGCGCCGCCTGCACCTGCGATCAGGTCGATTG
This sequence comes from Planctomycetota bacterium, assembly GCA_024278955.1. Classification (GTDB taxonomy): domain Bacteria; phylum Planctomycetota; class Planctomycetia; order Pirellulales; family Lacipirellulaceae; genus Bythopirellula. Next base: position 39,866 of record JAJRSE010000058.1, on the reverse strand, counting down.
CGCCGATATCGCTAACGACGATCGACATACCAATCGCCCAGAAAGGTAGCGATCTACCAGCCAAGAAAAAGTCGCCGGAGGAGTGAATGTACTTGGCAAAATAGCTGCCAATGAAGAGCACCCCGATCATGTAGACGCCGATGATGACGTGATCGATTGGATGAAGTCCACCGCCAATTGCTTGAAGTTCGTCCATCCAGATTCGCAACGGTAGAAAGGGTGTTTGTGGAGACTATTAGCCGATGAGTCTACTCGACTTGGCACTCAATTTCTAGCCGCGATTGTCGGATTGCAAGAACGCAGAGTACCGAATTAAGGAAAAAAATAGTCCAGTCCCTCCTTGAGAGGTTTTCGAGTGCTCTCAAAACGAGAAAAGTAAGGAGAAGCTTTCTCTTCCGTATTGCAACGGATATTTGCGAGACAAGCTTTCTCGCCTATAATCGAGGCCCCAGTCGTCAGGCCAAATCTATCAGGTATCAGGCCGAAATGGGTCTTCCGCTATGTCTTTTGAAATGAGAGTCTTTTGAAATAAGAAGTGAGTAGGATGCACCAACCGTTTGCGATGACTTTGCTGGTAATGCTTGGGTTTCCTCTGGCTGTCGTCGCCGAGGTGCCAGACTCGTTTGAGGTTGATTTCCAACGCGATGTTCGGCCGATTCTCTCGAATAAATGTATTTTTTGCCATGGTCCTGATGCGGAGGAGCGCCAGGCCGACTTGCGGCTGGATACGGCGGACGGTCTAAAAGCAGACCTGGGAGGCTATCGTGCGGTCGAGCCAGGCAAGCCTGAGCTGAGTGCGTTGGTAGAGCGCATCCTAAGCACCGATGCCGAGGAGCAGATGCCCCCTCCCGATTCGGGGAAGTCGCTCTCGGCGGGAGAAATTGAAATACTCAAACGCTGGGTAGCCCAAGGCGCGCAGTGGTCGGGCCACTGGGCATATGTGCCTCCTAAACGAGTCGCACTTCCTACGCACGAACGTAATGATTGGGCATTGAACTGGATCGACGATTTTGTTTTGGCACGACTCGAAGCGGAGGGATTGGAGGCTTCGCCCGAGGCCGATCGTGTGACGCTGATCCGCCGACTGAGTCTCGATTTGACCGGCCTGCCTCCTAAGCCGAGTGAGGTGGACCGATTTGTCTCCGATGAAGATCCGGCGGCTTACGAAAAGCTGGTCGATCGTTTGCTTGTCTCCGATCGTTATGGCGAGCGGATGGCCGTTTATTGGCTCGACTTAGTACGATTTGCCGACACGGTCGGATATCACGGCGACCAAGACCATAACATTTCGCCTTATCGCGACTACGTTATTGATGCCTTTAACGACAACAAGCCGTTCGATGAATTTACGAGAGAGCAGTTGGCGGGAGACTTGCTCGCGGGGCATTCGACCGACGCAAAAATTGCCTCCGGCTACAACCGGTTACTGCAAACATCCCATGAAGGGGGCGTTCAGCAGAAGGAGTACTTGGCAATTTATGCAGCAGACCGGGTACGGAATGTTTCGGAAGTTTGGCTGGGAGCTACGATGGGCTGCTGCCAATGCCATGACCATAAGTACGACCCGCTCACATCGCGCGACTTCTATTCGATGGCCGCCTTTTTTGCCGATCTGGATGAAGCTCAGCACTTCAAAGATGGAAGCAACGAGTTGCCTACAAAACGAGCCCCTGAAGAGAATTTGCTAACCAAACGCGAGCGGCAAGAATTGCGAGGCCTGGAGCAACAGATCGCCCAATTAGATGACAATTTGATCACTCACACCAAAGACGATCCAGAGACGAGAAAGATTCTTGAGCAAAAACTTGCGAAACTGAAAACGAGGGCGGAGGAAATTCGGAAAAACGCTCGCAAGACAATGGTCAGCGTTGCGATCGAGCCGCGGACAACGAGGATTCTTTCTCGTGGGAACTGGCTCGACGACACGGGGGAAATCGTCCTTCCGGCAGTGCCAAAACATTTGGGACAGCTTGAGGTTGGTGACCGCCGAGCAACTCGACTCGACCTCGCCAACTGGCTAACCGATGCCGAACAGGGAGTTGGGCAATTGACCGGTCGGGTGTTTGCCAATCGGTTATGGTATTTATTTTTTGGCGTCGGTATTTCAAAAGTGCTCGACGATTTCGGCGGACAGGGCGAGACGCCGGTTCATCCCGAGTTGCTCGACAATTTGGCTTTGGAATTGGTGCAAAGTGGTTGGGATATCAAGCACATGGTCAAACTGTTGGTTCATAGCCGTGCTTATCGTCAGCAGTCTTTGGAACCAGACGCACTCGTAGAGCGTGATCCGTACAATCGGCTCGTTGCTCGACAATCTCGATATCGAATGCCGGCCGAGATGGTCCGCGACGCTACGCTGTCGATCAGCAGGCTGCTGGTTCTGGATTATGGGGGTGCGAGTGTTAAACCTTATCAACCAGCAGGCTACTATCGGCATTTGAATTTCCCGGTACGTACTTATGAAATGCATCGCGACACCCGGCAGTGGCGGCGTGGGGTTTATGTACACTGGCAGCGTCAGTTTTTACATCCGATACTTAAAGCGTTTGATGCACCACGTCGCGAGGAGTGTACGGCCGAGCGTGCCCGTTCAAACACGCCGCTGGCCGCGTTGATTCTGATGAATGATCCTACGTTTGTGGAGTCGGCACGAGTGTTTGCTGAGCGGATTCTTTTGGAAGGTGGCGAATCAGACGTTGCCCGAGTGCAGTTTGCTTTTCGCGAGGCGACTTCTCGAATGCCAGATCAGCTAGAGATAGAATTGCTTACTGGATTACTCGATTCTAATCGAGGGCGGTATCAAAAGGATGCCGATTCTGCTGCGGCGATTGTGGAGATCGGTTTGAAGCCCGGCCATCCGGAATTGGATCTGATTGAACTTGCTGCTTGGACTGGTGTTGCACGGGCGATTTTGAATTTAAGCGAAACGATTACGCGGAACTAAGAACTATGCAGAACTTGCTGAATCATGACGCGGTAGCTAGTCGACGTACATTTCTCAGATCGAGCGGCTTGGGGTTGGGTTCGCTGGCCCTCGCGTCGCTGCTGAAGGACGACTCGTCGGCAGCTTCGACGTACACCGGCGTTCCAGGAATTCCGCACTTTGCTGCCAAAGCGAAACGGGTCATTTTTCTTTGCATGGCGGGCGGGCCATCGCATCTTGAAACGTTTGACTACAAGCCTGAACTTGCAAAGATGGATGGTCGAGCGATGCCCGAGTCGTTCACAGCAGGGCAACCAATTGCTCAGCTACAGGGAAAAGAGTTGAAATGCCTGGGGCCGATGACGCAGTTTCGACCTTATGGGAAAAGCGGCCAGATGATCAGCGATTTTTTGCCTTGGCATGGCAAGATTGCCGACGACATTTGCATTCTACGTTCGATGGTGACTGAGCAAATCAACCACGACCCGGCTCATACGTTCATGAATACTGGTACGGCTCTTAATGGCAGGCCGTCGATGGGGTCTTGGATGAATTACGGTTTGGGCAGCGAGGCAAGTAACTTGCCGGGATTTGTGGTGCTGACGAGCGTCGGCGGACGAAATCCTCAGCCAATCGCCTCGAGGCAGTGGTCGGCCGGTTTCCTCCCTAGCCAGTTTCAAGGTGTCGAGTTCAACTCGAGTGGAGAACCGGTGCATTACGTCCGCAATCCGCCCGGTGTGTCGGTTGCACAGCAGCAAGAGCTGGTCAACACGCTGGGACAGCTTAATGCTCATCGTAACGAAATGGTTCGGAACCCAGAGATTGACACACGCATCGCGGCCTACGAGATGGCATTTCGCATGCAAGCCTCGGTGCCCGAGTTGATGGATGTTTCTGATGAGCCGCGTTCGACTCTAGATAGGTACGGCGCCGAGCCGGGCGATGGTTCTTACGCATCGAATTGTTTGCTTGCGCGCCGACTCGCAGAACGCGGCGTGCGGTTCATTCACCTCTACCATCGTGGCTGGGATCACCATGGCGATTTGGTCAAGCACATGAATACTTGCTGCGAGTTGACCGACAAACCGACTTACGCATTGATTACCGATTTGAAACAGCGTGGAATGCTCGACGACACCTTAGTGGTGTGGGGCGGCGAGTTTGGCCGGACGCCGATGTTCCAAGGGAAAGGCACCGAGGGGGGACGCGACCACCATATCAAAGGCTTTTCAATGTGGATGGCGGGCGGCGGTATCAAGGGGGGCATGTCTTATGGCAGCACGGACGAGATGGGCTACAATGCGGTCGAAAATGTGGTACACGTTCGCGACTTACACGCGACGATGCTCCATCTGCTGGGCATCGACCCACAACGCTTTAGTGTGCCATTCCAAGGACTGGATATGCGGCTCACGGGTGTCGAGGAGTCGCGAGTGATTAAGGAGATTTTAGTTTGAGTGCTTGCCAGAAATTGGCGAAATAAAGAGGGGCAAGTGCGTGCCGCACGGACGTGCTTCGGTCATCGCCCTGGCATTTTAGCGTCAAACTGTGCTGCGAGCAAAACACTCGTCGGGGACTTGCGCTACTGGTTTTTCAACCGACCTACTAGTTTGGCCATTCCTTCCCGCAGTGCATTTTGACGCGCAGGCGACTTGTTTTTTCTTGCCAATTCTCGAAACGCTTTTGCAGTTGGCTGCCCGCCGAATCTTGATAAAGCCTCAATCGTACGAAGTTCGTGACGGCTGCTTATGCAGAGGCCTGAAATGAGTTTTTCGAGGACTACGAGTTCGGCTTCTTTCGGGAATTTACTCAAAATACTTTCGGCGTGTTCGCTGGTATGCCCTGAAACGTCTTGCATCAATTCCGTCGCGGCTAGCTCAATGTCCGAGGTATCAGCCACTTCGACGAGTGCCTTAAAGGCTTCTGTGCGAGTGTACCATGGGCTGGCTACCAGGAGCTTACGCAATGTTTTTCTCGCTACCTCGCGATCCCATGAGGAGAGTACATGGATCAACTCATGCCGATGCCAAGTGTTTGCTGGATCGCTCAGCAACAACTCAGAAAGAGCAATTGCGACTCGGTGCCTTATCTTGTCGGAGGAAGCGCTGGAAGGATCCACTTCCAATACGTATTGAATCGCCTCTTCGGAATCGTCCAACCAACTCTTCGCTTCTAGGTTCTGAAGCCGCTGCATCAACGGGTCAGTTGCTTCGCTTTCTTGGCCAGTTGTCGCAGGCGAATCGACATCCTGTTTTTTCGATAAATCAACGAGAATCATTTTTGTCCATGCGTTAACTCGCGGTGTTACCTGGAGCCTGATTCGATCAGCAATAGCCTGCGCCGGAAGTTTGGTGTCCAAGGACATTTGCAACCCTTCGCCCACCGCATTGACAGACATCAGTTTATATTCGTCTTGGTTGACGATTCTCACAAGACCGCGCAGTATCGTTTCATATTGAAAATCTCGTATCCCCGTAACGTGGATAAAGACTTGACTCACGTCGGGCGAGTCTTTGGCTTTGCCCGAGGGTAATGGTTTTCCCGGTCGTGCAAGCGAGTTGAGAGCACGCTCGCCAAGCAGCCATGCGGAGGAGCCTTCCGAAACTCCTTGAGTTACAAATTTGGCGATGAGGATATGATCTTGATTGACGCCTACCAACAAGAGCCCACTGTAGGCAACATGAGTACCAAAAGGATCGGCTAAGACGCCAGGAGAAACGGCAAAATCTCCTTTAATGGCAGCAAGGCCAGGAAGAGATAAGGGATCCCCATTTGCGCTTGACGAATAGCTGCTTCCACCCGCGATGCTCCGGAAACCAGTTTTCAAGAGTTTCATTCGTTCAGCAAGTGATGTGCCGTATTTCCCGCCGTTCGGCAAAATTCGCAAACGAATCATGCACCGGCCAAGCTGTGGGTCCGAGGTCGCCCAAACACGGTCGGCAGTGCCATCGCTTGAAATGCTGTAGCCGGCAGGCAATTGAATGGTGTACTCGCCATACGAAGCCTCGAAGCCTTCGTGTTCGGTTTTCAATGCATTTATCAGTCCTTCGCGGTATCGGTAGGTAGGATTCCCCGTGCCTCGCAGCAGACCGGTCTTTGTTCTGACAGCATAGGTGTGAATCGCAACCACTTCTCCCCGGTCGTTGACCACAGGCGCGCCAACCAAGCCACGCGTAGAGAGATGTTTATTATCAAAAGAATAGCCAATGTTGTTGTAGGAGTCGGTTAGGGCATCTCCTACGATCGGTTCGTTTTTTCCAGTCCAGGTTACTTTGGCCGGATGAGGTTTGACGGTATCAGACAAAATTCCCATATTGCGGGCAAGCAGCCACACCCGATCGTCCTTTTTTACCGGCTTATTGGCGAGCCTCCCTGCAGAAATCGCCTTAGCTCCGGGGAATTGAAATGCGGCAAGGTTTCCGACCTCTACATTTCCATTGCTATCTTTTCGACCGATCGTGATCAGTGGCTTGGCAGGATAGATCGCGAGTGATTCATTGGTCTCACAGTTGAGTAATTCCAATTGGCTGAGTTTATTTCCTTGCGAGGCGGGGTTGAGGTCAAAATGTAAACCGCCCGAGAGGCCTATCAAACTATTGGCCGTGATTACGACCGGCGGTAAACCGTACTCGACTTCGACCAGAAAACATGTCCCCGTGACTGCATCTCCATAGGCCGTGTGAAACTTTGGACGGCACACCCAGTCTAAGGACATGCTGGCGATTTCCTGAGTTACCTGCAATTCGGGTCTTGGCCTTATCCGAACGGTTCGAGTCGTAGAGCTATCCGTCGGCGTCGACCTTGGCGTTGAATTCAAAAGAGGCTGCGCTGGATCTGCAAGACCCACCTCTTCTTGTTCCGGCGAAATTTTTTCAGGCGCGGAGGTTTCGATCGACGGCGCGCCACATCCTAGAGCAATTCCGAATAGCAGTGTCAACACACGATTCATCCTAGCGGTCATCGGGAGATTTACCTTCCGGTCTGCGACTCGTTGTCGGCTTGCTCCTTTTTCGGATCAATTGGTTTGAAGTCCCTGCGGCTTCACGGACCTCAGGATTCCGACTTTTTCTCGCCTGACGAAGGATCTCATAACTTTTTTCTGTACCAACTTCGCCGAGTAGTTCAATAGCGGTTAGCGATACCTCAGAATTATCTGACGGCGCAACTTCGATCAGAGCTTCTTCAGCGACAGCGCCCATGCGACGCAGGCATTCAGTTGCCGAATCGTGGTTGTGAAAATCTCCCAGTAATTTAGTAACTGCTTTAGCCCCTCGAGAGTCTTGGAGTTTGATCAATGCTACGTACAACTCGAGAGGAACCGAGAGTTTGTTACTTTCTAATAATTCTATCAGTGGGGGCACACTATGCTTCCCTCCCCAGATCACCATTCCGCGTATGCCGTCCGGTTGCTCAAAATGGCTTTCAAAGGCCAATTGCTTAAACCCCAAGGCAATACGTCGGAATGTTTTTTTGTCAACAACATCAGCGGGTCTAAGTTTCAAAAGGATCTGAATTGCTTTTTTCCGATTCAAACCAAAGGTGTCTTCTTTTTCTAACATCTCGGCCAATTGGACAAATTGCTCTGCCGAGGGGATCTGAGCATGTCGGTTCGGCTCAAAGGATGCTAGGCCTGCGTCGAACCCCGACTTCGACCTAAGCCCCTTGCTTTCTCGGCGATGTCTTTCGACCAATCCTTGCACGTCAACGGGAGCATCAATGGCTTGTTTTGTGAAATCAAACGCCTCATTAAACTCTTCACTTTGACGTTTTTCTAGAGATTCAAGTTTTGCGATCATTTCCTCTTCTTCATCGTTTCGATCATGAAAATAAATTTGATCACCTGCTCCCAACGCCTCTAAGGTTTCCTCGTGGATTTTTTCCTGAAGATCAGACCTAACCTGCTTTGCATCTGGATTCCCTTGCAGGCTTCGGCTTGCCAGTAAAGATTCGGGGGTTAATTTAGCGAGGTCGACAAGGATGAGGACGCGTCTTTTTTCTTCGTTGATCGATTGCACCTCTCCGTATTCAACTTGTTGAGCGAAATTGCTGGCTGTTTTGTTGTAGCGTAATAGGCCTCGATAGACCCCTTTTGTTTTGCCGCTTCGCGCCAGGATGAGCTTGCCTGTCTCTGCGTTGCTCCACACGAATCTAAGTGGGGATTCCTTTCGCGAATCAAGCGTCAGCCCGTGCAATTCTACTGCGAGAATAGATTTCGGGCCTTCTTGCTCGATAATGTTTCGCAGACTTCCTCTGTTTGCGGAGGAAATTGCAAGGAACTCGCCGTTGTCGGTCAAGTTGTCGAGAATCATATCAATCTCAGATAAAGACATACGCAAGCCTCTCACGGAAACCACGAGAAGATGAGCCGCATTATCTTGGTCGAGTAGGTCACCGACCGACATGCTTTGAATAATCGATTCAATATCGCTTGCTGGGCTTACCGTAATAACACTGCGGATACTTGTTCTACTAATCCGAAGAGCTACTTTGGCGGTATCCCCGAGAAACGATCGCAACGTATCTGCTTGAGATTCTAACTCTTCCGGAGTGGCGCCTAGCACCACGACATCGAACACCTTCTCAGGCCCATGTTGTTTGAACTGAGCGAGTTTAGTTTCGAGATACTGACGGGTAGAAGAGGGAAGAGACCTTCCTGTCCATTTCAAGACATCAAGAGTTTCAAATTCAAATTGCACCCAATCGCTTCTCAGGGAGTTCCAAAAATCGGTTGAAAGACCGCGGATTTTTTCCACGCGTTCATTTTCGCGTCTTAGCGAACGCGATAAACAGATCCAGTTTTGAGTGAGTAAAGACATTTCTTGACCGAGTTGTTCCCATCGGACATTCAACTCGTCAGATTCCGGTGCTGGCGCTCCGATAGTGTCCTTGGCTTTCTCGATTTCTTGACAAAAACTTTTGGCGTCTGCCGTCAATTTTTGCAGTGAAATGGAAAGCTCTGGGAGAGCCTGACGCGACGAAGGCTCATTCCGGACTGATTGCAGAAACGCTAAGGTTTGAGCTGCTTCTTCGTTGAGTGCTTTCTGCAATTCAACTAATTGGCTTCCAATTTGAACCTGTTCTTGAGGACTGTTGCCGAAGCAAATTACGCCGCCAAGCAATTGTAAAGCGAACAAGTGGGCAGTAGCTACTGCCAATTGAATAGGAAATTGCCCAGTGCTATTATGCTGACGCAAAAAAACAGGATAAATTAGCCAACGAAGCATTTGAAAGTCCGGGCACTATTCTATCGAGAGCGGGAAACCGACATGAGGCGAAAAAACCCATCGCAAACCAGGGAACATTATAACAAGATTTTGGCCGAAGCTGCAACGTCCGCGGTTTAGTTTCAGGACGATTGCAAAGTCAAAAAAATCTGCTAGTCGCACCTTCAAGTGGTTGCTTTACCCCGCAAGTCCTTTGGCCCTGTCCAAATCCCCGTCTTTTCATTCCAGCTCCAGTCGACAGTCACGGCGCTCACTGGGCGACGTTTCCAACCGGCTTTAATACGTGCTTTGACCTCGGACATAGGGCGGATGCCGCTCGTCGAGTCGGCGACTTCCACGCTGCAGGCCCCCACGGCAACGGCGCTGACGAGGGCTTGCTTCGGATTTGCCCCTTTGACCAGGGCTGCTAGGAAACCGGCGATTGTGCAGTCGCCGGCTCCGGTTGTTCCGATAACCTCAACTTCAAAACAGGGGGCTTGAAGTTCTCGGTTTTGCCACGATTTTGTCAATCGGTCTGTGGTGCTGCTACGTAGGTAAAGACCCTGGTCTCCTCGTTTGAGTACAACAACCCCCGCCCCCATTGCGAGTAGCTCTTCGGCCAATTCTCGCAGCAAGTCAACATCGACAACATTGCCCAGGTCGCCTCCACCGGCAGCTTGAGTAAGCTCGTCGAACTTCGAGCGACGTAGCATGAAGAGGGTTTCGTCAATGCTAGGAAGATAGATATCGACCGAGGGGAGCACTTGCGCAAGCCAGGCTCGCCAGTCGACGCGACCAGCCGGCGAATTGGCGTCGGGCATCGCCATGTCGAGCGAAGTCAGCAAGCCTTGTTCTTTGGTCTGCTCAAACAGTCGGCGCATCTGCTGGCCGCCGTCTTCGTAGAAACGCTGCATCAGCGTCGGGTAGCCAAAGTGGAGCAGCTTCGATCCGGCAAGTTGGCTGTAGTCGACGTCGTCGGCAAGAAAAGTGTCGTTGGCACCCGTGCAATGGAGGAACGAGCGATCGACATTGGGTGGGCTGATGACGATGGTGTAGCTGCTGCTTTCGTCTTTGGCGATGATCATACCCTCGGCAAGGCGTGGGTCGATCTTTTTTAAGAAGCTGAGAGTTTCTCCGCCAAAGAGGTCGACGCCGACTTTGCCGATTAACGAAGTCGGTACGCCAAGATGGTGAAGAGCGAGGCCCGTGTTAGAAACGGTCCCGCCGGTGGCACAAACCGCAGGGCCCATGAGATAGAGTAGGCCGGGCTCGATGGCCGTTTCCGTTCCCTCGGCGGGAAAGCTTGGAATGATATCGAGGCAGATGTGCCCGGCGACAACGATTTTCGCGGCCGTTTTTTCGGCGGGAGAGGTCATATTGCGATCGTGCTCTTTAGGTCGTCGTCGAGTGGTCGATAGGGAGCGATGTCGAGCTTCTGAAGCTGCCCGTGGTACGACTTCACCGCTTCGGCAGGGTCTTGGATTTCGCCATCAGCTATCCATCTCAGGTGCTGAATAAACGTGAGTTGGTGCTCGCTGTTGTTGATCATGCGCCCATACAGAGCCACGCGGGCCCCGTATTTTTTTGCTTCCCAAAGCTGGTGGAACGCATCGAGCGTGGTGCCTGAAGCACCGCCGAGAATACCGACGATAACGGAACGGTCGTACTGGACCAATTGTTCCATGGCTGCGGGACCGTGGTAGGCGATTTTCAGAAAGATGGGCCGGCCGCTTTCCGCTACGCCAGCAAGGGTGCGGGCAATGTTGTCGTTCATGAATCGGCCAAGATCTTCAACTGGAGCTTGCAGGCAGTTGGGATCAAAGACTTCAAGAAAGTGGCGAAAGCCTGCGAGTTCGGCTTCGATACGAAATTCGCGATAGGCGTTGAGCGTTTCCGAATCGTAGTCGGCACAGTTGTTGAAAGTGACCGAGTAGAGGCCCAGGTCGGCTCCGCTGTTCTCTTGCTCGCCAGTGACGTCGAGCTTTCCGCAGGCGGCATGTTCGAGCAATGCGGAACGAAATGGCAAAGCGGGGTGACTGCGGTAGTTCGCGCCGGCGGCAGACCAGATGTCGGTCGTGTCGTTCAAGCGGACAGCGGGAGTCACAGCGTTGTCTTCAAAAAGGCGGTCTTTGATTGTCAGCGCTTCGTTGGTGCTGACGCTCATGAGCATAATGTCGAGGAGCCCCTGCTCGACGTTCTGGCGAATCTGCTTGCGATATTGGTCGAGCGTCTTGAAGCGGCCCGCTTCGGCATCTTCGGGCGTATTTGCTCCGGGGCTCGCCATGCCGAAGGCCATGTCGGCATCTTTGGCGTCCGCAAGGAGAAAATCGTTGCAGGATGGGTCTGCGAGAATACGTTCGATTTTTGTGTCGAGTGTTTTGGTAGACATGTTGCTTGTAGAGGAAAATCGCTTGAAGAAAGCTAGGGAAACAACGGAAAGCTAATCGGCTAAGATATCATGGCCACAGATTGGACGGGGAGTAGCAAGGCTTAGAATATAGGCGGGAGCGGGGGGAGTCTCATAGACTTAAACACCTTATTTATCGCGGAATATCGCAGCGATGCTTTTTTTCCGGTAAGAGCAATCCCGGTAGTTTCGTTGCTTGTGTGGCAAAACGATCTCGGTAGAATATAGCACTTCTCGAACCCCGCCGTTAACCCTTTCGAGGTGAGATTTGTCAAAAGTTACGATGCCTGATCGCCGTGTGGCTTTGTCGTTATTGGCTCATCCCGACGATGCTGAGCTTGTTTGCGGCGGAACGCTATGCCGGCTAGTCGATGCGGGGTGGGAAGTCCATATCGCGACCGCTTCGCCCGGCGACTGTGGGACGGTGGACCTTTCGCAGGAAGAGATTGCTGAGATTCGCCGAAAAGAAGGGGCTGCGGCTGCCGCTGTCATCGGAGCGACCTACCACTGCCTGGAAGAACGTGACATCAATGTGGTTTTCGATCGGGAGTCGGGCAAAAAAGCGATCGATCTGTTTCGTAAGATCGCCCCGTCGCTAGTGTTTGCCCATCCTCGACTCGACTACATGCTCGATCATGAGCAGACGCACCTATTGGCTCGTCGGGCAGCGTTTGCCTATCCCATTCCCAATTCTTCCAAGCTGCCGCTGATCGAGGGATCGAGCATACCGTGGCTCTACTATTGCGACCCAATTAGCGGAGTGAATCCCTACACGGGGGTGATGGTTGAGCCCGACTGCTTGATCGATATCACGGAACAATGCGACCGAAAAACAGAGATGCTTGTTTGTCATGCTTCGCAGCGTGAGTGGCTGCGGTCGCATCATGGCATGGACGAGTACGTCGAGGCAATGAAACGACATAGTGCGATGCGTGGGGAAAAAATGGGAGTGAAATACGCCGAAGCGTTTACTCAGCATATGGGGCACCCCTACCCCACCTCTGATATTCTTTCTGAACTTTTTGGAAACAAGTGAATCCATGGCAAGACCCTTGAGCAAAGTGGCCCCCGATTGGTGGGACTATACGACCCTAGACGAAGAGATTCTGCGCGATGCCGCGAAGCTCACCCCGAATGACCTCGAGCAGCTTTCTCGCGACGGCTTCGAGGTCGTCATGTACGACAGCCTCAAAGAGTTTTACTGTGCCGAGGCGCTAGAATACATTCGCGTTTGGCAACAGGCGACCCCAGACAATCCCGTGGGGATTTGTGGACCAATTGGCCCGACCGAGCAGTTGCCGCTGGTTGCCCAGATCGTGAACGCATTGGACATCAAGCTCCATGACGCACATTTCTGGGGCATGGACGAGTGGATTGAAGACGGCAAGCCTGTCGCAACCGATCATCCGCTTTCGTTTGCCAAGGCCGACATGGAGCTTTGCTTCAACCGTATTCGCCCCGAGCTGCTGATGCCGACTGAAAATATCCATTTCCCGACCGTTCTCGACGAGTACTCCAATAGCTACAACGACGTACGTTGTTTACTGATGCAAGGTGGCCAGGGCGAAGTCAAGCATTGGGCGTTCAATGATCCAGTGCGGCGAGAAGGCAAATACAAGGACGCCCCTCCCACGCCAGAAGAATATCGCAAATTGAAAACTCGCATCACCGATTTGCATCCGCTAACGGTCATTCAAAACGCCAGGACATCCGGTGGCGGATACATTCCGCTGGTGCCGACTTGTGCAGCGACCGTAGGACCCGAGGAAACCTGGAAGAGCGAGTGCGTCTCGATTTGGCACCCGGGATACCACGACAACCCATTCGGTATGCGGTTAACGGCCCTGATGATCAGCAAAAGAATTGCCGACAGTTCGGTGCCAATGTCGCTGATGGCAGACCACCCTAAGGTACGATTCAGCTACTACCGCGGCGGAATTGGGACGGTTGATTCGGAGATGAAGTAGCGTTGGGAACGGACGAATGTTTGGCGAATTTCGACATTCGTCATTCCGACTTCGTAATTCTTTCCTGATGGTAAATTCGCCCATCCTCTGCCCCGAGCAAAAGCTCGGGGATGCCGTCATGGTTCCAGTCGACGGTTGTTGGGCTCGTGGTGTGGCCCGCCAGCACACGTTCGGAGAGCGGACCCATCTCTTTGAGGACGATGTTTTCGCCCTCGTTCCGAAGGTTCCGCATCCAGTCGCAGCTTTTGGAATTGAGCAGAAGGTCTAAGCGCCCGTCGCCATCCCAGTCAACGAGTGCAAGCTTACGCCGCCCGCTGCTGCCGGCAGTTTTCTTGTTAAGCTGCACGGGTTGGCCCGACTCGTCGACGAAGATTCTTTTGCCGGGTTGGAGTTCAAGCTGTCCCTTGGAGTCTCGGGTGCGCTCGTAGAAGGCTAGAAAACCTTCGTGGTCAAGCATCACGAGATCGTTGAGCCCGTCGGCATTGAAGTCGACGATTAGCGGCGTAGTGCGCCACTGGGTGACAAGGTGGTTTGGCTCAGGATCCCACCAATTCCAGGCGGGCTTTGGGGGCTCTGCTTGCCAAGCAACTTCAATCGGCTGTGCGGCAGCAAGTTTCGGGGCGGTGCGCGTGCCCGTGTTGCGATACCACTCAATTTTTCCCCAGATGGAATTCACAATCAAGTCTGGAAGTTGATCGTGGTCCCAATCGCCGATCGAGAGCGTCGTGTATCCCCACTTGGCTTCGGCGGGCCCTTGGATCGATCCGTTAGGGCCTGCTTGGATGCGAATCGTTTTTTCGTCTGCTTCTAGGCGTTCCGGTCGAGACCACTTGGCTGGCTGGCCACCGAGGTTGGTGAATAGCTCGACGTAGCCTGCGGAGTTACCACAGACAAGGTCGCTGTCGCCGTCGTGGTCCCAATCGAAGCTGACCGGCGTAACCAGAGCGCCAGACTTGAGGTACTCGGCCTGCTGCTGAAAATAGACGGGTGGACGGAATTGCGGCATGTGGTCGACGACTTTTCCCGTGTGTTCAAGCAGCGCGACACGGCCATCTTCGTCGCCGACGATGAGGTCGTAGTCGCCGTCCCGGTCCCAGTCGATCGCGACTGGGACAATCATTTGAAGGTCCATTCGCAGTGGCTCGCCTTGAAAGCTAAGGCGTCTGCCGGCGGCTAGCTTGGGCTGGGTACGCGTGCCAAGGTTCTCGAACCATGTAAAACCATCGAGAAATTCGCCGCAAATGAGATCAAGGTCGCCATCTGCGTCGAAGTCGGCCAGATTGGGCGAAGGCATTCCGTAAACATCGATTGCTTTGCCGTCGGCTTCGAGACGCACTGGCGTGTCGAAATTTGGCTTTTCATTTGAGCCGATATTACGTGCCCACCAGACTCGACCACGTAAAGGACCACGCATCCAATTTCCTTCGGAGTCGTAGGCATTATCCCATCCGTATTCGGTCCATTCTCCTAAACCAATGATCAGATCCAGGCGGTTGTCGCCGTCGTAGTCGGCCCATTTCCACTGGTTTGCGCGAAACTTTCCCGGCTGATTGAGTTTGCCGTGGAGAGGCAATTTGTGCGAGGTTTCAAAACCTTGGCTCAGAAAACTAGAATACTCGCGGGCGGGCATCAGCACACGGGGCTTGCCATCGACGTACGAAATCTGCACATTTCTCGCAGACTCGGCAATACGGACCCCGGGACGAAAGATCGGCAGGCGAACATTGCCTTCGAGGTTTTCAAAAAAATAGGTCCCTGCCATAGGTTTGTCCGGGCAGGTAACGACCAGATCGAGATCGCCATCTTGGTCGTAGTCCATCGGCAAGGGCCAAGCCCAAAGGCCGACGCCTAAGTCGACGACCAGGTCAGGATTGTTGTAGGCAACCGGGGTTAACGTCTGTCCCCGAGATGCAGAGCAAAGAACAAGCAGGGCCAGTAAAGCTGAGGCGAAGTTTGTAACGAAACCGACGGTAGGATTTTTGAAATTGGGCATGTGAAACCTGAAAGAAAACCCAGCTGTAGACTCTTCTAACCACACAGACTGAAAACAAGACCACACGAATTGTTATGAATACCGCGAATCCGAAGGCTCTTCTCCAATAATTTTTTCTTCAGGAGAGCATCCCAAATAAGTCGATTTCCCGCTTGTTTATTTGTGGTATTCGTCTAATTCGTAGTTCCCGCTTTTCATTTTGAGTATCCACAGGCTGCTGCCAGAAGCTAAGACGATCTATTTACAGGCCACTGTTGGCAAAGAACAAATAATGCGTTACTTTTTCTCTTCTTCCTTTTTCTCTTCCGCAGGTTTTTCGCTTTCAGCTGGCTTTTCTTCTGCCGCAGCTGGTTCGGTTTCGGCGGTGCCGTCGAGTTCGCCAAGTTCTTTGTTGATTTCTTCGACCCGTTTCTGGACGACTTCCCTCTGCTTTTTCACCACTTCAAGTTGCTTGGCTAGCTTTTCTTCATTGGCGGCGGTTTCCTCTATTTGTTTCGTGGTTCTCTCGAGCTCTTTGGTAAGACGTTTGCGAACTACCACAGGGTGGTCGAACCCGAGGTTGACTTTGAGCCCAGGGGTTTTCTGCTCAAGTGCCATGGCCACATCGTAGGAAACCTTGGTTTGCCACAAGAAGAGTTTACGCAGGTTGGCAAGCCCCTCTAAGTGTGCCATTCCCGCATCGGTGATGTCTGTGCCGTAGAGGTTGAGGTATTGCAAATTTGTAAGCTGTGCAAGGTGGGAAATCCCGGCATCGGTCACCGCGG
Organism: Planctomycetota bacterium; assembly: GCA_024278955.1. Lineage (GTDB taxonomy): Bacteria > Planctomycetota > Planctomycetia > Pirellulales > Lacipirellulaceae > Bythopirellula. Next base: position 23,609 of record JAJRSE010000058.1, on the reverse strand, counting down.
AATTTTCAAGATGCAAACGAGAGAGGTTTTTCAACTGAGCCAAGGTGCCAAGGCTAGCGTCCGAAATTTTTGCGCCGGCCAGGTTGAGCGAGTAGATTTGCTCGGCAACTTCGGCGAGCAAGGCGACATTGCCATCGGTCGCCGGCTCGCTGCCAAGGGCGAACGAAACTTGTAACAACGAGCTGTCTGCGAAGAGAGGTAAAACTTGGGCGCCGGCGGCGGTGAGCTTTACGAGGGCTTCTTCCGACGCAGCTTCGACCTCTGGAAGGGGAAGCTCTTTCGGCATCGCTTGGGCAGCCGGGGCGTCGGTTACCGCGGCTACGAGGATCGCCGTGGCGCCTTGTTCGATCCATAGTCGAATCAAATCGATTTTTTCTTTGGGAAGAGGGTCGGCCTTTTTGGGCATCCGTTTTTTGTGGTCCGCTGGCAGAACGAGCCGCTCGTAGAGCTCACTTTCGTCGGGTTTGGCTGCGACCAGAAGATGCTCATGCACTTCCAGGCCTTTCTGGATGGCTGAGACAGTATGCAGCCGAAGCTTCCCAGCACCCTTCTCTTCGCCATGACAGCCGGCACAGTGTTCCATGAAAATGGGAAGAATCTGTTTTTCAAAGTCTACCGGATCTGCACTGAATCCAGTGGCAGGGATGAGCATAGAGAAAGTCGCGGCAATAGCTAAGGCATGGCAACGCATAGGGGACGCTCCTAGGAAGGCAGGATGATATGGTCTTCTCGGCCCGATCGTTTTGAATCCGAGAAAAACGCAGCCCTCATTCTAAATGACGGGCTGCGCAATTGGAAGCTGCTGAATCAGCTCCTCAAGACGATTGAAAAATCGATTTTTTGAAATGGAAAAGGCTGCAAAAACCTAGGCAGATGAACCAGATTAGCGAGAGCCAAAGAAACTTACTTCTCGCCCTTTTTTGCTCGATTGCGTATTTCGCGGACGATTTTGCTTCTTGAGAAAAGTGCGAAAGCCGGGCTAAGGAGCAACTTCAACAAGGATCTTTTTGCCATCGATTTGGCATTGCAATCCGGCTGGTGTCAGGATCTGACGAAAAAGCTCTTCAACCGAAACATTCTTTGCGTTGCAGGAGACCAGTGCCTCTTTTTTTTCCTTCGAGAGGTCTCCCCAATCGATTTCGAGATCAAGTTGATTGGCAAGTTGTCTGACGACGGCACCCACCTGCTGGTTTTTTAATTGCAGGCTAAAACTCTTTTCTCGCTCTGTTTGGGAGACCGACGGCCAGTTGTTTGATCTTGCCTGCTTGCCAGCGAGGAGTTGTTTGATTCGTAGATGGTCTTCCCAGCGAGCCTCGACCGTCAGGCTACGCCCTTTGAGTTGAACCTGCGTTGCAGGAACTATCTCGGGGAGTTGGGCAAGCACCTGCTTGCGATGTTTGGAGATTCGGTAGCTGCGTTTGAGAAGCACTGGCGATTCGATCGAAACGATCTGGCAGTGCCTCCCGTCAGGAGAAATCTGGCAAGTGAGGTCAAAACCTATCAGAATAAGGATTGCTTTGTCGACCAGCGGCAGGCTGGGTAGTTTCTTCGCAGCCCAAAGATCGTGAGTAATACGGTTGCTATTTTGCACGGAGATCCCCGCCCGTTTCATCATGGCAGTTAGCAGGTCCTGAGGTTGGCTCAACCGAGGCCAAGAGGTTGAGGTTGGATGAAGCCAGCGCCGTTTTGCCTGGGCAGGCGACTTCGCCAATGCGTCTCTTGCGAGCTTGCTGAGAGTCGTCAAGTCGTGAGCAGATTCTTTCGGCCCGAGGTAAAGAATGTTTCCCAAGAGGCTAACGCCTAGCGAGTGTTCTTCAGCCAAATGTTCTAACACTTCTTGAAGCGGCCGGTCTGTGTGGCTGGCGTAAACAATCTGTTGAGGGTCAACGCGTCGATCGAGCCAGATTGCGAGGTCCTGAGTTTCCGAAATCCGATTCAGTACAACCCCCAGCTCCTGCGCTTTCCATACGACGGTCACTTGGCGTAGCAACCGCTCCTGGATCGCGGTCTCGGCAGCCCGCAAAGGCAAGCATCTGCAAAGCCCTAACGAGCTAATGATTGCCGAAGTTAAAATCAGAGAACGCAACGACATTGTTGAAATTAGCCTTCTTGCGAAAACTTCAAGCGTGCCCTGGTGGCACGAAAAGAAGAATTGTGGAAACAGTAAAGTGAAAATTCATTACTAACGGAGTTAACGCGAGATCATACTGAAGTTTCGGAACCCTGTTTGTAGCTGAAAAAACAAGGTCCTTCCGCAATAATTCACATTTTCGTTGAGAAAAACAGACATTGCAATTACACTCGAAGGAAGAGCCTTGCATTTAGTTTTTTGCGGGACGAATAGGCACGTAGTACGGGATGTGCGGCTGCTACCGCCCCGAATTGCGACAGGGACAGACTCTTAAAGGCGAAACTAAATCGATGAGTGACGATTTCCAGAAACGCCCGCTGCTTGTTTCTCTCTATGAGAGATATCTGGTAGACCAAGACATCGACACCTATGTGCGTCAGCTGTCTTCGTCTTACACGCCCGGTAGCTTGCAGCGACTAGCCGAGTCGGGCACTCGGACGGCCCGTCGTGGCGCTGTGCTTGGTTTGGGCCGGCTTGCCGACTATCGGGCCAATATGTCGCTTGGTCGTGCGTTGGTCGATAGCGATCGTGGAGTTCGTACACTGGCCGAAAACGGAATACGCCGTTTGTGGATGCGTATTGGCTCGCCTTCAGAACAACGCCACTTGGTCGCGATTGCCGAGCACTTGGAAGAAAAGGAGTACGATCGAGCAGCTCAACTTGCAACGGGGCTGATCCAAGATTCTCCTTGGATCGCTCAGGGGTGGCATTTTCGCGGCAAGGCATTTTTTCATCTTGAACAATACGAAGCCGCCACACAAGATTGCCATCAAGCTTTGGAAATCAACGCCTACCATTTTCCCGCAGCTTCGGTGATGGGACAGGCATACTTGCTGCTAGAAAATCCGGTGTCTGCTTTGGATTCTTTCCGCCGCGCGCTACGCCTAAACCCAAACATGGAAGAAGTCCGTGCTCAGGTAATCCATCTGCAGCGCACTCTCAAAGGCAAGTAGCCGCCAAGACGCTGCCAAAAATTGCGGGCGTGCTTACCTCGCCTGCACCCCAATTCTTAGCCATGGCAAAGCACTACGCTTGGCTCTTTGTAAGAATGGCGTACATATTATCGCTCAACGGAAACTTATCGAGCATGTTCTGTCGAGAAACCGTATAGCCTGCTTCTTCCGCCAGCTTTTGTAATGTCTTCGGAGTGAAGTAGTTGACGTGATCCGGGAATCGGAAGCCGCACCACTTTCGGCCTCGAACCACTCGGTTCCAACAGGCAAAGTTCGGAACCTTGAGCACGATGGCCCCATCCGAGGTGAGTACCGGGTAAAGTTGTTTCAACAGACGCAGGGGCTGGCATTCGTGCTCAAGGAAAGAAGACATGACCACCACATGGATGCTCTCATCATCTAGCTCGGAGCTTCCGTCGATGGCGTTCGCACAAACGACCCTGCCACCTAGCGGGGCTACTCTTTCTTCGGTGAGCTTTGCCAAATGCCGGGAGACCTCGACGCCGAAGGGAACGACGTTTCGCCCCATCTCGGCAAAGCGATGATGAATCTCAACCATCAAACCGCCTGCTCCACAACCGATATCCAAAAGCCCAAGTTGCTTAGAAGGGGCTTGCGCTCGCATGATCTCGATCGCAAGCGTGGCAATCTTGTTGCGATGAGGATAGAGAACCGATTTCGCCTTTTTGCTCAAAGAAGATAAAGCAGACACAACGGGCTCGGCCGCATCCCGGCGTTCCCTCTCCGCGACCGCCGTTTTCTCCCAAGCAAATTCGGTTTCGAGCTGCGAGTAGTCGGGCGGATCGGCAAGAAACACAAAGCCCGTTTCTCGGCACTGCACGATCGACCACGCATCGCGGCAGAAAGGCGTTTCGTCAACGGTGGCAGTTCGATCAAGAATGGGGCAGGTGCGTTCCATTTTTATGCTCTTTGGCGAAGGGCGGCTCTATCTTGCGTCAAACAAGAATCGCCAGAAAATACCCGTTTCGCTAGCTCGACGTAATAGCAGATCGACGCCCGACTCGCACTGCTAGCAACGCCGCCTCTCTTGACGTCTCGCACATTAAAAACAGAACCACAAAAAGCTCAGCGAGGCCGAATGCCGCGCAACCAAGTAGCATCGAAACACTAATTTTCGCCTATCAGCACTAATAGCCTGCTCCTACCGAAAACAATACCAACCACGAATGCTACAAATACACTCAGGCGTTCAAATGGTCTTCCACAAAAATGTTCCCTCCAGCAGGGCATCCCTAACAGGTCGATCCCCTGCTAGTTTATTCGTGGCATTCGTCCAATTCGTGGTTCCCTCTTTTAATTTCGAGGAGCCTACCCAAGGGTAAAAACCCAACTCTGATTATCGCAAATGAGTGTCGATTAGTGTTCTCTTCCGAAACTTGCGAGCGCTGCGCAAATTCTTACCGTTAGTAGGCCTTGTTGACTAATCCCATTTGGAATCGAAATGACGACCCTAATATTCAACACTGACAAAGCACTCGTTTATCCATTTTCGGTAAAAAACCGTTCAAGAAACAATTGAAAAACTCCGTGTCCTCTGTGCCTCCGTGTTTCAATTTCTTTTAGTCCGAGTCGTAAAAAGCAAAACTGTTTGAAGAAGTGCCCCAATTTCCAACCGACGAACAAGATTCGACCGAATGATCCCGTCCATCCTGTTTTATCCTGTCAAAAATAAAATCGCTTTGGGCAATGGTTCGACAAGGCCCCGTTAGTAACACAAACTCTAGCCTTTGTGTCCCTCGTGCTCTTCATGGTTAAAAACCCCCGGCCTTTTCGTGAACGGTCATCGTGAATAAAATGGCACGTAAAGATGGGTGCAAGCACACCCTCCTACGTTCAGATTAAATAACCAGCACGCATCCGGCCCTACGTCTCTGCGAGAGCCATGCTTCCTGAGCATCGTCGCAGCTCAGAAAAACTCGTCGTGCCCGCCGTGTCGTCGTGGTTCCCTCTTCACTCATCCGAACCGGCCAAAAATAACCTTCGCATCTCATCCCAAAAAATGCGACAATCATCACCGAGAAAAACTTACCAACACCACCTCTGCGCTCTCCGCGACCTCCGCGGTAAATCCCCCCCCCGAACCCCCAAATAATTTTGTCCCCCTTAGAAGCACCAAAAGTCCTAAATCGGGCCAATTTTGTCCCCGTCACCATGCAGCAAACCCTACGATCCTCGAACCAATCGAAAATCTCAAGGGACAAAAACACTGAATTAAGTCCCAAAACATGGGACCCCTATTCATGGGACAAAACCCCAAGAGAGGGGGGCGAAGATTCTCACAACAAAGCGTTAGTACTGCTCGCAATGCCCAAGCAGCACACTATTCTGAAAGCCGTTCGGAATCGAGGAACACTTCATCGTTCCGTAGTACCACAGCATCGTGTTGACGTGGTTCGAGAGACTCAAGTCCACGCAACCTCGAACAGGATGCTTGCCTTGGACTCGATAGTTGTGCACTCCTCGGTAGTTGACATGTCTTCCGAGACCGCTGATCCCAGGAGCCCAGTAATTCTCGACGACCAGCGCGTGCCGCGTTGCTCCGAGTTTACAGAAAATTTCTTCGTGGAACTTGGTAGGCGGGTCGAGCAAAGTCAACTGAGCCATTGCCCCCAGGTCGCTCATGCAAACAGCTGCTTGCGCGATGGCAATCGTTCCCATGCTATGTGCAATCATATGGGTGTTTTGAGGAGACACACCGCGAGCACGCAAAGCCGTTGCCAGCATACGCCCCTGGCTTCGGCCAATCGTAATCGGCGCATGCTTAAAAGGAGAAACTCTGACTGCATTCCAGTCCCAACTCAGCAAATTGTAGCGATCGCCACAGCGACGTTGAATCGCCCGAGCACCCGAACTGCCGAACGTGGTGTGAATCTTATTTGGCAGCGGGTTCCAGCCATGGGTAATCACAATCGTCGGTTTGCTTGGATCGATCGCATCGCAAGGATGGGCGCCGCAGGAATAATTCAGCAGGACGCCTTTTCTTCCGTTGCCACCTTTCTGCAAAATCGAAGAATTCAATCCACACCCAGTCGCAAAACTGCAAAGCAGCAAAACAGCTATCAGGTGGCGGTGTGAAACTTCCATCCTCGAAAACCTATGAAAGTACGATGAAATTAAGACTTCTAGCAATTGACTCTGACGATTACGTAGAGCCTGAGGACGCATCGCAGCATTGCCCACTTCGTTATCTACCGCAGTATCGGCACAAGCCAAGGTGCTTCTGTAGCGGACGGTACGTTGAGTTCGGCTGTAGCGTTTACCAAGAAACGTTTAACCAAAAGGTAACCGTTCCCAGGACAAAAAAAGAAGAAGCACGGAGCCGCAGAGGACACGGGAAAGAAACTGATCCAATCAGACTTCCTCGCTTGACCTCTAACACGGTCGCCTGTGTTTCAATGCCTTTCCCGTGAATGGTGACACCAAAATTCCGGGAGCAGGGAGACAAATCCGACAGCAAAACCAAACTTTCCACGCATCGAAGCTTTCGGGAGAAAAGAAGCAGGAAAATTCTGCTTGACAAAAACTAACTGTACTATTACAACTAGTACAGCGAGGCGAGTATGCAATTCTTATGTAACACCACATCCCGAACCCCTATCTATCGGCAGCTGATCGATCAGGTCCGCTTTGCCGTCGCCAGGGGCAAGCTGCACCCTGGCGACCGGCTCCCCTCGGTACGCCAGCTCTCTCGCGACATCGTGGTAAATCCCAACACGGTCGCCAGAGCCTATGCCGAATTAGAACGCGAAGGCATGCTCATCACCAAACCGGGCCGCGGCACATTCATCGCCGAGCCGCAAATAGACCTCACAAAAAAAGCCCGACGCAAACAATTAGCCGAAAAGCTCGACGAACTACTCGTCGAAGCCGTACATCTCGGCTTCACCGACGCCGAAGTACAAGCCATGCTGCAAGATCGGATCAAGCTATTCGCGTTTGAAACCAAAGGAGGCGATTCCCAGTGACTGATGTTATCCGAACCTCACGATTGACCAAACACTACGGCACCCAACGCGTCGTCGATTGCTTGGACCTTCGCGTAAAGAAGGGCCAAGTCTACGGTTTTTTTAGGCCGCAACGGAGCCGGCAAGTCGACCACCATTAAGATGCTGCTCGGCATGGTCCGCCCCGACAGCGGCAGCGCCGAACTCCTGGGCGAAGACGTCGCCGAGCTTCAGCCCGAAACTCGCGAGCGCATCGCCTACATCGCCGAAGGCCATCCGATGATCAATTGGATGTCGATTGGCGAAGCGGTCCGCTTTACTCGTGCGTTCTATTCCACTTGGAACAACACGCTTGTCGAACAAATTCTCGACCATTTTGAGTTGTCTCGAAAGCAAAAGCTACGCCGCCTTTCCAACGGGCAGCGTGCCCAAGTGTCGCTCGCCCTGGCGGTCGCCCCTGAGCCCGAACTACTGATCCTCGACGACCCGACCCTCGGCCTCGATACGGTCGTCCGCCGAGACTTTCTCGAATCGCTCATCCAGATTATCCACCGAAAGGGCCGCACCATTCTGTTCAGTTCGCACATCTTAGGCGATGTCGAGCGAGTGGCCGACCGCATCGGAATCATGGTCGGCGGCGTGCTACGAGTCGATTGTCCGACCGATCAATTTCGCGAATCGGTCAAGAAGCTTGTGCTCGATTTTTCTGGCCCAGCGCCCGAGAGTTTTGAGTGCCCTGGCTTGGTGAACACTTGGAATCAAGGATCGCAGTTAGAACTCGTTTTGGTTGGTTACAACGACCAACAGCGGGCCGCGATCGAAGCCCTCGAACCCCGCAATATCGAAGTCATCGATCTGAACCTAGAAGAAGCCTTCATCGAATACACCCGCGGCCGCAAACGCTCGCTGCCGCTTTTTGCACAGGAGCAGAGCCATCATGATTCGAGCATTGGCGATCAAGGAGCTGCGTGAATCGCTGCTGGTGCTGGCATCGGCGCGCTGGCGATGGCTTGGGCTGTTGGTTTCGTTTCGGGCTACCGTGTCTTGCCCAACTGGATTGCTTATCCTCTGGGGATCTACGAGCAAAGCCGAAACATCCCTTTCATTGCAAGCGGGTTCGGCTACTTAAGTACCATTTGCATGGGAGCTTTAGCGATTTCGCTAGGCTTCAAGCAATCGCTTTGGGAAGATCTTCGTGGAACCTATTACTTTCTTCTACATCGACCGATCAGTCGTCGCAAAATTTTTGCAACCAAAATTGCCGTCGGTATTTCAGCAATTCTTGCAATCTACGCGATTGCGATTTTGGTCCACGGTTGGTGGGGCGCAACACCTGCAACTCACGGCGGCCCGTTCGAGTGGTCGATGTCGCTCGTCGCATGGCGATACGTTTTGGTATTCCCTCTTCTCTATTTAGGAGCATTTCTTAGCGGCCTTCGCCCGGCACTTTGGTACGGCACCCGATTTGCGCCATTGCTGGCTGCCATTTTATGGTCCGTGTTCATTGCCAACGTACCTTTTTGGTCGGTCGCTGTTGTCATGGCGATTGTTGGTTACGGTTTTACCCTGGCTGGCATTATTTATTTTGCGACGGAACGAGATTTTTAAGGAAGCCCAAATGTTGAAAAGTAAACTATGGCAACGCTGGCTCATGGCCTTGCTCTTGGCACTAGGGTTAGGAACTCTATGGGGTTTGCTCATAGCGATTAGCGGTTCGGCCCTCTTCGCCTTGTGGCCAAGCGATCGTAAATCGTTTCAATTTATAGAAGTGACGACCAATGGCCAACCATTGGTCCATACGAACATCGGCGGAAACTACTTGAATAAAGAGTTTCGGACACTAGATGGCGAAAAGATCGATCCGGATGAAGTCCAGATGCTATCGGCTGCTGCAACGACCAAGCCTTCTTTGTCGCCAGGTTTATTCACATTGCCAGTGACTTGGCATCAGCGTTTGGCCGGCATGTGCGACTATGCACGTCCACCAGTCGAGTGGGTGATGATTCGAGACGCCGAGCTATCTGGGCATGCTTACCTTGCGGGTTTCGATCCGATCACCAAACTACCGGTCGGGTATCTTGGTCACGCTGGATTTCGACAAAGTAAGCCACCAATAGGCGAGCAGTTTGATTTGGGGAAATTTCGACTCACCAATACGGACAAGTTGCGATTTGCGGGAGCACATCGAGTTAATTTCAGTGGTCGAGCCTACCCTGATTCAGTTTCAGATTTCAACGAAAAACAAAGTTTATCTGTTGGCACCATCTATTTAGCCGATGCCCATGGGAGCATTCATGAAATTAATCTCCGCACGCGTAAAGTGAGAACTCTTGTTCAATTAAGCGGCGTGACGAGTATCGCAATCACTCGAATGCCACGACCAAGAACCAGTGCTGGCAACGGAGAAGACGCTGGGCAAGAAAATGAGCCAATTAACGGAACATTACAACTAAATCTTCGTGCCACACAATTCCCCCCACTTAATGGTTCTCAATTTACGCTCGCTCAGCATACAACTCTTTTTGTGCCGGATGACATGCCGGAAGTGAAGAAGAGAAAGCTCGTCCATCGCCTTGTTGCACGCTGCGTTGACCGTCTTGTTGTGATCAACCCTTTTGAAGGCACAAGGAAAATCTTTCCTCTACCTGAGAATCTACGGAACACAGGCTTTTCTGCGAGAATTATTTCAGAAGGCGAGCTTTTTCTCGAAGTTGAACGTGGTTATTGGGAACAGGGAAAAGTCTTGGATCTTATGCTCCTCAACTTGACAGGAGAAATTACAAGCAAGAAAACCGTTCGATTATCCAGCTACGTGCCAGATGATCCTTCGTACGACTTCACTTAGCCTTGCCGCAGTGGGGCCCTCGCCTATGGCGTGGTTTGCCGGAATTGCTGTAGCGGGGGCTGGAGAGAAAATTCAACATCACAGTGCGAAATCCTATCCTGCTGCCCTTTCCGCAACTCTTAGCGAGTATTGGCCCGGTTTAGTGATTACGGTTGTTCTTACGATCATCGCAACGTGGCTCGTCTATCGCGGGCAGAAGAAATTCTTTCGTACCAACACCTCCCTCTGGTGTCTCACGACGTTAGTGATTGGCGTGCCCGGCCTGTTGGCGTATTGGGCGTTACATAGACGTCCACCTATGGGATTGTGCCCCGAATGTAGCGAACAAGTGCCGCGGAACCGCGATGCTTGTGCTCATTGCGAAAAACCTTTTCCTGCCCCAGCACTTCGGGGGACCGAAATCATTGCCTAACCCAGTAGCGGGGTACAAGCACGTAGAAGCAGCGGCAAGACAACTCCGTTTGCCCTAAAGAGCGACTGGGAGTAGAATCCCCAAATTCAAGGGCCACGGCCCTTTCCAGCCTCCAACAAGCCCACCCCCCCACGATAAGGATTCCTACCATGCCACTACCTTCGCCCCGCGTACTGCTCGGGATTGTCGGCACGATTGTCTTGCTGTTGCCGACCCCGGTCGAGGCACAGGTCGTTCGCCGTTTTCGTGGCGGAGGCATTCAAGTGAACGCGCCCTATGTGCGAGTGAATGTAAGTCCGTATGGCGGTGTCTCGGTTCGTGCTCCTGGAGTCGCAGTCGATCCCGGCGGAGTCCAACTGCGAAGGCATCGACGCTTTGCTCCCGCTCCTCCTCAACAACCAACGCCACGGCAACCCTCGCCACAGCAGGCAGTTCGACCGCAACCAACCGCTGCGGCACAGGCTCCTGCTGGCAACTTCGGCGATCTGCCAAATCGCGACTACGTCGCTTTTCCTACAGTCGAAGAGTTGGCTACGATGGACGACCAGACGTTGTTCACTGCGGTCAACGATTTAGGATATAGCCTCGATGTGCGACTCTCTCGACTCGAAACCGGAGCCGGCTGGCAGCGTTATCTACAAATCCCCGAAAGTGCTCTGCGAAATCCAGCGGCTAGCTTCGAGCCGTTCGCACAGGCCCTTGCCCGCTACGACATGGTGTCTGACAGTCCCAAGTTTGCTAAAATCGCAGGGCTTCCTAGTTTCATTGCCACCAAGTCGGCACTCCGACAGGTAGTCGCCCGTTTGGCCAGAGCGCAAACTGTCCAGCCTGGGACCATAGAATCTGAGGGCCCCGTTTTACCCCAATCGACCGTTTCACCCCAGTCAACCGAAGAAGTTTTGCCGACGCCTGCCTCTCCTGTACAACCGGAGGCAACGCGAGGGGAGCATTCAATTCTCAAGCAAGCTTCGGGAAATTAATGGTAACTCTCGAATTGCAGTGCTGAGCAAGGAACATTTTTGTAGAGGCATCTCAATGAGTCCGTCAGTAAAAAAGAAGCAGAGGATCATCGCAGCGATTGTCCTCTTAATTGCAGGGAGCCTAGTTGTGTCGAATTCTTCTTTCTCTTTGAATGCAGAAGACGGAGCAGAGAAATCTCCGTCGCAAGCGGCACCTTCCGATCCTAGAATTGAGACGGTCACCCTGGGCAGCGGTTGCTTTTGGTGTACCGAGGCTTTTTTCAACGAGCTCCAAGGCGTGCGTTCTGCCACTTCTGGCTACAGCGGCGGGAAAAAGAAAGACCCAACCTACCAAGAGATTTGCACCGGTCTCACTGGTCATGCGGAAGTGGTTCAAGTGGAGTTCGACCCCAAGTTGATTTCCTTTCCTGAGTTGCTGGAAGTTTTCTGGCAAACACACGACCCAACGACTCTCAACCGGCAAGGCGCCGATTCGGGGACGCAGTATCGCTCGGCAATTTTTTATCATACCGACGAGCAAAAGAAGATCGCAGAGCAGATTAAAAAAACGCTTGATAAGTCGGGCGCATTCTCCAACTCAATTGTCACCGAGATTAGTCCATTCACAAAGTTTTATCCCGCTGAAGATTACCACCAAGAATATTTTGATCGTAATGGCGAGCAACCCTACTGCCGGGCAGTGATTCAGCCCAAGCTCGATAAGTTCCGCAAGGCGTTTGCAGATAAACTTGGGAAGACCGACGAGACAGACTCCTCGACTGACGCGAGCACCTTGCCAGACGATACTGATTGGAGCAAGGTCGATTGGGAAAAACGGCTCACGCCGGAACAGTATTACGTCGCTCGCAAAGAAGGAACCGAGCCCGCATTCGAGAACGCCTATTGGGACAACAAAAAGCAAGGCCTCTACCAATGTGTTTGTTGCGGCTTGCCCTTGTTTGAATCGACGGCAAAGTACAAGTCGGGCACTGGCTGGCCCAGTTTCTTTCAGCCCACAGACAAAAAAAACGTGACCGAAATCGAAGACCGCAAACTGTTCTCGGCACGCACCGAGGTGCGCTGCAGTCGTTGCGAAGCTCACTTAGGCCATGTGTTTACCGATGGCCCACAGCCAACTGGCCTACGGTACTGTATGAACTCCGCAGCAATGCACTTTGTCGGCAATGTAGCTAAGGGAGAGCAGCTAACAGAAGAAGCTGCGTCGAATGAATAAGGCGTATGCCTCGTGTTCATTCGGTTTCCTTGAGAGCCGAATCGATCAATTCGGAGGCCATGATCCTTGCCTCGTCAGCTTCCTTTTGGTCGCCGTACAGATGTCGGGCTATGAGCACGCCATCGACCAGCACGCCAAATCGGATAGCAAACTGGGCCGGCTTCAAGATGCCGGCCTTTCGTGCGATCTCTTCGTAGACGCTGAGCAAAGAGCGTTTGTTCCGGATAGCCGCCTTACGAGCCGGGTCATGGACGTCTCCGCTAGCAACCCCTGCACCGACCAGAAGGCAGCCTTGAAAAGATTTTCCATCGAACAGCTCGTCCCACGCATCAAAAACGTCAAGTAAATGTTTCTTTACGTCGTCTCCGTGAGAACCTTCGATTCGATGGTGGATGCGTTCGTGTAGCTCTTCACCAAATCGATCGATAACTGCGCATGCGAAGTTCTCTTTGCTTTCAAAGTAATTATAGAAAGTTGTTTTCGTCACACCCGCTTTTCTCAGCACTCGGTCAAGGCCCACCACATGGATGCCGTGCCGATGGAAAAGGTCGAGCCCTGCCCGAATAAGTTTTTCACGCGTCACCATATCTCAATACATCGCTCATCGTAGTTGTCGTACTCTAGTGCTTTAGCAATATTTGTTTCTTGAATAGGAATTTTGTTTAGCTCGACCAAAGTTTTCAGGCAACGAGTGCGCTTTCCTACGGAAGCGTTTGGCAAAACACTCGTGCCAATTGGATAGATATAGTATTGATCTTTATAGACCATATGCGGCTGGTCGTTGACCTAAAGTCAACCTGCTTCGCTGCAAACCTTACGACTGCAAGGGATGTGTCACGTTTATGGGGCGGAGCGTTTGAATTGTGAAGATCAGCCCTGAATTGTGAAGATCAGCGCAGCATCTTTTTTTTGCAATGACCGATTTATGTTACCGGAGAGGTCAAGCTGGAGAGCCCACCCCCTCTCCAGAATACTGCCCATGAGGAGATCTCTCGCTCGAACTCGAAGCAGCACTTTAGATGACTTGTCCATGGAAAGGTGCGAATTTCTAGTGCTCGGTAAATCTACGTAAGATGAAACAGGAGAGACTTGCTTGAGACCCCCATTTCTACGAAAGAGGCCAAATATGTGCCGCATGATGAACCGCTTGGCCCTGACAGCTGTTTTGTTGACAGGGTTTACTACTTCTTGTTTATGCGCCGAGGAGCATCCTGCCGCTTCTGAAACTATCGAGGCGTTGGTTCAGCCCTATCTTGATGCCGAGTTGCTGAACGCGATTTCAATCGGTGTTTTCTACGACGGGAAAAGCTGGACGCAACATTTCGGTACGCTTTCAAGCGATCGAGACGAAAGTCCCGAGGGGGGGACCCTCTACGAAATAGGTTCGATGAGCAAAGTCTTTACGGGCATTCTATTGGCTTATGCGGTTGAGTCGGGCCGAGTCGAGTTGAACCAACGTATCGGCACGATCATGAAAAAACTTCAAAAAACCAACAAGAAGGTCGGCGATTCGATTCGGCTAGGGCATCTGACGACTCACATGTCGGGACTGCCGCGAATGCCTGATAATTTTAGTCCAGCCAATCCAATGAACCCCTATGTCGACTACGACCGTAAACTGCTTGTCGAGTTTATGGATGGTGTTAAGCCTGACAGGAAACCTGGTGTAAAGGGCGAGTATTCAAATCTCGCGGTTGGATTATTGGGTGATTTGTTGGCCGTCGAGGCAGGGATGGACTACGGAGCGATGCTCAAGCAAAACCTAACTGGTCCGCTAGAGTTGGACGATACTTGTCTGAACTTATCGTATGAGCAAATCGATCGTTTGGCGCCGCCCCATAATGTGAGCAAGACTGCGAACCAGAGTTGGGATTTTGACGCGATTGCCGGAGCTGGAGGAATTCGCAGCACGCCCGACGATATGCTCCGATTTATCGAAGCCAATTTACATCCACCTGAAAACGCCGTGGGAAAAGCGATTGAGTTGGCGTGGAAGCAGCATATTCCAGCTAAAGGCAAGGCCTTTGCAATGGGGTTGGGATGGCACATCGCCCGCGATGGTCAAACTCGCTGGCATAATGGTCAGACTGGTGGCTATCATTCGATGATTTTGATCAACCGCGAGTTGGATGCTGGAGTGGTCGTGTTGTGTAACACAGCGACTGGAGAAGTCGATGCACTTGCCGAGTCTATTATTAAGTCGTTGGCAGGCGGCAAAGTGAAACCTCGCAGATTCCCTAAAGAAAAGTCGATTCCCGCAGCCGAAGTTGCGCGTCTCGCAGGTCGGTATCAGATTGTGCCGCAGTTTATCCTGACCATTCGGGCCGATGGCGAAAAGCTCTTTGTCCAAGCAACGAATCAACCTGAAAATCAGGTTTTTGCTGAGAGTGCTACCGAGTGGAAGTTGCGAGTCGTCGAGGCTAGCTTGACGTTTGAAGTGCCAGAGCAAGGTAAATGCACAGCCGTCACCTTGCATCAGGGCGGGCGTGATATGCGAGCGCCCCGCATTAAGGATTGAGTTGTAGCAGGCCCGCCAGTTACTCCGGCTCGTAACCTAAATTCGGCCCCAACCAGCGTTCAACCTCTACCAAACTCATGTCCTTGCGACGGGCGTAGTCTTCGACTTGCTCGCGAGTGATGCGATCGACGGCAAAGTAGCGAGCCTGTGGATGGGCAAAATAAAGGCCCGAGACGCTAGCTGCCGGGGTCATTGCAAAGCTCTCGGTCAGCTGAATGCCGGTGTGTTTTTCTGCTTCGAGTAAGTCGAACAGAATTTGCTTTTCGGTATGGTCGGGTTGAGATGGGTAGCCAGGGGCCGGGCGAATGCCGCGGTATTTTTCGTTGACAAGATCTTCGTTTGAAAAGTTTTCTTGACGGTCATAGCCCCATTCTTGGCGAACTCGTGCATGAAGCGACTCGGCAAAGGCCTCGGCAAGGCGGTCGGCAAGTGCTTTGGTGAGGATTGAGTTGTAGTCGTCTTGTTCAGCCTCGAACTTCTCGGCAAGCTTCTGGCAGCCCTCGCCTGCGGTCACGGCGAATGCGCCAAGATAGTCTTTCCTCCCGCTTTTGACTGGAGCAATAAAATCGGCGAGCGAATAAAAGGTGTCTTGGCCTTTGCGCTGCCATTGCTGACGCAGAGCGTGGAAGCGACATTTTTCTTGGGTTCGCGTTTCGTCGGTATAAACGAGGATGTCCTCGCCCTCGCTGGCCGCAGGCCAGAATCCGTAAACTGCGTGGGCTCGGAAAAGCTTTTCCTCAACGATTTTTGTTAGAAGAGCCTGGGCATCGTCAAATAGCTGCTGGGCAGCTTCGCCCACCTGTTGATCCTTGAGAATTGCAGGATACTTCCCCTTCAACTCCCAAGTTTGGAAGAAGGGCGACCAGTCGATAAACTTTCGTAGCTCGGCGAGCGAGAAATCTTCGAGGATATGGTTGCCGATGAATTTTGGTTCGGGGATGTCGACAGTCGACCAATCGCACGTAAAGCATTTTTCGCGGGCTTGCTGATAGGGAATCAAAGTTACCGACTGACGTTTTTCGTAAGAAGCAACAAGTTGTTCGTGTCGTTTTTTGTTCTCCGCTTCAAATTGCGCTCGATGTTTGACGCTAATAAGTTTTTCTACGACGCCTACCGATCGCGAGGCATCGAGCACATGCACCGTGCAGCCATCGTACTTGGGGGCTATCTTTACGGCCGTGTGCTTAGCGCTGGTGGTGGCTCCGCCGACTAGCAGCGGTTTATCAACGCCCGTGCGTTTCATTTCGCGTGCGACGTGAACCATTTCGTCGAGGCTCGGCGTAATGAGCCCCGAGAGGCCGATTATGTCGACGTTTTCTTCTTCTGCTTTTTCTAAAATCGCTTCGCATGAGACCATCACGCCCATGTCGATAACTTCAAAGCTGTTGCATCCCAGTACGACGCCGACGATGTTTTTTCCGATGTCGTGGACATCGCCTTTGACCGTGGCCATCAGCACCTTGGCACGCGCCTGGCCGAGGGTACCGGCAGCGATTTTTTCTTCTTCCATAAATGGTTCAAGGTAGGCGACCGAGCGTTTCATCACCCGAGCCGACTTGACGACCTGGGGGAGAAACATCTTTCCCGCTCCAAAAAGGTCGCCGACGACGCTCATGCCATCCATCAGGGGGCCTTCGATAATCTGTAGACAGGTGTCGTATTTTCCCCGAGCTTCTTCGGTGTCTTCTTCGATATACTTGACCACTCCTTTAAGGATCGCGTGTTTGAGCCGCTCTTCGACCGATGCTTCTCGCCACGACTCGTCGGCAACCTTGGCTTTGCCGCCCGGACCTTTGACCGTTTCGGCAAAGTCGACCAGTCGCTCGGTCGCATCGGGATGTCGGTTAAGAAGCACGTCCTCGACCAATTCCTTGAGCTGCGGCTCGATATCATCGTAGACGGCTAGCTGGCCCGCGTTGACGATTCCCATGTCGAGCCCTGCTTGGACCGCATGGTAAAGAAAGGCCGAGTGCATGGCTTCACGTACAACATTGTTGCCACGAAACGAGAACGAAACATTCGAGACGCCGCCCGAGATATGCACGCCCGGGCAGGTGGCTTTGATTTTTCGCGTGGCTTCGATAAAGTCGACCGAGTAGTTGTTGTGTTCTTCGATGCCGGTCGCAACGGTGAGGATATTGGGGTCGAAGATAATATCGCTTGCCGGAAAACCGACCTTTTCCGTGAGCAGCTTGTAAGCTCGTTGGCAGATGCGAACTTTCTCGTCGGCAACCGCGGCTTGGCCTTCTTCGTCAAACCCCATCACGACGGCTGCTGCGCCATACTGGCGGCAAAGCCGAGCACGATGCAAAAACGTTTCTTCGCCATCCTTGAGACTAATCGAATTGACAATCGGCTTGCCTTGGATCGACTGAAGCCCTGCTTCGAGAACCGACCACTTGCTGCTGTCGATCATAATCGGCACGGCAGCAATATCGGTCTCGCCTGCGATGAGCCTCAGAAACTTGGTCATCTCGGCTTCGCTATCAAGCAGACCTTCGTCCATGTTGATGTCGATGATGTTGGCGCCGCCCACAACTTGCCCTCGGGCAACCTCGATGGCTTCTTCGTAATTTTCTTCTTTGATCAGTCGGGCAAATTTCCGCGAGCCGGTCACGTTGGTTCGCTCGCCAACCATCAGGAAATTGCTATCCGGACGAAGCGTGAAGGGTTGGGTACCGCCAAGTCGGAGACGCGATTCGACCTGGGTGCGGCGGTGGGGCTTGCAGTTTCGCAATCGATCGGCCATCGCTGCGATATGCTCGGGTCCGGTCCCGCAGCAACCGCCCACAATGTTGACCCAACCCTGGTCGGCGTAGTCGCCCACCATACGGGCCATCTCCTCGGGGCCGAGGTCGAATTGCCCCATTTCGTTCGGAAGGCCTGCATTGGGGTGGCAACTGATCCATGAAGTCGCAACTGCTTGCAGTGCTTCGAGGTGGGGGCGCATGACGTCGGGGCCGAGCGCACAGTTCATGCCGACACTAAGCATCGGGAAATGGGAGACCGCATTCCAAAAAGCTTCGATCGATTGGCCAGAAACAAACGTTGCGCCGCCTTTGTCGAACGTGGCCGAGATCATCACGGGCACTCTGGCGCCGGTTTCGTCGAAGAGTTGTTGGATAGCAAATAGGCACGCTTTGAGGTTGAGCGTGTCGATCACCGTTTCGGGAAGCAAAAGATCGACGCCAGCCTCCACGAGTACGGCAACCTGTTGATAGTAGGAGTCGGCCATTTCCTCGAACGTGGTCGCCCGCCAGCCGGGATCTTCGACACTAGTCGAGATGGCCATCTGTTTGGCTGTGGGCCCAATCGAGGCAGCTACAAATCGCGGCTTGTCAGGAGTTTTTTCGTTGAACTCTTCGCACGCCTGTTTTGCTAAGGCGACCGCAGCAAGGTTGATTTCGCGGTCGAGCCCGGCGGGCAACTCGAAGTCGGCCATGCCGACCGGCGAAGCATTAAACGTGCAGGTCTCGATGATGTCGGCACCGGCAGCCAGATAGCTACGGTGGATGTCGAGAATCGCGTCGGGTTGGGTGAGGCAGAGCAAATCGCCAAAATTTTTAAGATCTTTGTGGTGATCGGGGAACCGATCGCCTCGAACATCCGCCTCTTCGAGGCCTAGAGCTTGAATTTGAGTCCCCGCAGCTCCATCGAGAATGAGGATGCGCTCTTCAAGAAGGGCTTCGATTTGATCAGTCACATCACGGGCAGCCATAGAGAACCTTTTTGGGTACTAACGCCTAAACATAAACAACTTATAACTCACCAAGCCACATAACATACTTTTCTAACGGGCTGCCGGCTAGCGCGTCGATCAACCGTTTGTCCGCGGTAATCATTTTTGAGTTGGTTTTTACTGCAAGTGCCACATAGAGGCTATCGTAGATGGTGCGATCGTACTGCATGGCACCATTTGATCAGTGCGTTTCATTATTTCAGTCTGGCGAAAAGAGAGTTCCTTGTAACCCGACGCGTAAGCGAGGGATGAGCCTCAAGACGGAGCATCCCTCGCTTACGCGTCGGGTTATGAAACTGGTTTCTAACCTCTCATAAGTATGGAATCCCCGGTTTTTCAAGTCTTTCAGGAAAAAAGCTTGACAAGTACTGGAAGACCAGTAGAATCGCGATTGTTACTACTGGACGACCCGTAGGAGTGAGCCGATGACAGACAATCAACCAACAGAACGCGAGCTGGAAGCACTCAAGGTGCTTTGGGAGCATGGCGAGGCGACCGTTCGCAGCATTTGCGACCAGATGAACGAGGGTGGCCAACAGCTTGCTTATACGACGGTGCTCTCCTTGCTCCAGGTAATGGAACAAAAAGGGCTAGTCGCACATCGGCGTCAGGGCAAAGCGTATGTCTATCTGCCTCTGATCGAGAAGGAAAACACTCTTCGGCAATTGGCGTCCGGCTTCTTGGAACGAGTTTTCGACGGCGCCCTCGACGAATATCTCGTCCACGCTCTGGGTACCCGCAACGTCAGCAAAGACGAGCTACAGCAGCTTGAAGAAATGATCGCCGTAGCGCGTCAGAAGAATGCCAACCCAACGGACCAAAAGAAAATGGGAGATCTGCGATGAACACTTTTTTGAATGAATGTGCCGCTTGGCTGTCCGATTTTTATCTCCTTTCAACAATTCTTCTCACCACAGTTCTAGTTGCCAACCAATTTATTGGGCAACCGGCTCGGCGAATTGCGATTTCTTGGTCGGCTGCTTTCGGTTTGCTTGTGTTAGCTGTTCTGTGCGCGGCGCCCAATTGGTCGACGGTCCATATGAACCGCCCTGCCCCGCTAGCCACGGCTGTTGTTTCGCTGCCAAGCCCGGCACCGCTTGATTTTGGTGTCGCGGAGCAAGTGAGGATGAATTTTGAACCGGCTGCGCCAGAAAAATTTTCCGAACCGACTACCGTACTCGCAGCGAAGCCAATCGACTGGGGAAAAGTTGCTTTACAACTCATTGCATTTGGCTCCACGGTTATGCTGCTACGGCTTATCGGAGGCGCATGGCAAGCCCGGCGGTTGCGCCGGCGCGCCGTCCCAGCCTCTTCGACCCTTACGGCCATGCTTAGCGAGTTAACTCTCGGCAGGAAAAAAACTCCGCAGCTTGCCGTTCTCGCCGAACTGCCGGTTGCGGTTGCCCTCGGTGTGCGCAGGCCGATGATCTTGCTGCCGCAATCGTTGGCCAATCTTTCGCAGCCCTCGAAGGTGCGATCGGTTTTGGCTCACGAGCTGGCCCACGTCCAGCACCGCGACCTGTGGTTTTTGGCTTTGCTACGAGGTCTGCTCGTCGTGTTGTGGGCACACCCTCTCATCTGGATTTGGCGGCGCCAAGTTCGGCTCGACCAAGAAACCCTCGCCGACGCTGCGGCTGCCGCGATCGCTGGTCGAAGCAAGTATGCCGAGCAACTGGTTGCGCTAGCTCGCATGTCGCAAGGGAACCGGCTCCCCAGGCTCGCCTCGTCAGTGGGTCTTTGGGAAAACGCCTCGCAATTGAAGCGGCGTGTAGCGGTGTTGCTTGATGAACGGTTGACCGTGCTCAGGAACTGCACACGCCGATGGCGATTTTTTTCGGTTCTCACTTTGGCGGTGGTTACGTTGGGGCTGTCGCTTGTGACACTCCAACCAGAGAAAGTTGCCACCGCGGAGGCGCCCAGTACCGAAGAGGCGACGTTTGGGACCGCTATGAAGCTCAACAACGGAGCGACCGTCTCGTTGCTCGCAATCGGAACCCATGGCACAAACGCCGAACGCTGGTGGGATGCCGAGGGACGTGCCTTGAAAAAATTGCCATTCAAAGCAATCGAAGCAAACAACATTTCCCCCCAGCCCAATGGCCAGCTCGTGTTTCGAGTTCAAGGGCACGACAAAGATAGCGATATCAAGTGGAAGACCCTCCCCGCGACCAACACGGGCGAAGGTTCTGTGATTGTCGACGGAAAGAAAAACCCTCGTGGCTATTTTCATCACGCGTTCGTTTTACCTGAGAATGACGGCATCTTCTCGCTACGTGTAGGCGTGGCCTCAGGGGAATGGCTCACTATGGCGAAAGGGATTTCAGGTGCTCAGGGCCGACTTGGAATGAGCGTCGTATTTTCAAGAGCTTTTTCAGACAACGCGGGAAGCGCAGTCGTTATCGTCTCGCTCGATGCGTTCAACCACCGCGAGGTTGCCAGCCGATGTATCGCGATCGACAAAAAAGGCAAGGAACACATTGCAACTTCGCATGGAGGAACCTCCGCCGGCGAGCAAAATCAAACCCAGTGGACATTCAAAGACTTGAAACCTGCGGAAGTGGAAGAGTTTGCCTTGCAGACTCGCCCGTATGAATGGGCAGAGTTTGGGGGACTTCCTGCTGGGCAACTTTCAAATCCCAAAGTATCGACCAAATCTTCTTCCCCAATCCCCAAGTCACTTATTGCGATTACCTCTGCTTCAGATAAGCAAATCGACAATCTTTTGCCAAACCAAGAAATGCTAGCCTTGTCCATAAAAGTAGTCGACGAAGAAGGCAAACCAGTTTCCGGAGTCAATGTGACGCCTTGGGCGCTTCGTAGCTCTCAAGGTCATGGTTGGTGGAGCAAGAAAAAGGATAGTGACAAAGGCCCCGTCGCGGTTATGACAGACGACGATGGCTTGGCAGATGTTTTGTATCCCAAGTATCGCTATTTGAGCGAAAAAGTTCGAACGACGGGTGTCTCACTTTGGGTCGACCACCCAGAGTACGCCTACATTGACGATTTGCACATTAATGACATTATCAAAAAAGAGGCTCCGTACAAGATCACAATTATTCGAGGTGTACCTCTTGAGATTGTACCAACAATTGATGGTAAACCAGCTGACCTCAAAAACATCTACGCCGCTTGGTCAGACGGGCGCTCTTGGCTACCTGAAGTGGAGCTGAGGAGGCCAGCCGAGGGGATACTACGAATCCCTGCGATGAAGCCTGGACCTGCTGGAGTGCGTATCGTTCGTATGGAAGATGAAAAGGCGACACACTTTAGTCGCATCCTAAGTGTTGATCTCAAACCGGGCGAAGCAAATCGCATTGATGCGCCGCTTCATCTGGCCCAAACAATCCTCGGCAAGTTTAGCGACAATGTGCCACGCCCCGTACTAAATGGGCGAGTTAAAGTATGGTCGTTACCTCCAACGACGTCTGACGTAGTAGGGTGGAATACTTGGGCACCGGTTCAGCAAGATGGTACCTTTGTTATCGAAAGCTGGCCTGATGGCGAGGCGATTCAGCTTATCGCACTGTGCGATGGTTTCCATGCTACGTCAGGTTCCGCACCCAAAGTCGTTAAAAATCCTCGTGACCCAAAGACCGACCCCTTCACTCGTCCGCAAGTTTTCGAGCCTACGGGATCAGAGCCTATTGTAGTCTCGATGACGCCTCTTGTGAAATGTGTTGTTGAAGTTGTTGATCAAGTAGGCAATCCCGTTTCCGGTCTGGAAGTAGGTTCAAGCCCCAATGTTGGCTGGTGGAATAGTGGTTCGCAAGTTTATTGCAGCCCTCTCGTTCGGAGCGAACGGTTGCTTAAGGTACGGAGCTACGAGAAAGCGGTTGATGAGGTTTTCCCACACCTCTTTTCTGAAAAGACGGATGTGACTGGGCGCGTTACTCTTCAACTTCCTGGTGGAAAAGAAGGGATCTACATCAACAGCGATGAATACGAATCGCCGATTCTTCTAGGGACACGCAGACGCAAAATCCACTTAGTAGTCGGCGAGACAAAAAGTGTCCGGCTCGTCGTACAGCCTAAGGGGACCGAAATGCTAGGCGACTGGGATAAGCTTGCTGGCGTTATCTTCGGTTGCTCTACACGCGAAGGCCAGCGTGTCTGTGCTTTGCCCGGAGTGACAGAAAAGATCGAATCGTTCCGAAAACGATTGACCGAGGCGGAAGACCCCTTCGATCCAGCTCTCCTAGCTGAAGCCTACACAGCAATCGCCGAAATACTCGAAAAAGCTGATGACGAAAAAGAAGCCGCCAACTGGAGACGTAAAGCCGCCGTACAAAAAGAAAAGATCGAATAATGAAAAGCAACTAAAACCTCGTTTGTCCCCGAAGCACCTGTAGCAGCAGAGGAGGACAGATAGAGGCTACGAACCTTCCCGCTCTAGCCAGTACTTGCGGAATGACTTTAAGCGTGGCAACGATTCGAGATCCTTAGCTCGACCGCTCGATTCTTTGCTCGCGATGATGTCATCGATATGGCAAACATTAAACCCCTCGACTTCGATACGTCGTTGCCAAGCTTCCTCAAATTTTTCGATGCCATCGGGAGCAAAGATCAAGTCAAGATCGAAGGGACCGTTTTTTAGCTGAACAAAATCCTTGCCACGTTCGATTTCCTCGGCTTGTACCAAGGTCAGAGCAAAACCAAGCTCACGCAAGGCAGCAACAAGCCGGACACCGTTCTCTTCGCTGCGATCGACAAATATATGGTTCATCCGACTAAAGCGTACTTAGTTTGATGGAGGGCGAGGATTTTGAGTTTGAAGAATTCATGATCGCGAAATCCGTAGGCTTGTCGTTTCATGGTTTTTATTTTGTTGTTGGTCCCTTCGAGCGGACCGGTGG
>JAJRSE010000057.1 GCA_024278955.1 Planctomycetota bacterium | reverse complement strand
TTTGTGTTTGTCACCGTTGGCGCGATTTCCGTGTTCGAAACCGCGCCGCGTTTTCTGGCCCCGCGCGGCCAGATGATCATGGTCGGCATGCCGCCCTCCGGTGCCAAAGCCAGCTATGAGCCGGTGATCCTCTCGGCACTCAGCCAGTCGATCAAAGGATCCTTGATGGGCGATACAGTGTTGAAACGGGATATTCCCTGGCTGATTGAAATGTATCAACAAGGGCGGCTGAAGCTGGACGAACTGGTTTCCAACCGCTATCCGCTGGAGCAGATCAACGAAGCAATTGCCGATACCAAAGCCGGTAAATCGCGGCGCAACGTGATCGTGTTTGACTGATCCCCATGCAGCGAATCTATGAAAGTGACGCTTATGGTGCTGCTGCCCGTGACGGCTGTTATTGGCAGGCCTCCAAGGCGGATTGGCCGGTCCAGATTGGTGAAGGGCAGGTAGGTACAACAAGTCCAGCCGCAATAACAGCGGTTCTGCGCAAAATGGTTGCGTTGGCAAACACGCTGAACCGGGAATGCAGGAAATGGGAACCGTGACTAATGACCCCTAGAGCTGACATTGACGCGAATGTATCGAACTGGTGCTGTGTGGACGAAACGGTCGTTTGTTCTCGTTAAGTCAATGTCGGCTTCGAATAGCGGAGTTTACACGCAAGTCTCTTGTTAGCCCTGGTGTGGTAATCTCTCTCGCCTTGCGGTGTTTAGCGTGAACCTGTTTAACTACAGCAAAGGCAGTAACAGTTAGATACGCCTCTCCGGGATCTAAACCCCGGTTGAGGGCAACCCTAGGAATGAAAATGCTGGAAAAAAACCGGTTCATCAAGGTCTTCAAAAAGTTTGACGAAGACCTGCATGAGTACAACGGCAGCCAATTCGTATCATTCACGACAGGCGTTCTCGGCAAATGGGAGAGCTACAAGCCAACCATCCGGCAGATCGCGATCGAACGACTTCGGGCGGACTCGTGGGTCGCCGACGACATCGGCAGTGGTAGGATCCTTGAGGCGGTAATCCGTTCGATTGAGATCAAGGAAAATCAGGACATAAGGAATAACCTCGTTCCGTGGGAGCCACGATTCAATCAGCCAAGTGAGACGAACCAACTTCGCGCTAAACTTGGAACAGGTCAGGAAAGACAGCGCTTCGAGCGTCATGTTTTCGACCTTTTTCGCGTGCGGCGAGAGCCCGGTGAAATTCTCGACAACCTCGTCGATCTGATTGGTCGCCGCTACAGCTTGATCGCGTATCTTTTCTACATTTTCGATGACGACCGGTTTTTGCCAATCGGTACCACCACATTCGATAAGGCATTCGAGCAACTCGGGGTAAATGTGCGGACCACTGGGCGATGCTCATGGGAGAATTATCAGGATTTTGTTAGGGCAGTAGGCTCGGTTCAAGCCGCGCTACGCGAATGGATCGGAATGAACGGCGTCAGCCTGATCGACGCACACTCATTTCTCTGGGTGATGGTGCGTTTGCCGCAGAAGATCGAGCAAATGCAGCAACAGGGCTTACGCCGACCGGGTGACTTGAAGGCAGCCATGATTGACCTGGCTCAAGGCGTGATCAATCGCGCAGGTAACGCCAACGGGCAGACGGTTGAGCGGGTCGTGAAGAACAAGGAACTTATGGGGTTTTCGTCCAGCGAGGTCTTCTACGACTTCCTGTGCTCACTTTGGGAAGAGCAAAGCGGAAAATGCAAGCTAACGGGGCTTCCGATGCT